>NZ_DALZMB010000114.1:0-11765 GCF_032007265.1 Paracoccus sp. (in: a-proteobacteria) | reverse complement strand
CGCTGACGAGGTCGAAATTCAGCCGGGCGCTTTTGTGATCTATCAGGGCAGCCATGGCGATCGTGGCGCGCATCGCGCCGATCTGATCCTTCCTGCTGCCTGCTATACCGAGGAAAACGGCCTTTTCGTGAACACCGAAGGCCGTCCGCAACTGGCAATGCGCGCCAACTTTGCGCCGGGCGAGGGCAAGGAAAACTGGGCCATCCTGCGCGCGCTGTCGGGCGAGCTGGGCAAAACCCAGCCTTGGGACAATCTGGCAGCATTGCGCCGCGCGCTGGTCCTGGCTCATCCGCATCTGGGGGCCATTGATCAGATTGCCGAAAACGAGTGGCAACCGCTGGAGCTGCGCGACATGGGGCGCGCGGATTTCCGTCCTGCGATTCGCGATTTCTATCTGACCAACCCGATCGCGCGCAGTTCGCCTTTGATGGGCGAGCTGTCTGCGATGGCTGCTGCGCGCCATGCGCAGCCTCTTGCCGCGGAGTAAACCATGCGCCTCAGTGGTCGCGCCCTGATCTTGCTGACTGCGGTAACCGCCGTACTGGCCGGTTGCGCGACCGATGGGGCCAAGGATCGGCCCCGTCCAAAGCCCGAGGCTTTGGTGGTCAACTTCGTTCAGCCCTTGTCCGAAAAGCCGGGCAAGGCAAAACTGTCGCGTGCGCGCATCTCGACGAAATCGGGCGATATCCAGATTCTGGAACCCGATGGCACGATCACCGAGATGGAGTTGGACGAAGGCGGCATCGATGCCTTTGCCGCCGTGTCCGAAGCCGATCTGATGATGCTGAACGACAACCTAAACCTGAATTTCACAGGGCGCCGTGATCTTGGGCCGGTGGCTAAAAAGCCGACGGCGCAAGAGCTGGCACTTGCCAATTTCAGGGCCAGGACTCAACCGCTGTTTCCCAATCTGAAAAAAGACTTCTCGGCTTCGCCCGAAATGTTCAAAGGCGTTCAAATTGAAGGCCTTAAGGACAGCAAGGGCCGCTCGCGCGATATGGTCAAAGTCAATGCTACGCTGAAGCGGGGGGTGGACGCCGACACGGCCTTCGCCTATGCCACATGCGCATTGGCCGATTGGGCAAAGGCGAACGGAAAACACTACGCTCGCCACATTATGACCGATCAGGCCAAACGGAATGGCGAGCTGCAGGTCGGGGCTTATTTTACCCTGTCCAACGAACAGCCCATGGGGCTGAAGGTAATGAAATCAGACGAAACCTTGCAGATTTGCAAGGATCGCGGCATTCCCGCGACATAAGCGAAGGGACTGAAGATCATGGCAGGTTTCTGGTCATCGTACCTGGGTCACGCGTTGATCCTGTTGCTTCAGGGTCTGGCGATCATCGCTTTCGTGATGATGTCGCTCGTGTATATGGTTTACGGCGACCGCAAGATCTGGGCAGCGGTTCAAATGCGGCGCGGCCCCAACGTCGTCGGTCCCTGGGGGCTGTTTCAGACCTTCGCCGATGCGCTGAAATATGTTTTCAAGGAAATCGTCATTCCGGCGGGCGCGGATAAGTTCGTCTTTTTCCTGGCCCCCTTCTTGTCGATGGTTCTGGCGCTGTTCGCTTTTGTCGCCGTGCCTTTCGATGATGGCTGGGTCATGGCCAATATCAACGTCGGCATCCTGTTCATTTTCGCGACTTCCTCGCTTGAGGTCTATGGCGTGATCATGGGGGGCTGGGCCTCGAACTCGAAATATCCGTTCCTGTCCTCGATCCGCGCAGCCGCGCAGATGATCTCTTACGAGGTGTCGATGGGGCTGATCATCATCGGCATCATCATCTCGACCGGTTCGATGAACCTGACCGCGATCGTCGAGGCGCAGCGCGGTGATTATGGCCTGCTGAACTGGTACTTCCTGCCGCATTTCCCGATGGTGATCTTGTTCTTCATCTCGGCGCTGGCAGAAACCAACCGCCCGCCCTTCGACTTGGCCGAGGCCGAATCAGAGCTGGTCGCGGGCTTTATGACCGAATATTCCTCGACGCCTTATCTGCTGTTCATGGCTGGTGAATATATCGCCATGTACCTGATGTGCGCGCTGCTTTCGGTCTTGTTCTTCGGAGGCTGGCTGTCGCCTGTTCCCTTCATCGCCGATGGCTGGTGGTGGATGGTGATCAAGATGTGGATGTGGTTCTTCATGTTCTCGATGGTCAAGGCGATCGTGCCGCGCTACCGCTACGACCAACTTATGCGCATTGGCTGGAAGGTCTTCTTGCCGCTGTCGCTGGGTTGGGTCGTTCTGGTCGCCTTCCTTGCACGCTATGAAGTTCTTGGTGGGGTCTGGGCCCGTTGGGCAGGAGTGTAAACGATGGCTTATTCGAACAAGATCGCAGAGATGCTGAGCCGCGCCAGCGAGGCCGATAAGATCGAGCTGGCCCATTTCCTGGCGAATAACCTTGAACCGACGGATCACGCGATCGACAGCGCGCGCGTGCGCGCCTATGTCGCCGCTTTCGACCGCTTTGCCGCCCCGGAGGGGGATCACTAATGGCCATTGATTACGCCCGGGCGACCAAATATTTCCTGATGTGGGATTTCATCAAGGGCTTCAGCCTTGGGATGCGTTACTTCTTCTCGCCCAAGCCGACCTTGAACTATCCCCATGAAAAGGGTCCGCTCAGCCCGCGCTTTCGCGGCGAACACGCGCTGCGCCGTTACCCCAATGGCGAAGAGCGCTGCATTGCTTGCAAATTGTGCGAGGCGGTTTGCCCGGCACAGGCAATCACCATCGATGCCGAGCCGCGTGATGATGGCTCGCGCCGCACGACGCGCTATGACATCGACATGACGAAATGCATCTTTTGCGGTTTCTGTCAGGAGGCTTGCCCGGTCGATGCCATCGTCGAGGGGCCGAACTTCGAATATTCGACCGAGACCCGCGAAGAGCTGTTTTACGACAAGCAAAAGCTGCTTGATAACGGCGAGCGCTGGGAAGCTGAAATTGCCCGCAACCTAGCCATGGATGCGCCCTACAGATGAGCGACGCATTCACCAAACTTTTCGCGCAGATGGTTCAACAGGGCCAAGAGATGGCGCGCGCCTTTAACCCGGCGCTCGAAGATCTTGATATGCGCGCCTTCGAGAAAATGATGCCGGTGATGCCGGCGGAAATGCTCGAAATGTGGTTTGGCAAGACGTTCAACCGGGACGGGCTTGATGCCCGCACCCGCCTGCTGGTGACGATTGCGGCCCTGACCGTTCAGGGTTCGCTGGCCGAGCCGCAGATGCGCCTGACCATCCGCCACGCGTTGGAAACAGGTGCCACCAAACGAGAGATCGCCGAGGTGATCTATCAGATGAGCATGTTCGCCGGTCTGCCAGCAATGCAGAAGGCACTGGAAATCGCCCAGGGCGTTTTCTCCGAGGAGAACGAAGAATGATAGCCTTTGCCTTTTACCTGTTCGCGATCTGCGTCTGCGTCTCGGGCTTTATGGTGGTGATCTCGCGCAGCCCGGTTCATTCGGTCCTGTGGCTGATCTTGGCGTTCTTCGCGTCAGCAGGGCTGTTCGTGCTGCAAGGGGCCGAATTCGTCGCGATGTTGCTGGTCGTCGTTTACGTCGGCGCGGTCGCGGTATTGTTCTTGTTCGTCGTGATGATGCTCGACATCGATTTTGCCAAACTCAAGGGTGAATTGGCCCGCTCACTTCCCCTTGGGATCGTGATTGCGGTCGTGCTGATCGCTCAGCTTGGTATCGCATTTTCCGGCTGGACCAGCTCGGAGCAGGCCGCCTCGTTGCGCGCGGCCCCGATCATTGAATCGGTCCAGAACACCCATGGTCTGGGGATGATCATCTACGATCGCTATCTTCTGATTTTCCAACTGTCGGGCCTTGTCCTGCTGGTTGCGATGATCGGCGCCATCGTGCTGACCATGCGCCACCGCCGCGACATCAAACGCCAGAACGTGCTTGAGCAGATGTGGCGCGATCCGGCCAAGACGATGGAACTCAAAGACGTCAAGCCGGGGCAGGGCCTGTAATGACCCGCTTCGCACAGCCGCTGGCAGCCGATCTGCCGCAAAGCAAACCGAGGGACATGAGATGATCAGTTTGACGCATTACCTTGTCGTGGGGGCGATTTTGTTCGTCACCGGCATCTTTGGCATCTTCGTCAACCGCAAGAACGTGATCGTCATCCTGATGTCGATCGAACTGATCCTTCTGTCGGTAAATATCAATTTCGTCGCCTTCTCGACCCATCTCGGGGATTTGGCGGGGCAGGTCTTCACGATCTTTGTCCTGACAGTCGCCGCGGCGGAAGCCGCGATCGGACTGGCGATCCTTGTCGTCTTCTTCCGCAACCGCGGCACCATCGAGGTGGAAGACGTGAACGTGATGAAAGGTTAAGCCGGCATGGAAAAGATCGTTCTCTTTGCGCCGCTGGTCGGCGCGCTGATCGCCGGTTTTGGCTGGCGCATCATTGGCGAGAAAGCCGCGCAATATCTGACCACGGGCCTGCTGTTTCTGGCCTGCCTGCTGTCTTGGGTGCTGTTTCTGGGCTTTGATGGCGCCACGCGCCACCTGCCGATCTTTGACTGGATCGTGACGGGCGACTTTGTCTCGGAATGGTCGATCCGGTTGGACCGCCTGACCGCGATCATGCTGATTGTCGTCACCTCGGTCTCGGCGCTCGTGCATATGTATTCGATGGGCTACATGGCCCATGACGATAACTGGACGCATGACGAGCACTATAAGGCACGTTTCTTTGCCTATCTGTCGTTCTTCACCTTTGCCATGCTGATGCTAGTGACGGCCGACAACCTGCTGCAGATGTTCTTTGGCTGGGAAGGTGTGGGCGTCGCCTCATATTTGCTGATCGGCTTTTACTACAAAAAGCAATCGGCAGGTGCGGCCGCGATGAAGGCATTCATCGTCAACCGCGTCGGCGATTTCGGTTTCCTGCTTGGGATTTTCGGCCTTTACTGGCTGACGGGTACGATCAATTTCGATGCGATTTTCGCACAGGTCCCCCAGATCGCCCAGACCGAGCTGCACTTCCTGTGGCGCGATTGGAATGCCGCAAATCTGCTGGCTTTCCTGCTGTTTGTCGGCGCAATGGGCAAATCGGCGCAGCTGTTTTTGCACACATGGCTTCCTGATGCGATGGAGGGGCCGACCCCGGTTTCGGCCCTGATCCACGCGGCAACCATGGTTACCGCAGGTGTCTTTCTGGTCTGCCGGATGTCGCCGCTTTATGAATTCGCGCCCGACACCAAAAACTTCATTGTCATCATCGGCGCATCGACGGCGTTTTTCGCCGCAACCGTTGGTCTGGTGCAAAACGACATCAAGCGCGTGATCGCTTATTCGACCTGTTCGCAGCTGGGCTATATGTTCGTGGCCGCGGGCCTGGGCGCCTATTCGGTGGCCATGTTCCACCTGCTGACCCACGCTTTCTTCAAAGCGATGCTGTTTTTGGGCGCGGGCTCGGTCATCCATGCGATGCACCATGAGCAGGACATGCGCAATTATGGCAATCTGCGTAAAAAGATCCCGCTGACCTTTGCAGCAATGCTGATCGGCACGCTTGCCATCACCGGTGTCGGCATTCCGCTGACCACCATCGGCTTTGCGGGCTTCCTGTCCAAGGATGCGGTGATCGAAAGCGCCTGGGCTGGCAGCAATTATGCCTTTGCCATGCTGGTCATTGCCGCCTGCCTGACCAGTTTCTATTCGTGGCGCCTGATGTTCATGACCTTCTGGGGCAAGGAACGCGGCGATCATCACGCGCATGAACATGCGCATGAAAGCCCGCTTGTGATGACCATTCCGCTTGGTATTCTGGCCATCGGTGCGGTTCTGGCGGGGATGGTGTGGTACAAGCCCTTCTTCGGGGATCACCACGCGGTTGAGGAATTCTTCCATATTGGCGGCGCCGAGGCTCATGCCAGCGCAGAAACCACGCCTGATGGTGCAAGCACCCCTGCGGCCACTGCGACGACGCATGCCAATGATGCGGCACCCGGCACGGTCGAGGGCGCGCCTGTTGCGGGCGATGCCACCGCTGCCGCTGATGCAGCCAGCGCATCTGCCGAGGCGGGGATCAACACCCATGTTCCGGCTCCGGTCGGAGGGGCGATCTATATGCATCCCGACAATCACATCCTTGACGAGGCGCATCACGCCCCGGCTTGGGTCAAGGTCTCGCCTTTTGTTGCGATGCTGATCGGGCTTTTGCTGGCTTGGGTGATGTATATCCGCAGCCCGCAGGCCCCGGCCAAGCTGGCCGAGCAACAGCGGGTGCTGTACAACTTCTTGCTGAATAAATGGTACTTCGACGAAATCTATAACTTCATCTTCGTGCGTCCGGCGCTGTGGCTTGGCCGCTCCCTGTGGAAGGATGGCGATGGCAAGGTCATAGATGGCACAATCAATGGCGTGGCTCTTGGGGTGATCCCCCGTCTGACCCGCGCTGCCAGCCGGGCGCAGTCCGGCTACCTCTTCCACTACGCCTTTGCGATGGTGCTGGGGATCGTGGGCTTGATGCTGTGGGTGATGATGCGGGGCGCGCACTGATATGACGAACCTTCTTTCCATCATTACCTTTCTGCCGATCGTTGCAGCGGCCATTCTGGCGCTGTTTCTGCGCGGCACGGATGAAGCGGCGGCGCGCAATGCCCGTTGGCTGGCTTTGATCGCGACGACGGCGACCTTCCTGATCTCGTTGGTGGTGCTCTTTGGTTTCGACCCGGCCAATACCGGCTTTCAGTTCGTCGAAGAGCGCGACTGGATCATGGGCCTGAAGTACAAGATGGGCGTGGACGGCATCTCGATCCTGTTCGTGATGCTGACGACCTTCTTGATGCCGCTGACCATTTTGTCGACCTGGTCGGTCGAAAACCGGGTCAAGGAATATATGATCGCCTTTCTGATGCTTGAAGGGCTGATGATCGGTGTCTTTACGGCGCTGGATCTGGTGCTGTTCTACCTCTTCTTCGAGGCAGGGCTGATCCCGATGTTCCTGATCATTGGTATCTGGGGCGGGGCCAACCGCATCTATGCGGCGTTCAAGTTCTTCCTTTATACCTTCCTGGGTTCGGTGCTGATGCTGGTGGCGATGGTCGCGATGTACCGGATCTCGGGGACGACCGATATTGTCACGCTGCTTGGCTTTGACTTCCCCCATGACAGCTATCGCCTGTTGGGTGTGAGCATTGTGGGCGGCACGCAAATGCTGCTGTTCCTGGCCTTCTTTGCCAGCTTTGCCGTCAAGATGCCGATGTGGCCGGTTCATACCTGGCTGCCCGATGCCCACGTTCAGGCCCCGACTGCGGGCTCGGTCGTGCTGGCCGCGATCTTGCTGAAGATGGGCGGATACGGTTTCCTGCGCTTCTCGCTGCCGATGTTCCCAGTGGCCAGCGCCACGGCCCAGCCCTATATCTTCTGGCTGTCGGCGATCGCGATCGTCTACACCTCGCTGGTGGCACTGGTGCAATCCGATATGAAAAAGCTGATCGCTTATTCGTCGGTTGCGCATATGGGTTATGTCACGCTTGGCATTTTCGCCGTGAACCAGCCGGGCGTTGACGGCGCCATCTTCCAGATGCTGTCGCATGGCTTCATCTCGGGCGCGCTCTTTCTGTGCGTCGGCGTGATCTATGATCGCATGCACACCCGCGAGATCGACGCCTATGGCGGTCTGGTATCGCGGATGCCGAAATATGCGCTGATCTTTATGTTCTTCACCATGGCCAACGTCGGCCTGCCGGGGACCTCGGGCTTTGTCGGGGAATTCCTGACGCTGCTTGGCGCGTTCAAGGTCAATACCTGGGTGGCGCTGGTCGCGACGTCGGGCGTGATCTTCTCGGCCTGCTATGCGCTTTGGCTGTATCGTCGCGTGACCTTTGGCCAATTGGTCAAGGAATCGCTCAAGACCATTGCTGACATGACCCCGCGCGAGCGCTGGATCTTTGTTCCGCTGGTCGCGATGACATTGATCCTTGGCGTCTATCCGCGTGCCGTGACCGATATCACGGGGCCTGCGGTCTCGGCCTTGATTACCCATTACAATGAAAGCCAGCCTGCGGCAGCCGCCGTAGCCTCGGCTGATGCAAGCCACTAAGGGGGGCGGATATGACATCGCTCGACTTCTCAACCGTCCTCCCCGAGTTCACTCTGGCTGTCTATGCGCTGATTGCGCTGATGGCCGGGGCCTATCTTGGCAAGGATAAGATCGCGCGCCCGATCCTTTGGGTGACGGTGCTGGTTTTGCTGATCGTCGCGGCCATGGTGGGTCTTGGCGACAAGACCGATGGCACGGCCTTCCATCAGATGTTCATCGATGATGCCTTTGCGCGCTTTGCCAAAGTGGTCGCATTGATCGGTGCCGCTTCGGTTCTGGCCATGAGCGCGGATTATCTGGACCGCTTCGGTCTGCTGCGCTTCGAACTGCCCATCCTGATCGTGCTGGCGCTGGTCGGCATGATGATGATGATCTCGGCAGGCGATCTTTTGACGCTTTACATGGGGCTAGAGCTTCAATCCTTGGCACTTTACGTCGTGGCCGCGATCCGTCGCGAAAGCGTTCGCTCGTCCGAGGCGGGGCTTAAGTATTTCGTGCTGGGCGCGCTGTCGTCGGGGATTTTGCTTTACGGCGCCTCGTTGGTTTACGGGTTTTCCGGCACGACCAACTTTGCCGGCATCATCGGCACGATCGAGGCGGGCCATCTGCCGCTTGGCCTGCTCTTTGGTATGGTCTTTTTGTTGGTTGGCCTGTCCTTCAAGGTCTCGGCTGTGCCCTTCCACATGTGGACGCCCGATGTCTATGAAGGCTCGCCCACGCCCGTGACGGCCTTCTTTGCCACCGCACCCAAAGTGGCTGCCATGGCACTGATCGCGCGTCTGATGTTTGACGCCTTTGGCCATGTACCTGGCGATTGGGGCCAGATCATTGCAGCGCTCGCGGTCATGTCGATGTTTCTTGGTTCGGTTGCGGGTATTGCACAGCGCAATATCAAGCGCCTGATGGCCTATTCCTCGATTGCGCATATGGGTTTTGCTTTGATCGGCCTGGCTGCGGGCACCGCCTATGGCGTGCAAAGCATGCTGATCTATATGACGATCTATACGATCATGAACGTCGGCACCTTTGCCTTTATTCTGTCGATGGAGCGTGACGGGGTTCCGGTCACGGATCTGAAGTCGCTGAACCAATTCGCCAAGGTCTCGCCACTGAAGTCGCTGGCATTGCTGGTGCTGATGTTCAGCCTTGCGGGCGTTCCGCCGATGCTGGGCTTTTTCGCGAAATTCGGCGTGCTGTCGGCGGCGCTGGATGCCGGGATGGGCTGGCTGGCGGTTCTGGGCGTGATTGCTTCGGTGATCGGTGCCTTCTACTATCTGCGCATCGTCTATTACCTCTATTTCGGCGAAGAGGGTGAGACGCTGACCAGCACGATGGGCTCGGTTCAATATGTGGCCCTGATCGGTGCGGCTGTTTTGACGGTGCTGGGTTCGATGTCGATGTTTGGCATTGATACTGCAGCGGGTCGCGCAGCCGAATCTTTGGTCGCCGAGATCGGGGCAACCCCCGCTGCGGCAACTCCGGTCACGGCCAAGGCCGACGCTGTTGAGTGAAAACTGGCCCGACGGTGTCGCTCGGCGGGTGCTGGCTACAAGCCCAAGCACCAATGCCGAGGGGCTGCGTCTGGCGCCCGAACTGACTGGCCCGACCTGGATTCTGACCTATGAGCAGACTTCGGGTCGGGGTCGGCGCGGGCGTGAATGGGTCATGCCATCAGGAAATTTTGCAGCAACCCTGCTCACCCGCCCAAAAGGCGGGCTTGGCGTTGCTGCCCAGCTGTCCTTTGTCGCAGCACTGGCCTTGTCAGATGCTTTGGCGCAGGCCTGCGGGCCAAGCGTCTCGATTTCGATCAAATGGCCCAATGATGTCTTGCTGAATGGCGGCAAGATCGCTGGTATCTTGCTGGAAAGCGCCTCGACGCCGGGGGTGGAGCCAGCGGTGGCCGTGGGCATTGGCGTCAATCTGGCTGCCGCACCCGATCCGGGCGAAATCGAGGCGCGGGCGGTTGCCCCCGTTTCGGTGCTTGGGGAAAGCGGCTTTGTGGTGACGCCGGATGACTTTCTGGACCTGCTGGCCCCGGCCTTTGCCCGCTGGCAGTACCAGCTCGAGACTTATGGCTTTAGCCCGATCCGTAATGCCTGGCTTGGCCGCGCCGCGCGACTGGGCGAGCCGATCATTGCGCGCTTTGGCACCCACGAGGAACATGGCATCTTTGAGGGGATCGACGAGGGCGGGGCACTGATCCTTGCAAGCAGCAATGGTCGCCAGATCATCCCGGCAGCCGACGTCTTCTTTCAGGGGAATCTCTGATGCTTTTGTGCATTGATACCGGCAATACCAATACCGTTTTTGCAATCTGGGATGGTAAGAAGTTTCTGGCGCAGTGGCGCATCTCGACCGATCACCGACGCACCGCAGATGAGTATTTCGTCTGGCTGTCGACGCTGATGACGGTCCAGAAATTCGAGCTGAACATCGATGCCTGCATTATCAGCTCGACCGCGCCGCGCGTGGTCTTTAACTTGCGTGTTCTCTGCAATCGTTATTTCGACACGCGCCCTCTGGTTGTGGGCAAGCCTGACTGTCTTTTGCCGGTTGGGCCGCGGGTGGATGAGGGAACGGTGGTTGGCCCGGACCGTCTGGTCAATGCTGTCGGTGCCTTTGATCGCCATGGACCGAATTTGATCGTCGTGGATTTCGGCACCGCGACGACCTTTGACGTTGTTGCCGATGACGGGGCCTATGTTGGTGGCGTGATCGCGCCCGGCGTGAACCTGTCGCTTGAGGCGTTGCATATGGGGGCAGCCTCGCTGCCGCATGTGGATGTCACAATGCCGGTCAAAGTGATCGGCACGAATACTGTCGCTTGCCTGCAATCAGGCATTTTCTGGGGCTATATTGGTCTTATCTCGGGGATTGTTCACAAGATCCGGGACGAACGCGGGGTTGCGATGAAAATCATTGCCACCGGCGGCCTTGCCCCTCTTTTCGCACAGGGCTTCGACCTGTTCGACAATGTGGAAGAAGATTTGACCATGCATGGTCTTCGCTTAATTTATGACTTTAACAAAGAGGCCGGGAATGTCTGACCGCCTGATCTATCTGCCGCTTGGCGGAGCCGGTGAAATCGGCATGAATGCCTATGTCTATGGCTATGGCCGACCGGGGGCCGAGCGGCTGATCGTTGTCGACCTTGGCGTGACCTTTGGTGATATGGACGGCGCGCCGGGCATTGACCTGATCATGGCCGATGTCGCCTGGCTGGAGGCCAATCGCGACCGCATCGAGGGGATTTTCATCACCCACGCCCATGAAGATCACATTGGCGCCATTGGCCATCTGTGGTCGCGCATCAAGGCGCCGATCCATTGCCGCCGTTTTACGGGTGCGCTGGCCGCATTGAAGATGGAAGAACAGGGCCAGCCCACGGATGTCATCAAGATCCATGCGGCCCGCCCAAGCGTCGTTCAGGCCGGCCCATTCGCGGTGCAATTCGTGCCGATCAGCCATTCGATCCCTGAAAGCGCCGCGCTGATCATCGACACGCCCGCAGGACGGATCGTGCATACGGGCGATTTCAAGCTGGACGGCACCCCGATCGTTGGCGAGCCCTTTGATCCGGTGGTCTGGCATCAGATCGCCAATGAAGGCAATGGCATCAAGCTTTTGACCTGCGATTCAACCAATATCTTCAGCCCGCTGCCGGGCCGCTCCGAGTCGGTTTTGGCCAATCC
>NZ_DALZMB010000113.1:0-11793 GCF_032007265.1 Paracoccus sp. (in: a-proteobacteria) | reverse complement strand
CCGTCGCGCACTTCTGTAATCCGCGCCAGGCGCAGGTTTTGATAACCCGGCCGCGGGGTTTTGCGCACTGCCAGCTCTAGCCGCGGCACTGCCAGCTCAAGGACCTGCTCTGACCGAAGTGCCGAGGCCGAGTCGCTGACCGTTTCCGCAACGATGCCCCAACGCGTCGCCGAGCCTTCGTCATCATAGGGTGCGGCATCACGGTTGTTTGGCGAGGTATCGGGCAGGGTCAGCCAAATGAACATGCCCGCCCCATCCTCGGGGACATCAATGGGCAATGGCAAAGGGGCAGTGCCGGGCGCGTCAAAGGGCGTCCCATCGGGCATCATCCCCGAAATCGAACGCAGCGCGATACGCCCCTGTTGGGCCTGATCCCGGTCCATCACCATCTCGATCACGCCCCAAGGATAGGGAGTAATGACGCGAGTCCGCGCCTGAATCAAATTCTCGAGGTAGCGGTCTGATTGCTGAAGATGATGGGGCTGAAGAAACAGCCCCTCCTTCCATGCGACTTTGCTGAACCAGGACATTGTGCTTTCGAATTCCCAATGCGTTTTAATTTTTGGCGCGGACAGGGGCGCTGGAATGGATGCCTCTGTCCGCCTTCGCGCGTGCCTTGCTCGCCGTGGCCAGCCTTAGAACTGCAACCGCAGCTGTCCGGTGACGCCGACGCTGTCCAGGCTGTCGCCAAAGCGGGCGTCGATGCGGGTGCCTGCGCTGAACTGGCGCGCGCGCCCCATCTGACCCGACAAAACCTTGACGTAGTTGGCGCCGATGCTCAGCTCGGTATAGGCTCCCAAGTTATCGGTCTTGAGATGCTGCGGGCTGAACTTGTCGTCCCCTGCCAAGGTGAAGGTCGAATCCGTGCTGCTGGCAAAGTCCTTGTAATACGTCCCAGTCGCGAAAAGGTTCAGCGCCGCATTCTGTTCCGGCTGAACATAGGTGCGCGTCAACGTACCGCCAAAGAAGCCGACCTTGCGCTCGGTATCTTCGAAATCAAGGGTGTAGCCGTCATCAAAGCGGATCTGGTCAATCTTGATCTTGGACCATGCAAAACCAGCCGAGGGGACGAACTGCCACTCGCTATTGGCGATCGGCATCATATAGCTCAACGAGCCGCTGATCGTATTGGCCCGGCTCTGGAAAGTCGCATCGGTCAGTCGCAACGCGTCACCTTGACCAAAGGCGTCGTTGTTAAGATCGAAATCCGTGACTTCGTGGCGATATTGCAGATCCACCGTCCAGCGATCACGCGAGGCCGTCATGTAAAGACCGCCATAGATTTGATCAAAGTCCGACTTGGTGACACTGGCCAGACGGCGCCCGATCGAGTTAACGCTGCTATTGGCATAGTTGGGCTGCTCGGTCGAACCTTGGTTGACCCCCAAAAGCGCGCCGAATGCCATGTTCCAGCCATCGAAATAGCCGTTGAAACAGGCCAGATCGGTCCCGACCTGCATACCGTAATATTTCGCGCGCACCTCGCTTTGATAGCTGGCAATGCCGTTGTCGGTCTTGCCCTGCGCGGTTGCCGTCCCCCCCAGAGCGCGCCCCCAAGAGCCGATGCCACAGGACTTTTCAGCATCCTCATAAGCCATGCCCACGACATAGGGGCTAGAGGGGCGGTTGATGACCGAACCGATCAGCGAATGGGTCAGGGCCACATTGCCCAAAAGTGCGCCGATGGCCGGGTTGGTGCCGCTGACCACATCCAGATTGCCAGTCTCGCGGTTGCGCACCAGCTCATAGACAATGCGTGCCGACGAAAGCGAGATCGGCTCGTAAGAGAAAGACAGATCGTTTTTCTGCGACGGGTCCAGCTCGACCACGGTGACGCTGGCGCCAAGATCGTTAACGGTTGCATCCGACAAGATGTCGAAGTCGAAATACATATCGCCCGAGGCAGGTCCGCCGATCACGCGGATTTTGTCCGAGGTCATCTCGGCAAGGTTCAGGTCCAGCTGGAACTGCCCCGTCCCGTTCAGACCGCCAAGCGTCAGCTCACCGCCAACGTTGCGGTTGTGCATATCGACGACGCCATTATTGGTCAGCGTGCCGGAAATTCGGGCCGTATTGGCCTGAATAAGCCCGCTATTAATCGCATTTCCATCAATCCGCGCGCCACTTCCCAAGGTCGCCTGGCCGCTTGCTTGGTTCAAAAGATCGCCCTGCAAGCTGCCCGCCAAAGTCAGGCGGTCGTGGTTTTCCAAGCCACGGTCAACGCGCAACTGGGCCGATCTTTCCACAATCAGGGTTTCGCGGTTGTCCAGCACCCCTGCTCGCAAGCGACCCGAGACGGTCATGGCTTGCTGCTCATTGGCATTGGTCAAACGGCCGGTGACACGACCCGAGCCGGTCAGCGTCCCACGCGACAAAAGATCGCCCGCGATGACCCCGCGATCAAGCTCGATCCGACCCGAAGACAGGTTCTCGACCCCACCTTCCAGAGTGCCGCGCACGACCATGGCACCCGCATTCGCTACACCATTGCTAAGGCTAAGCGTGGTCCCCGTCGTGATTTCGGCGGTGCCACCAGCACGGTTGTCCAATGTCGCAAGACGTGCGTCCGCTAGGGTCTGAACATGGCCCGAGTTATTAACCCGTCCTTCAATCGCGCCAGCCAGCAGCACCGTGCCGGCGCGGTGGTTGGAAATGGTGCCAGTAATCTGGCCTTGGTTCTCGATAACGCCACGGTTGTCGATATCGGCGGTCAAAGCGCCCCCGTTGGCAATCCGACCCGTATTCGAAATCCCGTAAGCAACGTTTAGCGCATCATCACTTGCCAGTTCGATCTGGCCCGCGTTCAGGACACCATTCACCGTTCCCGTCATGCGGAAAAGGCCGCCGACCAGATTTTCGATGACGCCTTCGACGCGGCCATTGCCATTGATCACGCCCGAATTGGCGACAAGGATTGGCCCGGCAACATCAGGAGCCTGCGTTCCCGCAGCCCGCAAAGTGCCATTAACGGTCATGGTTCCAGCATTCTCGGCAGTGCTGCGCAATGCCAGCGTCGTGCCAGCCGTCACCAATGCCGTCGCGCGCCCACGGTTGACCAGATTGGCAACGATCAGATCGCCAGAGGTCGTAAAGGCGCCGCGGTTGGTGGTGGTCCCCCCAATCTCGCCCGCAAGCGAGGCCGTACCAAGGTTCTCGATCCCGTCGACCAGGGTTCCGCTGCCCGAAAGGCTGCCTCGGTTGATGATCGCACCATCGATGCCGCCCCCATTCAGCGTCACTACCCCCGAGGCCGCATTGTCCAGCCCCCCCAGCAAAGCCCCGGCGATTTGCATGGTGTTTTGGTTCACCGTGCCGCCCACAACGTTCAGGGCTTGACCCGCCGCGATATCAACCGTGCCCGTTGCAATGTTGTTCAGCCGCCCCGAAATCGTACCAGCGCCCGAGACTGCCCCGGCATTGGTCACGTCATTTTCGGCGCGGCCCCCCTCCATGACCAACTGGCCACCCGCAAGGTTGTTCACATCACCGCTCAGGCGCCCGGCAATCGCAATGGTGCCCGTATTATCAACGCCTTGCGCCAGAATAAGACGATCGGATGCCTGCACAGCCGTCAGGCTGCCGGCCACGTTGTTCAGACGATTGTCCAACCGCCCGTCCCCAGTCAGCGTGCCGCCATTGACCAGATTTCCGCTAAGTCGGCCGCCGCCAAGAACCACCATACCGCCTGCATTGTTGCTCACCGCGCCAGCCAGATTGCCCACGACCTCGACGCGCCCGGCATTGGCCAGACCCCCGTCGAACTGAAGCCTCTCGCCCTGCGCAACCCGGACAGTACCCGCAGCAAGGTTGTTGACCGCGCTGGACAGCGTCCCTGTCCCTGACACCTCGCCGCTATTTTCAATCGCGCCGGAAATCCTGCCGCCATTCAAAACGATATGACCGGCGTTCACCGCACCTTGCTGCAGGGTCAGCGTCTGGCCGCCATTGGCTTGCACAACGCCGCCTGCAAGGTTGTTGACCACACCGGTCACGATGCCGTTCCCGCTTAGCCTGCCAAGGTTATCGATCGTCCCGCCGATCGTGCCGCCGTTCAGCGTAACCTCGCCCCGGCCACGGTTATCGATGGCCCCCATATAATTCCCTGCGACCACGATGGCGCCCGCGTTTGCGGTAATCCCGCTCACGCTTAGGGTCTCGCCCGATCCCAAGGCGATGCTGCTGCCAAAATAGTTGGTCAGATTGCCAGCAACGGTGCCTGTACCCGACACGGCGCCAAAGTTGCGCAGCGTGCCGGTCAGAGTGCCGCCACCAAATCGCAGCGTCCCGCTTTCTTCGTTGGTGGCGACCGCGGCGGTCATGGTTCCGTTCAAGTCAAATTGACCGCTGTTGGTCATCGAACCTGCCCCAAGCTGCAGATCCGTTCCGGCGGTCACGGTCATTGCATTGGTGTTCACGACGCCGCGCGCGGTCAGATCCCCGGTCGTCCATGTCGTACCGCCATTGGTGATGACACCCGTAACCACGCCTTGCAGCGCTGCCGTTCCCGGCGCATTCGTCGTCAGCGCGCCCTGAATGATACCTGTGTTGATCAGATGCCCGGTGTTGCTGATCGGGGCCGAGATCACCCCGGCGTTGTTGATCTGCCCCGAGGCACCGTTCACCACGGAATTCGCCGCAACCGAGGCACCCGCGGCAATCACCAGCTGGCCGCTCTGGTTATTGAACTGGTTCAGCCCGACAATGCTTCCTGCAGCGTCGACGTTAACGTTGCTGTAATTGTTGATGTTGAAGTTGTTGCCGGTCAGCGTTGCCGAGACGTTCACCACGCCGGCGGGCGTGTTCAGCAGATCGCCCATCAGCATCGCCGTATCGGAATCAGTATAGTCTATCCGGCCGCTGTTGGCGATCGCGCCGTTCAGGAAAACGCGCCCGGTGATGTGGTTATTGGCACCAAAAGCCAGATTCTCGGCCGTGATCCGGATCGCCGAGGTCTCGGTTCCTGTGATCGTGCCGTTGTTCATAAAGGTCTGACCAACCTCAAGCGAACTATCCTGGTCGGCCTGCCCGATCATGCTGCCATTATTGATGAAATCGCCGCTGACGACTGTGCTGCCGCGCAATTCTGTCTGCGTCCCGGTTTGCGAGGTATAGCTTCCCGCAATCGTCGCAGGTGCACCCGCCACATCAGATCCGATCGTGGCATTCGAATTATTGACGACGTCGCCAGCAACCGAGCCCGCCAGATCCAGCGTCCCATTATTGACGACATCCCCTCCGACGCTGCCGGTTTGACCGATATTCAGCGCACCGCCAGCATCATTGGTGGCATTGCCAAGCAGCCTACCATTCAGGTTCGTCGTGCCGTCATTTCCAATCAGATCGCCCCGGATCACCGCGTTTTCGGCGACGTTGACCGTGCCGGTGCCCCGGTTGTCCACCGCAGAAATAGACGAGCCCGCCAGCAGGTTCGTCGTGCCTGTCCCCAGGTTATTGACCGTCCCGGATGTCGTGCCAGCCAGATCCGCCGTGCCCGAGTTATTCAATGTGGTCAATGTACCCGTCGAGTTCAGCGTCAGCACACCACCGCTAGAGTTCGTGGTGATCCCCCCGACCGAGCCGTTCAGGATCAGCGTACCCGTATTTGACGCAATCGGACCGGTGACACGCCCACCTTGTGCCAAAGTGAATGAGCCCTGATTGCTCAAGGATCCGATCGCACCGCTGCCCGCCACCAGAACGGATCCGGTGCTGGCATTGGTCACGCGCCCCGTCACCGTACCCGCAATCTGAGTGGTAACCGAGCTGGAGTTGTCCGAGATTGCGCCATCGATCCGACCGCCCTGACGCACGGTCAATGTCGCATTCCCGGCGTTGGTCACATTGCCCGTCAGCGTGCCCCGAACATCCACAGTGGCGCCGCTGTCATTGGCGACATTGCCGTTCATGGTGCCATTGGCATCCAATCGCAGCGTCGCCCCGTTGATATTGCTTAACGGGTCCGAGCCGGTCATGGACAACGCGCCGCCACTTGCGATGCGAATGGTGCCGCCATCATTTTCAATATCGGCGCTTTCAAGGCGATGACGGTCCTCGACGACCACCACGCCTACGCTTTGGTTTTCCAGCCTTCCGACGGTCAACTTGCGGCGCGTACCATTCGGGTTTTGACTGACTTCGACGCGGCCAAGGTTCGTCAACGTCCCCTCGATCTCGCCATAACCATTGATCAGGCCATTTTCAGCATTGGCGACATCTTCGGTGACCTTGCCCCCGCGCAGGGCAAGGGTCGCGTCGTCGGCATTGTCGACCGCCCCCTCCAGCGTACCCCTAATGACCGCAGTGCCCGTGTTGTTGAGCTGACCCTTATGGATGCCCTGCACCCCACCCTGATCGGCCAGCTCGAAGCGGCCAGCATTGTTCAGCTCGCCACGACTTTCCCCGGTCGAGACGAAATTGACGAGTTCACCGATCGTCAACGACAGCATGTTGGAGCCCGACTTGCCCGAATAGGTCAGCAGCCCCTCGCCGCGCACGACGACATTGCCCTCAAGCGAGGTCAGGATCTTCAGTTCAGTCGGCGAGGTCGCATTGCCTTGCGCGGCCGCCAGTTCAAAAATCAGAAGCCGGTTTTGAACCACATTGCCGTCGCTATCGCGCTCGGTATAGCTGCCGATAAGGCGCCCGCTTCGGCCCGCCAGCGTATAATGGCTGGATTCGGCGCGGATGATTCCAACATCAACCCCATTCTCGACCTCTAGGCGCACCTGCGTCTGCGTAGAGCTGCGCTCCGGCAGGACCGCCGTGTCATTTTGCGGGTTCAGGCGTCGGGTCTGAGTTTGCCCAACTGCAGACGACCAAATGGGAGAGTTATTACGCCAACGCCCGCTGCGCTGCGCATAGGTCCCAGGATCGCCGTTATTCAGATAGACGTCATCAGCCAAAGCCCTGGTCGCAACATGGCCCTGAAGGCCGACTGTCATTAAAGCCGTGCTAAGCAAAAATTTCGCGCGCGCACCCAGAACAAGTTGCGGCAGACAGTTACGAAAGCGAAGACGGGCACGGGGCATCGGGTGGCTCTTCTCTAAACACAGTGAACACGGCACTCGTTTCGATTAGCATTAACGAACATATAATTCGAGACGTGATGATCTAATTAGGCAAATTAAACGATATGCCGCACCGGAAAAACCTTGGAAATTTTCCCTCGCGCGCCCCCAAAAACACGCCGATACGGCCCAAGACTGGCACGAGCGGCACAAGAGCCGGGGCAACAGCGGCAAAAATCCGGCCTAGGGCGCAGAATCATCCAGAATCGCATTCATCTGAGCCACGAATTTTTCGACCTCGGGCGAGGCTTTCATGACCATCGTTTGCGGCATGGCGGTGGCATCGCTGACCGCGCGCGCGCTCATTTTCCGATCGGCCCAGGCGCGCAGGTCGGCGACGCTATAGCCCGCAAGGAATGGGTTGGCCGAAACCACGCCCTGGCCCATGACTTGCGCCACCGACAATGCGGGATCGGCGCTTAAGACCTGGCTTGCGCCCATCGGGCCAAGGAAATGCGCCAGATAAAGGTTGCCCGCCGTGATCTGATGGCCGCGGGCGCGCAAAAAGGCCTCGTTTTCCTGCGCCAGATGACGCACCATCTGACGCGACATATCTGGCTCAAGGCGCAGATCCAAAAGCTGTTGCTGACCCATCGTGGCCACAAGATCGGGACGATAGCTGCGCATCATGCGCATCCATGTGCTTTCGATGAACTGCCCAAGCCCGGTCGCGGTCGACAGCGGATTTTTCGCTGCAGCATTGCCGCCACTTTCGACATGGATGATCCGCGAAATCAGCATTTCAACGGCATTCGAGGCCAAAACCTCGGTTCCGCCCGTCAGGTAGGGTATGGGATCAACCGGCTTTGCATCTCGCATCAGCTGAAAGCGCAACCCGGTTTCACCGCCCGCGGTGGCGGCCGCAATCTGACCAATCGCGGCACCCGCCTGAACATCGGCCCCCACCACCAGAGCCTGCGGCAGCTGGTCTAGCCCGTCATATCGCGTGGTAAAACCATCGGCATGGGTCAACGTCAATGATGCCGCGCGCCCCGCAGCGGCGGGGGTTAGTTCCGCCACGCGGCCCGACAGCGCAGCCACAACCGGGGTGCCTTGTGCGGCACGCCAGATGACAAAGCCCGCACCATTTTTGGCGTCGGCACGCTGCTCAGACGCCCTGGTCGGGGCAAAGCGCTGCGACAGGACACCCACCACTGGCGGGGTCAAAACCGGCTGACCAGCATCAACGATCACCCTTGCGCCGGGGGCGTAGCATTCATATCCGCCCTCACGCCGAGGCACGACATAGCAGCGCTTTTCACCCGACGGCCCCTCGACCCCGATATATAGAACCTGCCCCGCCTCATCCGCGCCGGGTCCCGGTTTTGTGGCATAAAGCAGCGCCAACTTGTCACCTTCTGCCGCATAGGCATCCAGATCATGAACCTTGGCCATCAAGGCAATCGCCTCACCAATCACCGGGCCGGGGACGCCATTGCGGATCGCCGCCGAGTAAATCACATCAAGCAAACGAAATTGTGGTTGATCCGAGGCCAGATCCTCTGCTTCGGACTGATCCAGCAGCGGCTGATCAGCCCAAGGATCGGCAGAAACCACCAATTGGCCGCTGCCGCCGACGGCAAGCGAACCGATATAAGCGCCCGCATGATACAGTGACAGCTGCATCACCTCGCGCGCGCCGGCACTTTGCCGATAACGCAGCGCCAGAACCGATCCGCGTTGCAGCTCGGGCTCTATCTGCATTTGTGACAGCATCCGCGCCTTGATCCGCTCGGCATGGGCGCGATCAAAGCCGTTGGCCTGCAACAGCGCAGCAATGTCAGTAGGTACGCGCAGCTGAAGGACCATATCTTGCCAAAGCGCTGTGCGGTTTGACGGATCGCGAATGAACGCCATGCTTGAGCCACGCGCCTTGGTCTCGTCCTGCCCAACCGAAACCGTCGCCCCCGGGACAATCCCAACCTCGGCAGAGGCAGCCATCAGGCGTTCACGGCTACGCTCGGCTTGAAAAAGGGCGAATTCCTCGCGCGTGGTGGGCAATGACGCAATCAGGCGACGTTCGCGTTGGTAAAGATCCTCGCTGATCAGGGCCAGTCGATCGGGCTCGGGCGGCCCGACGCGGATCGGGCTGAGGTCCGAGGGGCCGGTCATATGCTTGCCGGTGGCGGCATCGCCTTCGGGGCCGGCAATCACCATCGGATCGCCCGCGATATTGGTGAATGTATCGCCGCGCACCACCGGCGCGATGTCAAATTCGCTTTCGGTCTGCGTAATCTGATCGTCCGCTCCAGCGACGGCAATGGAACGCGGCGCAAGGCGTGCCATCAAGGAAGCCCCCGCCAGATGCCAGCCAAACCAGCCCGCCCCAATGATCAAAAAAGCAATCAGCGCCAGACGAACAACGCCCATCCGATTGCGGCGACGGCGGGCGCCCTGGCTCATCTCGCGGAATTTAGGGTCGATTTCGATCATGGCGCGTTATCGAAAAAGCCCGGTGCCACCAAAGCCGGGGGCGATGCGTGGGGGCGTCGCGGGCGTGGTGGTGGCGGGGGGATTGGCGGGAGGGTTGGGATTGCGGGGCCGACCCTGCGCCGCAGGGCGCCCCGCCGCACCCGAAGGTTGCACGGCAGGCGTGTTGCGCCTTGATCCCGAGGTGCGCGAAGAGTTGCGGGGCGTTGTCTGCGGCGTCGCGACAGGTGTGGGCGCGGGGCAGTTCAGATCCGGACCCGATAAAATCGCACGGTAAAGATCAATTTCTGGCCCATTACCCGGCGCGCGAACATTTGCGGCCTGAAAATAACGCTCGACCGCTGTGACCGATCCACGCCCCCAAACGCCATCAACCTGCGAACCATAGCATGACATGCGCTGCAACTCTGCCTGGATCGCCTGCGCCAGGCTGCCTGCATCGGGATCGAAAGCCCCCGAGGCCACCATCTCGCGATAGGTCTCGGGGTTGTCGGCACGAAGGCGGGCGCGCTCGGCATAGGCGACACCCAAGGGGCCACGCGGCAAACTGGCCAAAGCCGGGGCAGCCTGTTCCCCGACGATGATCGAAGGTTCCGGCAGGCCCGCAAGTCGTGGCTGGATCGATCGATCACCGGCCCCTTCCACCAAGGCCTCAGGCGGTGGGGCCGCCGGGGTCCCCCCTTCTGGGGCAATCTCCTGCCCGACGATGCGCGGACTGGGATCGGATGTGGGTTTCAGTGTGGTGATGATAATGCTGTCTTGCTCGACCCGCGGGACAGACAAATCGGCCAGCACGGGCTGTGCGCCTGCCAGCAAAATCAATGCCACAACCCGGGATATAATGCGATATTTGCGCCTCGCCGACATAGGCCTGATCTAACTTGGCCGCGGAGAAACAAAGACCGTCCAGTCGGTCTGCTCCTCGGTGTCGATTTCCAGAAAGCGCGCATCGATAAAGCCGCGCACCAGACAATCACCCTGACGCGCTATCTCGAAGCGTTTTGGCGCGACGCAGAGCGGGATCACACCGGGCAAAGCCTCTTTGCCGAAAACATCAACGGCAAACACATAGAAATAACGGCTTTGCAGCGCCTCGCGCAGCAGGGTGGCGCATTGATTGGGGGCCACGCGCCACCAGCCCCGCGTGATGAAAGCATCGGGTCCAGGTCGGTCGGGGCTGGGTTGGGCAATCGCCACATTCAGCACATCGTAGGATTGATTGCACAGCTTGAACGCCGCAGCCCCCAGCCCCGGCATCAACAGACTTGCCCCCAAAGAGACCGCCACCAACAGAAACCTTTGCGCGCGTCGCATCCCCTCTCCACAGGCGTAATGATCATTTACATGTCGCAATTGAGCTAACATGACTGCCATGTTATGCCGCATCAAAAGATCGCGCACCAGAGCGGCAAATTCGCCCATGCCACAGTTGAACCCGATGTAACCACGATGCAGGAACTCTGATGAACCGCGTCACGCTGCCCGCCACGATCTTGCTTGGCTTTGCGCTGATCGCCCCCAACCTCGGCTTGGCGGGTGAGGCTCAAGGGGGGATCGCAATGGAATTGAACCAAGCCCAAGACGCCCAGTCGGCTGGCTGCCAACTGACCGTTGTGGTTGAAAATGGCAGCGGTCTGGCGCTGGCACGCGCTGCCTGGCAGATCGCGGTTTTCGACACCCAAGGCGCCGTTCGCGCGCTTCCTGTTCTGGATTTCGGGGCATTGGCCAAAGATAAAACCAAGGTTGCGATGTTTGTCTTACCGGGTGCCACTTGCGCCAGCACTGCCCGCATCGTGGTCAATGATGTCGCCGAATGCCGTGTCGAAGGGGGCGAGAACCAGCCCGATCTGTGCCTTGCCGGGCTAAAGGCCAGCACGCGCACCTCGATTGCCTTTGGCCTTTAGGACCTACCCGCCAGATGTTTTTACCAGATAGCATTCAAGACCTTACCATTTCGACGCTGGTTGTTTTCGCCGCACTTGGGATCTTGTCAGTCGTCACTGTCGCGGTTGCGACATTTAAGATCCTGCAGTTCCGACGCATGGGCGTTGGGCATCACAAGGTTGCCGATGACATTTTGAATGACTGGTTGAACGGTCGCCCCAACGAGGCGCAGCGCAAGGCAGCTCAGGACCGCTCGGTGCAATCGCGGGTTTTGGGCGCAGTCATGTCGGGGCTGCGGGCAAGACCGGGGGATCAGGAATACGGCGAGGAACTGGGTCGGCAAATCGCCTTGTTCGAGCTGACCGAGATGGGCTCGCGTATGCGGATGCTTGAGGCCGTGGTGCAGGGGGCG
>NZ_DALZMB010000112.1:0-11865 GCF_032007265.1 Paracoccus sp. (in: a-proteobacteria) | reverse complement strand
ATTCTGGGATAACGACCCCCTCGCTAAAGGTCGCGGCGGTGCTGTCCACGCCGACACCCGCCAGAAACGCCTTGCTTAACCCACCCCAAAAGGCGCTGACAGAGCCGCCAAAGGCAAGCGAATAGCCAAGCACCAGCCACAGCACCATGATTGCCCCTGCAATCGCGGTGGTCTGCATCAAAACAGACAGCATGTTCTTGGCGCGCACAAGGCCACCATAGAAAAGCGCGACCCCCGGCAGAACCATCGCCATGACAAGAACCGTTGCCGTCATCATCCAGGCGACATCGCCTTTATTCATCGTCTCGGTGATGGCGGCTGCGGCGGGGGCTGCCTGCTGCGCCCAGACAGGGACAGCAGATAAGGCCAGGGTAGCGGCCAATAAAGAAATCCGGGCTTTGTGCATTTTGCTATCCTTCAAGCTGGCGCGGCGGTCGGCAGGCGCGGGGATGGCTGCATGACCGCTAAGGCTTATCCTGCTTTCAGGGAAACGGGCCGGGCCCGATGCGGCAAGAATTCACCCCTGCTCGGACAGGTGCAGCCCCTCAATCGGCGCGTTCTGCGGCAATAGGACAGCGATTTGCCCAATATGCGGGCACAATCATAATCGCGGTGAACTGCTTAAGAACTGATCAGCGACGGAATTTGTGATGAATTTGCAGGACTGGGCGGGCAATTTGCGCAATTCGTCTGGATAGCTTCTGGCACAGGGGCTAATCTAGCCTCATCCAAGATCGTTGAAAGGTCGCCCGCCATGAGCTTTGGCATTCCCCGCGTAATTGCCCGAGTAGGCGACACCCATCTTTGCCCGCTTCACGGCCCAAATGTCATTGTCGAGGGGGCCAACAGCACCATCGATAATCGCCGTATTGCGCGTGTTGGCGATAAATGCGCCTGTGGTTGCCTGATCGTCGAGGGCGCTTCGGGTGCAATCATCGACGGCCGCCCCGTTGCCTATCTTGGCTCTAAAACCACTGGCGGCGGCGTCATTGTCGATTGTAAAGGCAGCGCCATATTGCGCTGATTTTTACGTATCAGCTGCCCTGCGCAGCTGCCGCACTTGACGCATAGCGCGCCGCAGTGCCGTCGCGGCTGAGCCTATAACGATCAGCCATAGCGCCAGATGAATAATCTGATCGCGCCATCCCATCAGCGGCGCAAAGACCGTTAGAATAGCGCTTGTCGTTACCAGTGCCATACGGTGCTGTTTCGCCATCGGCCCCGAGAAATCCGCACCCACGCCGTTATTGACGCCAAGTTCGCGGACATAGGCCGTCAAAAACGCAAAGGAAACCGCGGCCCAGCCCAAAGCTGCCTCTCCTGCACCCAGGGCCAGCCCGAACAGGATCAGGGCATCGGAAATTCGGTCGGGAAACTCGTTCCAGAAACCGCCATCACGCGTGCGCTTGCCTGCCTCGATTGCCACCATCCCGTCGAAAAGGTTGCACAAAAGCCGACCTTGCGTCATGGCCGCGCCCAAAAGCAGCAACAAGACGCGCCACGCCCCGCTGACACCGCCCGCACCCCAAAAGCTTGCCCCCGCAATCAACGCAAAGATCATACCAAGCATCGAGATTTGATTGGGAGATATCCCCGTCCCCGCCAGCCAACGCGAAACCTTGCTGGCCCAAGCGGTCTTGCGGCTCGCCAAGGGGCGGCGGTTGGAAAGATCGCTCATCGGCGCAGTCTCCATAAAGCGTAGCCATAGCTTAAAGCATAAAGCGCGGTAACGCATAGTGGCACGGAAATCGTCGCGAAGATCTCGGGCGTGCCGGCCAGCAGGTGAACTGCGCCCAGAATTATCAGCGAGGTCAGGACCGCCGCAACCGGTGCAACCAGCACGCCCAATGCGTTGGGAAAGCGCATCGAGACATGTTCGATCAGGCGCTTTTGCAGCAAAGTGATCGCCCCGGACATCACCCCCTGAACCGCGCCCGCGATCAGGGGTTGCGGCCATGGGTGGTGGCGATTGGCAAAAATGGCCCAGCCGCCCATGGCAAGGATGGCCACAGCGGCATGAACGGCCTTGCTTTGCCCCATCCCCTTGGCACCTTGATCATGCGGCGCTGTCATATTCAGGGCTCAGGCAGACCAGAAATAGCGCGTCAGGTGGAAAAAGATCGGTGCGGAAAAAACCACCGAATCCAGCCTGTCGATAAAGCCACCATGACCGGCAATGGCACGCCCCCAATCCTTGATGCCGCGGTCGCGTTTGATCGCGGACATGACCAGCCCTCCGAAAAAGCCCATCAGCGTGATGATAAACGCCATCAATCCCGCCTGCCACATGCTGAAAGGTGTCATCCACCACAGCAAAGCGCCGATCAAGGTGGCGCTAAGGCTGCCGCCGATAAAGCCCTCGACGGTCTTGGAGGGCGACAGGTTGGGCGCGATTTTATGGCGGCCAATCAGCTTGCCCCAGACATATTGCAAAACGTCAGACAGCTGGACCACGACGACCAGAAAGGCGATCAACAACACATTGCGCCCTTCGAAATTTTGCAATTTCAACGTCAGCAGCGCAGGCACATGCGAGGCACAAAATACGCAGATCATCAACGCCCATTGGACCTCGGCCACACGAATCAGAAAGTTGCGCGTCTCTCCGCGCAGGGCAGAGATGATGGGCAGCAGCAAAAAGACATAGACCGGGATGAAGATTGAAAAGAGCCCGTACCAGCCGATCCAGATCGTATAATATTGGATCGGCAGGACGACAAAAAAGGCGCAAACCAATGACCAATGATCTGCGCGGATCGCATTGGTTAATGTCAAAAACTCGCGCAGCGCCGCAAATGAGCAGAGCAGGAACAGCAATGTAACCCCAGTCTTGCCGCCCAACATCGCCAGCGACAGGCACAAGACCATGATCCACCAGGATCGAATGCGATCATTCAGGTTTTCGATCGTGGCATTGTTTCCATCGGGCGAATAGCGTCGTGCCAGCAGCCAGCCGATCACCGAGGCCAGAACCAGTATCCCGCCTGCCCCCAAAATAATCTTGAGCAGATCGCTATCGGCGCCATGCATCAGCGCATCTCCAGATGGTTGGGGCGCAGGTCAAGCAAGGCGTCGCGCGCGCGGTTCACAAAGTCATCTTTGCTTTCCCCCGCGACAAGACGCAGCGGCGCACCGAAAATCGTCTTGCACATCAAGGGTACGGGCACAAATTCGCCCTTGGGCATGACCCGGTTCAAGTTGTCGATCCACACCGGCACCAGATCAATGTCAGGGCGTGCGCTGGCCAGATGGTATATGCCGCTTTTGAAAGGCAGCAAAATATCATCGCTTTGATTGCGCGTGCCCTCGGGAAAGATGATCAAGGAATCGCCGCCATCCAATGCAGCAGTCATGGTCTGGATCGGATCCGTATTGCGTTGATCGCGCACGCGCTCGATCAGAACGGTGTTGAAAACATCGCTGCCGATAAAGCGGCGCAGCCCCTTGCCGCCCCAATAATCGGCCCCGGCAACTGCGCGTGTATGTTTGCGCATCTGCGTCGGAAGGACCGACCAAATCAGGATGAAGTCGCCGTGGCTGTTGTGATTGGCAAAATAAACACGCTGGCCACCGATTGGCGCAATGCCACGCCAGTCGGCCTGAACGGCCGTGATCAAACGTGCAAAGATGCGGATGGCGCCTGATGTCGCCCAAGCCGCGCCACGACGCAGCAGTCCGGCAGAGGCAGGGTGCGGCGGGGTGTTTTCGGGTCGCGGCTCGGTCATCGTCTCTGGGGGCGAAAGATCAGACATGTTTATAGCCTGTGCGTGGTTGGCCCTTGCTTTGCAACCATTTTTTCACCGCGCGCCCATCTGACCAAGGGGCAAGTACAAATAAGCCCCGCCTGATCTCCCTCAGGTTGTACAGCTTTGCAGCAGGGCCCAAGGGCCCGGCGGATCAAAAGCTGTTGCGCTCGTGATAGGTGCGCAGGAAGTTCCAGATCCGCTCGTCTTTGGGCGCATGGAAAATCCCCGAGGGCGTATCAACCGCCACCAGCTCACCTTTTTCCAAGAAACCGACCTGATCAGCGACATGGGCGGCAAAGCCCATCTCGTGGGTCACGACGACCATCGTCATGCCATCTGCCGCCAAAGCTTTCATCACATTCAGCACTTCGCCCACCAGCTCTGGATCCAGTGCCGAGGTTGGCTCGTCAAAAAGCATCAACTTCGGCTCCATCGCCACGGCGCGGGCAATCGCCACGCGCTGTTGCTGGCCCCCCGAAAGGCGCGAGGGGTAGTTGGCCATCTTGTCCGACAGCCCGACCTTATGCAGCGCATCAGCCGCCCGGCTCAGCGCCTCGGTCTTGCTCAGGCCACGTACCTGAATCAAACCTTCGGCCACGTTTTCTTGCGCCGTCATATGTGGCCAAAGATTGAATTGCTGAAAGACCATGCCAATCGCGCGGCGCATCTCGCGCAGCTTTTTCGGGGCCATCTTTTTGCCCGAACTCTCATATCCGATCTGACGATCATCGATCAGGATCTGGCCGTTGTCATATTCCTCAAGGAAATTGATGCAGCGCAGCAGCGTCGACTTGCCCGAACCCGACGGGCCGATCAGGCAGGTGACCTTGCCCGGTGGAATGGACAGGTTGATGTCTTTAAGCGCGTGAAACGGGCCGTAGAATTTATTGACCGCGCGGATCTCGACTGAGGAGGCTTGGACCATCTTACGGCCTTTCGATCAGGTAATGGGTGACGCGGCGTTCAAGCCTGCGGCCGATGCGAGAGATCAGCTCGACGAACAGCCAGAAAAACAGCGCCAGCACGAGGTTCGCCTCAAGATAGCGGAAGGTTTCGGTGGACATGCGCTGGGTTTGATACATCAGCTCGGGCACGGTGATGATGGATAGGATCACCGTTTCCTTGGTCAGGATGATCGAGAAGTTAATCAAGGCAGGCAGTGACGAGACCAATCCGATCGGCAGTAGGATACGGCGAACAATCGTCGGTTCCGCCATGCCAATCGCCCGGGCCGCTTCGATTTGGCCATTGGGAACCGCACGAAAGGCCGAACGAAAGATCTCGGCGAAATAGGGGCTGCCGTAGATCGTCAAACCCAGAATGCCCGCGGGCAAGGCATCAAGACGAAGTCCGATCAGAGGGCCGCCATAGTACAGCACGAACAGCTGAACCAGAAACGGCGTGCCGCGAATGATTTCGATATAGACCTGCCACAGCCAACGCCACGGCGCCGAGCCGTAGCGGCGGCACAATGCGATGACCAAGCCCAATGCCATGCCAAAGACCGTGCCCAAGAGCCAGCACAGCATGGTCATGCCAAATCCCTTCAGCAGGATCGGCCAATAGGTCAGGAAAATTGAAAGCTCCATCAGATCGCCATCCTATGTTCCAGGTAGCGCCCGACGGCCGCCAGACACAGGTTAATCACCAGATAGATACAGGCGGCGGCGATATAGACCTCGAGCGGACGAAAGGTGGTCGCGGCCTGCGCCTGACTGGCGCGGGTGATTTCCATAATGCCGACAACCGAAACCAGCGACGAGGCTTTGACCAGCAAGATCAGCTCATTGATCAAAGCCGGCAGAGATAGCGACACGGCCTGAGGCAAGACAACCCGCCGCCAAATCGATCCCGGTGACATGCCAATGGCCACGGCGGCCTCGGTCTGGCCTTTGGGCAGCGCATTGATCGCCCCGCGCCAGATTTCCGAGATATAGGCGCTGGCAACGATCGCGGTTGTCCCGACAGCCGCAACGATCGCGGGGACGTCAATGCCAATCACGGGCAAGAGGAAGTAAACCACCAGCAGTTGCACCAACATCGGCACACCGCGGAAATAACTGACCCAAAGCGCCGCAAAGCCCCGCAAAAAGCGCGATTTCGACAAGGCGCAGATGCAGATGACACCGCCCAACACCAAGCCAAGGGCAATGCCAAGACCTGAAACCAGTACGGTATAGCGCGCGGCCCATATGAGCGGGCCGAAACTTTCGAAAAAAGTCGAGATCGAGAACATCGCCGCTCCGTTCAGGTCTCAGAGCGGGCGGCGGTTAGGCCGCCCGGACGTGGTATTTACTGCTGACCGGGAACTTCGCGCGGCAGTTCGGTATAGCTGCCCAGCCACTTTTCCTGAATGGCCTTGATCTGACCGTCATCGGTCATTTTCAACAGCGCATCATCGATGGCCTTGGCGAAACTGGCGCTGTCAGCATCCTTGCGCAGCACCCAGGCGAAGTAAGTCGGCTCGCCAAAAGAAGCAGGCTCGAGCAGGGCAAAGGTTTCCCCACGCTCTTTGACCAGATAGGTCAGGTTCGGCAGGGATCCTGCAACCGCATCCAGACGCCCGGTTGCCAGATCGGCATAGGCCTCGTCGGTCGTGCCATATTCCTTGACCGTCACCCCGCCCAGCTTTTCACCATAGGCAGAAAGTTGTTTGAACTGCGCCGTACCCTGTTGAACACCAACGGTTTTACCCTTGATATCCTCGGGCTTGGTGATGTCCTTATTCGCGGCCGATTTCACCAGAGAAACGGTGGCATCAGCAATCGGCAGAGTAAAGGTATAACGCTCGATCCGCTCGGGCGTGATGGTCACAGGGGCGATCACGATGTCAAATTTCTTGACCTCAAGTCCCGGAAGCTCGGCCGTCCAGGGGATGTCCTGATAGACCGGCTCGACACCGATTTCCTTGGCAACCCCGTCGAACAGATCCTTGGTCATGCCCTCATAGGTGCCGTTTTTCAGCATATCAAAGGGCGCGTAATGCATGTCGGTCGCAGTTACGATTTTGCCTGCGGCCTTGATGTCGGCCAGCTGATCTGCTGAGGCGGAAACGCCCGTCAGGCCAAGTGCAGCAAGGCCAAGCAGCGCGGCCTTGAAACTGTTGTGATAGGTCATAGCGATCTCCCTTGTTGGAAAGGCGGTCGTAGACTGCGCCACCTCGTTGGATGGCGCAGTCTTCGGGATCACAGAATCCCAGGCAGATTCAACCCGTGTTCTTTCGCGCAGTCCAGTGCGATCTCATATCCTGCGTCAGCGTGGCGCATGACACCCGTCGCCGGATCGTTCCAAAGCACGCGCGCAAGGCGGGCATCGGCATCTTCGCTGCCATCACAGCAAATCACCATACCCGAATGCTGCGAGAAGCCCATGCCCACGCCACCACCATGATGAAGGCTGACCCAGGTCGCGCCGGACGCCGTGTTCAAAAGCGCGTTCAGCAGCGGCCAATCGGAAACTGCATCCGAACCGTCACGCATCGATTCCGTCTCGCGGTTGGGCGAGGCGACCGAGCCAGAATCAAGATGGTCGCGACCGATGACGATCGGGGCCTTCAGCTCGCCATTGCGAACCATTTCGTTGAACGCCAAGCCCAGCTTGTGGCGAATGCCCAGACCAACCCAGCAAATCCGCGCGGGCAGACCTTGGAAGCTGATACGCTCGCGCGCCATGTCCAGCCAGTTGTGCAGGTGCGGATCGTTGACGATCTCTTTCACCTTCTGGTCGGTTTTGTAGATGTCCTCGGGGTCGCCCGACAGAGCTGCCCAACGGAACGGGCCGACGCCGCGGCAGAAGAGCGGACGGATATAGGCCGGAACGAAACCCGGGAAAGCAAAGGCGTCCTCTAGCCCCTCTTCCAGCGCCATCTGACGGATGTTGTTGCCGTAATCCACCGTCGGCACGCCGTCATTGTGATAGGCGACCATGGCCTCGACCTGCTTGCGCATCGACGCGCGGGCAGCTTTCTCGACGCCTTTGGGATCGGTTTCCTGACGCGCACGCCATTCGGCAACGGTCCAGCCAATTGGAAGATAGCCGTGAACCGGGTCATGCGCCGAGGTCTGGTCGGTGACGATGTCGGGACGCACGCCGCGCTTGTACAGCTCGGGGAAGATCTCTGCTGCGTTGCCGATCAAGGCAACCGATTTGACCTCGCCTGCCTTGGTCCAGCGGTCGATCATGGCCAGCGCTTCGTCAATCGAATGCGTCTTTTCATCGACATAGCGGGTGCGGATGCGGAAATCTGCGCGGGTCTCGTCACATTCGACCGCCAAACAGCAGGCGCCCGCCATGACCGCTGCCAAAGGCTGAGCGCCGCCCATGCCGCCAAGGCCGCCGGTCAGAACCCATTTGCCCTTCAGATTGCCGCCATAGTGCTGGCGACCTGCCTCGACAAAGGTCTCATAGGTGCCCTGAACGATGCCCTGAGCGCCGATATAGATCCACGAACCTGCGGTCATCTGGCCGTACATGGCCAGACCCTTTTTATCGAGCTCGTTGAAGTGATCCCAGTTCGCCCAATGCGGCACGAGGTTCGAGTTCGCGATCAGAACGCGCGGCGCATCCTTATGGGTCTTGAAAACGCCGACCGGCTTGCCCGACTGGACCATCAGGGTTTCGTCTGCTTCCAGCTTTTTCAGGCTGTCGACGATCAGGTCAAAGTCTTTCCAGGTGCGCGCAGCGCGACCGATGCCGCCATAAACCACCAGCTCATGCGGGTTCTCGGCCACATCGGGGTGCAGGTTGTTCATCAGCATGCGCATCGGCGCTTCGGTCAACCAGCTTTTCGCGGTGATTTCCGTTCCGGTGGCGGGGTAGATATCGCGGGAATTGTGACGCGGATTGTCCATTTTCGTCTCCGATCAGGCCAGCATATTGCCAGAAATGATAATGCGTTGAATTTCCGAGGACCCTTCGTAGATGCGCATGATGCGCAGGTCCCGGTTGATACGTTCGATAGGAAAGTCGCGGGTATAGCCGTAGCCGCCATGCAGCTGCAGCGCGGTATCCGCGATTTTTCCCGCCGATTCAGAGGCCGCCAGCTTGGCCATCGAGGCCGCAAGCGAAAAGCGGCCGCCCTTGCCGTGATGGGCTGCATCGCGTTGACGTGCCGCATCTTGCGAGACCAGCAGCGCCGAGCGATAGGCCAGTCCCATATCCGCGATCATCCAGCGAATGCCCTGACGATCTGTCAGAGCCTCACCACCGATGACCCGGTCCTTGGCATAGGCAATGGCGGATGTCATAGCCGCTTCTGCAAGGCCAAGACATTGGGCCGCAACTTCGATGCGACCATTGTCCAAAACCTGCATCGCGGTACGAAAGCCCTTGCCCTCTTCGCCGCCAAGCAGCGCATCTTCGGGCAGATGGCAATCAATGTTCAGCGTGAAGACGTGGCCGCCCTTCAGCCCCATGGTCTTTTCCGCGGGGCCGGCTTCCAGCCCTGGGGTGCCTTTGGGCAAGATGAAGGCCGAAATCCCACGATGAGCCTTGTCGGGGTCTGTCACCGCATAAAGCACGATGAAGTCAGCGACGCCGCCGTTCGAGATGAAGCATTTCGTCCCCTTGATATGCCAGCCGTCATCCGTGCGGCGGGCGCGGGTCTTCATATCGGCGGGGTCTGACCCGGCGGTCGGCTCGGTCAAGGCGAATGCGCCAAGCGCTTCGCCCGTAGCGGCCGGCGTCAGCCAGCGTTCTTTTTGCGCCTGCGTGCCGCCGATCAGGATCGAGTCGGTGGCTAGGTAATGCGCCGTTAACGCAGATGCCGTGGAACCGCAGGCCCCGGCAACCAAGGCCACCGCCCGCAAAAGTGCCGGAGCCGACACGGCCGAACCACCGAATTCTTCGGGAAGGTTTGCCCCCATCATTCCGGCATCGCCGAGCGTTTTCAGCTGCTCATGGACGAAGGCGGAGGTCTCGTCGGTTTCATGCGCCAAAGGCGCAATTTTTTCGGCGCAAATACGTTCAAGGACGTCGCAAAACATGCGCTCTTCATCCAAGAGCATGTGCCATTCATCGGTCACGTTCATCACAAACCCTCCAATCCAAGCTGTGCCAGAACGCTGGCCAGATCGCCGCCAAGACGCGGGGCCGAAGTTTCAGCAACGGGCTTTTTCCCATCAAAACGCACAGGCTGACCGATGACTGGGGCTTGGCCCAAAACCGGATGCGCCAGATTGGTGACCAATCCACGCGCCTGCGCATGTTCATTCTCGGCGGCCTGGGCAATGTCCCAGATCGGCGCGCTTGGCAGTCCTACCTCGCTAAGCGCCTTGACGGCCTGATCGGTGGTCATGTCCTTGGACCATGCCTCGATCAGGGCTTTCAACGCGGGCTCGTGAACGGTGCGGCTTTCGTCGCTGGCAAACCGAGGATCATTGACCGCATCCGGCGCGCCAATCAAGGCAGCCAGAAGCGCGAATTGCTTGGGATTAAGCACGCAGATCGCGACCTGCCCATCGCGGGTCGCATAGCACCCGAATGGCGTGGAAAGGGGATGTCTGTTGCCAACGCGCTTGGGCGCGCTGCCTGCATAAAGATGCAAAGCATGGCTGGTGGTCAGCATCGAGAATAGCGCGTCATACATCGCCACATCCAGCGTTGCACCAACCCCGGTTTGGTTGCGTTGAACCAAAGACGCCATGATCGACCAGCTGGCAAACAGGCCCGCCACCAGATCCGCAATGCTTTCGCCGGTTTTCAGCGGCGCGCCACCCTCTTCGCCCGTCCCCGCCATCAGCCCGGACATGGCCTGAACAACTAGGTCATAGGCGGGCAGATCCTTAAACGGCCCCTCCTGCCCGAACCCCGAGATCGAGCAATAGATCAGGCCGGGATTGCGGGCGCGCAAGGTCTCAGCGCCCAAACCCAGACGGGCAGCAACACCGGGTCGAAAGTTTTCGACGACCACATCGACGCGGTCCGCGATCTCTTGGGCCAAAGCAACATGCTCGGGATTTTTCAGGTCCAGCACGACGCTTTTCTTGCCGCGGTTATTCAGCGTGAAAAGCGCGCTTTCACCGTCCTTGAAAGGGCCGATATGGCGATAATCATCGCCTTGCGGCGGTTCCAGCTTGATCACCTCGGCCCCAAGATCCGCCATCAGCGCCGTACAATAAGGCCCGGCGAGAACGCGGCTAAGGTCCAGAACTTTGATCCCGGCAAGAGGGCCGCTCATCCGCGCGACCCCATCTTATTTGCCAATTGCGGGGCAAGCTCAGCCAGCGCATCAAGGATTTTGCGCAGATGAACCCGCATCGCCTCGGCTTTTTCCTCATCATACGAGAAGGGTACGGCCTCGGTCGTCAGGTGGCTGGCTTGCGCCAGTTCCATCTGGATCGCATGGACGCCATCTTGCGGTTGGCCGTAATGACGCGTGGTCCAGCCCCCTTTGAATCGGCCGTTCAGAACATGCGTGCGCCCCGAGGCTGCACAGATCGCGAATGTCGCCTGTTCGATCGATGCATCACAGGTCGCGCCATTGTTCGTGCCGATGTTGAAATCGGGCAAGGTACCCTCGAACAGGAACGGAATATGGCTGCGGATCGAGTGGCAATCATAAAGGATTGCCACGCCATGACGCGCTTTCACCCGCTCGATTTCTGCCGCCAAAGCCGCATGATAGGGCGCATGATAGGTCGCTTTGCGCGCAGCGATTTCAGCGTCACTTGGATTTTCCAGCCAGATCGGCTCGCCGTCGAAATCGGTGACGGGAACCAGTCCGGTGGTGTTTTGGCCCGGATAAAGGCTGGCATCATCCGGACCACGGTTGGCATCGATCACATAGCGATGAAACAGCGCGCGAACCGTCGTCGCACCGGGCAAAAGCCCGTCATAAAGCCGCTCGATATGCCAATCGGTATCGGCCAGAATCTGGCCCCGCGCGTTCAACTTGGCGCGGATCTCATCCGGGACCCAGGTCCCGGTATGAGGCAGCCCGAGAATGATCGGGCTGTCACCTTGCAAAGTTTCGAAAACGCTCACGCAACAACCTCGTCGATCAAGCCCTTGGGCAGTGCGTCCAGCAAGGCGCCCGAGGCAACCAAACGCGCACAGCTTTCCAGATCGGGGGCCATATAGCGGTCCTGATCCAGGGCACTGACGTCCTGACGCAGACGTG
>NZ_DALZMB010000111.1:0-11880 GCF_032007265.1 Paracoccus sp. (in: a-proteobacteria) | reverse complement strand
CGCATTCTGGGTTCCGACCCCGAGCGTGGCGATGTCGTGGTGTTTCGTCATCCCAACAAGGACGTTGATTTCATTAAGCGTTTGATCGGCCTGCCTGGCGATACGGTGCAGATGAAAGACGGCGTGCTGTGGATCAATGGCGTCGAAGCCCCGCAACAACCCGCCCCCCAATTCATCGAGACCAAGGAACCGCAAGGCCCGCAAGGGTTGATGCCGACCTGCTCGAATGACCCGGTCCCGCCTGGTGGCGAATGCAAAATCGACCGCTATACCGAGACCCTGCCGAACGGTCGCAGCCATGATGTGCTTAACATCACCGATGGCTGGATCGTCGACAACACCCCTGAGTTCACGGTTCCCGAAGGCCAGTATTTCTTCATGGGCGACAACCGTGACAATTCCGAAGATTCGCGCTTCTCGCCCGCAACCGGCGGGCTGGGCTTTGTCCCTGCCGAGAACCTTATCGGGCGCGCGGATCTGATCATGTTCTCTGCGGCAGGCAAATCGCTGCTCTATTTCTGGACGTGGCGTCCTGATCGCTTCCTCAAGGCGGTACATTGAAGCTATCTGAAGACATTCGCGCCTTTTCGGCAAAGCTCGGGCATGAGTTCTCTCGGCCCGAGTTGCTTATTCGTGCGTTGACCCATGGCTCGGTCGGCAGTCCGACCCGGCCCGACAACCAACGGCTGGAATTTCTGGGCGACCGCGTCCTTGGCCTGACCGTGGCCGAGGCCCTGGTCTTTGCCGATCGCAACGCCACCGAAGGCCAGCTTGCCCCGCGCTACAATGCATTGGTGCGCGGTGAAACCTGCGCCGATGTTGCACGTGAAATCGGACTGGGCGCGGTGCTGAAGCTGGGCCGCTCGGAAATGCTGTCGGGGGGGCGCCGCAAAGAGGCGCTGCTTGCCGATGCGATGGAGGCCGTCTTGGCCGCCGTCTATCTGGACGCGGGCTTTGAGAAGGCCAAGGCTGTGGTCTTGCGCCTGTGGGCCAGCCGCCTAGAGACCGTCGATGCCGACAGCCGCGACGCCAAAACCGCGCTTCAGGAATGGGCACAGGCCCAAGGCATGAAACCCCCGCAATATCTGCAGACCGGACGCACTGGCCCCGACCACGCGCCGCAATTCGAAATCACCGTACGGCTTGACGATGGCCGCACGGCCAAGGCGCAAGGCGCCGGAACCAAACGCAGCATCGAACAGGCCGCAGCACAGGCCTTGCTGGAACAGATCGAGGCGAAAGAATGACCGAAGCAACCACCACCCGCGCTGGCTTCGTCGCCCTGATTGGCGAGCCCAATGCCGGCAAATCGACACTGCTGAACCAGATGGTCGGGGCGAAAGTCTCGATCGTGACGCATAAGGTCCAGACGACCCGCGCGCGCATCCGCGGCATCGCGATGAAAAACGACAGCCAGATCGTCTTTGTCGACACGCCCGGTATCTTTCGCCCGCGCCGCCGCCTTGACCGCAGCATGGTTGCAGCCGCCTGGGGTGGCGCAGCCGATGCCGATATCGTCGTCATGCTGATCGAGGCCCATCGCGGGCTGACCGACGGCGCACAGGCGATTTTGGATGCGCTTAAAGATCGCGCAGATGACCGTCCGGTCGCGCTGGCCATCAACAAGATCGACCGCGTCAAAGCCGAGGTCCTGCTGGCCTTGTCCCAAAAGATGAACGAGGCCTTTCCCTTCGTCAAAACCTTCATGATCTCGGCCGAAAAGGGCTATGGTTGCGACGACCTGCTTGAATGGCTGGCGGAAAGCCTGCCGGCCGGACCTTGGCTTTACCCCGAAGATCAGGTCGCCGATCTGCCCATGCGCATGATTGCCGCCGAGATCACGCGCGAAAAGCTGACCCTGCGCCTGCACGAGGAAATCCCCTATCAGCTCACGGTGGAAACCGAGAAATGGGAGGAAAAGGCAGACGGCTCGGCACGGGTCGATCAGATCGTCTATGTCGCACGTGCAGGCCATAAGGGCATCGTACTGGGCAAGGGCGGCGAGACGATCAAAGCCGTGGGTCAGGCCGCGCGTCAGGATCTGACCGAATTCATGGGCCGTCCGGTCCATCTGTTCCTGACGGTCAAGGTCCGCGAGAACTGGCTTGAGGAAAGCGAGCGCTACAGCGAAATGGGCCTCGACTTCAAAGACGGCGATGCCTGAGGCCCGCCTTGACTGAACCAAGATTGGCGGCCGGGATCTGGGTCTCGGCCTATCTTGCCCGACTGGCAATTGCCAATATCCCTGCCTATATTCTAAGGCGCGGCGACGAGACTGCCGGGGCCGTCATGGTGAAATGCGCAACCCTGGACGGGCGGGCCAGCCTATGGTCGCGCGAATGGAACTTTGACAGCGACACCCGGCCATGGACCCTTCAGCACGAAGGCCCCGAGGCCGAAATTGACGAGGCCGCCCGCAAACAGGCGGGCTTTGACCCTGATCTATGGCTGATCGAAATCGAAAGCCGCTCGGGCCAGACCCTTCTGGATCAGGACGGTTTGGCCTGACGCCCCGCCACATTGATTTTTCTTGGGGAAATCGCCCGTTTCCGGGTCTTTCCCGTGACATTCCCGGCCCGGCCCCCTATAAGATGAGGGTCCAAGACAGGATGATTTACGCATGAGCGCAGACGAGCAGCAGCCGAACGAATACGGCGCCGATTCCATCAAGGTTCTCAAAGGCCTAGAGGCTGTCCGCAAACGGCCAGGCATGTATATCGGCGATACTGATGACGGCTCGGGCCTGCATCACATGGTCACCGAGGTCGTCGATAACGGCATCGACGAGGCTTTGGCCGGCCATGCCGACTTTGTTCATGTCAAAATCCATGCCGATGGCTCGGTTTCCGTGCGCGACAACGGCCGCGGCATTCCCGTCGACATGCACCCCAGCGAGGGCGTCTCGGCGGCCGAGGTCATTATGACCCAGCTGCATGCAGGCGGTAAATTCGACCAGAACAGCTATAAGGTTTCGGGCGGTCTGCACGGCGTCGGCGTCTCGGTGGTCAACGCCCTGTCCGATTGGCTGGAACTGCGCATCTGGCGCAACGGCAAAGAACATTTCGTGCGCTTCGAACATGGCGAAACCGTCGAACACCTGCGCGTGGTCGGCGATGCAGCGCCGGGCGAAAAGGGCACCGAGGTCCGCTTTCTTGCCTCGACCAAAGAGGATGGCAAGGACGGCACCTTTACCAACCGCGATTATGTCTTCAAGACGCTGGAAAGCCGCCTGCGCGAGCTGGCCTTTCTGAACTCGGGCGTGCGCATCATCCTAGAGGATGACCGCCCAGCCGAGCCGCTGCGCACCGAGCTGCATTACGACGGCGGCGTGCGCGAATTCGTGCGCTATATCGACCGCTCGAAAACCCCGGTCATGACTGATCCGATTTTCATCACCGGCGAGCGTGGCGGCATCGGCGTCGAAGTCGCGATGTGGTGGAATGACAGCTATCATGAAACCGTACTGCCCTTTACCAACAACATCCCCCAGCGCGACGGCGGCACCCATTTGGCGGGTTTCCGTGGGGCGCTGACGCGGGTCATCAACAACTATGCCCAGACCTCGGGCATTGCGAAGCGTGAAAAGGTCGACTTTACCGGCGATGACGCCCGCGAAGGCCTGACCTGCGTGTTGTCGGTGAAAGTGCCTGATCCGAAATTCTCGTCGCAGACCAAAGACAAGCTGGTCTCGTCCGAGGTTCGTCCGGCGGTCGAAAACCTGGTCAATGAGAAGTTGACCGAATGGTTCGAGGAAAACCCGAGCCAGGCCAAGCAGATCGTGGGCAAGATCATCGAGGCCGCCTTGGCACGCGAAGCCGCACGCAAAGCGCGCGAGCTGACCCGGCGCAAGACGGCGATGGATGTCGCCTCGCTGCCCGGCAAGCTGGCGGATTGTCAGGAAAAAGACCCTGCCCTTTCTGAACTTTTCATCGTCGAGGGTGACTCGGCAGGTGGCTCGGCCAAACAGGGTCGCTCGCGTAAAAATCAGGCGGTTCTGCCGCTGCGCGGTAAGATCCTGAACGTCGAGCGCGCGCGCTTTGACCGGATGCTGTCCTCGGAAATGATCGGCACGCTGATCACCGCGCTTGGCACCAGTATCGGCCGCGATGAGTTCAATCTTGGCAAGCTGCGCTATCACAAGATCATCATCATGACCGATGCTGACGTTGACGGCGCCCATATCCGCACGCTGCTGCTGACGTTCTTCTTCCGCCAGATGCCGCAGCTGATCGAGGCGGGCCATTTGTATATCGCGCAGCCGCCGCTTTACAAGGTCGCCCGTGGCCGCTCAGAGGTCTATCTGAAAGACGAGGCCGCCCTTGAGGATTACCTGATCCAGCAAGGGGTCGACGGGGCAACCTTGCGGCTTGGCTCGGGTGAGAACATCACCGGTGCCGATCTGGCCCGCGTCGTCGAAGAGGCGCGCCTGGTGCGCCGCATTCTGCGCGCCTATCCCACGCATTACCCGATCGGCATCACCGAACAGGCGGCCATCGCTGGCGCCCTTCTGCCGGGTCGCGTCGATGCCGATGCCCAAAGCGTCGCCAATGCCGTCGCCAGCCGCCTTGACCTGATCGCCGAGGAATTCGAGCGGGGCTGGTCCGGCATTCCCACGCAAGACGGCGGCATTCGCATGTCGCGCGTGTTGCGCGGCGTCGAGGAATCGCGCCTGCTGGATGGGCCGATGCTGCGCAGCGCCGAAAGCCGTCGCCTTGGCGCGATGACCGAAACGCTGCAAGAGGTGTACAGCCAGCCCGCCCATCTGATCCGCAAAGATCGCGATGTGCCGATCACCGGGCCGCTTAGCTTGTTGGCTGCGATCTTCCTTGAGGGCGAAAAAGGCCTGTCGCTGCAGCGCTACAAGGGTCTGGGCGAGATGAACCCAGAGCAACTCTGGGAAACGACTTTGGATCCCGAAGCGCGCACAATGCTGCAAGTGCGAATCGAAGATTTGAGCGAGGCCGACGACATTTTCACCAAATTGATGGGTGATGTGGTCGAACCACGCCGCGAATTCATTCAGCAAAACGCGCTAAGTGTCGAGAATCTAGACATTTAAGGCTATCACGGCAAATAACGACGGCATCGCGGCAAAGTGATGGTCCAAACGGACTGTTGTTGCCCAATTGCCGCGTTATTTGTCTATGGTCCCCCCCGAAAGTCAGAAAACCTTGTCGCGTTGGCGAGGGAGTAATACTTTCCTGTTAACAGAAAAAACGGAGGCATTTATGTCCGCTCGTGTACAAATTCTTAAGTCGCTGATCCTGTCCGCCCCGCTGGCGGCAGCTGCCGCATTCACGGCAAACGCTGGTGGCTATTCCGCGCCTGTCGTCGAAGCCGCTGTTGCGCCGGTGATCGAAGTGGCTCCTGCTGCTGGTGATTGGCAGGGGGGTTACGCTGGTGTGACCCTTGGCTATGCATTCGCAGGCAAGGATCGCGTTGGTGTGAACGAAGGCGGCGCTGGCGGCGTTACCGACCTCAAGAAACTGGACCTTAGCGGTGCAAATGCTGGCGTGCGCGTCGGCTACCGCTGGCAGAAAGACCGTTGGGTCTTCGGTCCGGAACTGGGCTTCGAAGGTGGCAACGTCAAAGATTCGTTCACCGATGGTGGCTACGAAGCCAGCTCGAAAATCAAGAACGTTCTCGCTCTGCGCATGAAGACCGGCTACGAAGTCAGCCCCGACATGCTGGTATACGGCATCGCCGGTGTTGCTCGCGCTAAAGTCGACTACAAAGTCACCGGCGCAGACATCGACGTGAACGACAGCTTCTCGCGCACCGGTTATGTTGTCGGCCTGGGCGTCGAGAAAAAACTGACCGAGCGTATGTCGCTGACCGGCGAATATGAATATGCCAACTTCGGCAAAGAAACGCTGGAAGACGCTGCGGGCACCGTTACCAAAGCGACCCCCAAGTACAGCAACGTCAAAGTCGGTCTGAACTTCCGCTTCTAATCGGTCGTCATATCGCAAAAGGATCGGGCCGCCCTTGGGGCGGCCCTTTTCGTATTCTGCGCCTGTGATGCTGCCCCAAGCTCTGCCTCAAGTTCCTGACGCAAACCATTGCCGCAAGCCGCCCATGCCAAGGCAAAGCCCACGGACACGGACACGGACACGGGTAATGCAACTGGGCGCGGGCCAAAGCAAAGCCGCCCACTCAGGCCCAGGACGGCCGCATCTGCGCACAGGCTGGGGCTGGTCACGAATGGGGCTGGTGGGCCTTGTGCCCAGTCAGGCGGCAGGCAGGCGGCTGCGCTGGACCATCAAGATCCCTGCGGCCACGATCAGCGCCCCGGCAATATCGGTAAAGCCAAACCGCTCGCCCAGGACAAGGGCTGCGATGGTCACGCCAAAGAATGGCGACAGAAAGTGATAGGTTGCGGCCCGCACAGCGCCGATGCGATGGACCAGCTTGAACCAGATCCAAGTCGCCAGAATCCCGGGCGCGATAATGGTGTACAAGAAGGCAAAGCCAAGCGTCCAGCTCCAGTCGACGGGCTGGCCCCATTCAAGTACCAGGGCGGGGATGACCAGCCCCAGCGCGCCGATTGCCATCTGCAGGCCCACGATCATCATCATATTGGGGCTGCCCCCTGCCCCGCGTGCGCTTAGCGTGGCTGCGGCCAGCGCCACGGCCCCCAAAAGGCACAGCGCCGTGCCCGGAATGTTCAGCCCGTGCTGCAGGCGTACCCCCATGATAATGGCCACCCCCACAATTCCTGTGATCAAGCCCGCCACCGCCATGGGTCTTAGCCGATCGCCCATCAGCGCCCAGCCCATCACCGCCACGATTAATGGCATCATCGATGCAATGATGGCCGCGGCCGAGGCCTCGACCCATTGCATCGCAATCCAGTTAAGGCCCAGATACAGCGCATTCTGGCAGATCCCGAACAGGATCACGGCACGCCACTCGGCGCGGCTTAGCCGGAAGTTCTGTCCCAGCGCCAAGGCAAACGGAATGGCGATCGCCGCCGAAAAGGCAAAGCGCATGACCAGCGCGATCAAAGGGGGCGCGGCCGTGACGATCATGCGCGTTGTCGTAAAGGCCGAAGCCCACATAAGGGCAAAAGCAACGCCCATACCAATCGCGCGGATATCCATCACGTCCCCCTGCTGCTGCGTCATGTCGTCGCGTCACGGGGCGCAAAGGTCAAGGCGCGCGGCGCGCAAATCGCCAGGCAGGGGCCAAAAATGCGAAGGACCGCGCGATATCGCACGGCCCCAGATCACGTGATCGAAAATGGATCAGGCGTTGACGCTGTCTTTCAATGCTTTCGCAATGGTGACTTTCACGACTTTATCCGCAGGTTTCGTCATCATTTCTTGGGTCTGGGGATTGCGAACTTGACGTTCGGGGCGTGCGCGGCACGCAACTTTACCGATCCCCGGCAGGGTCACTGCGCCGCCTTCAGCGACGACACGTGCGACAACAGCCGAGATCGCATCCAGCGCAGCGGTCGCGGTTTTCTTGTCGCTGCCCATTTCCTCGGCCAGAGTGGCAACGAGCTGGGTCTTCGTCATCGGTTTGGTAGTGGCCTGAGCCATTCTCTGTCTCCTCGTTGATCCCTATTGGGAAATTCCGGGCGCCACCTTGGCGGCACTCGGATCGCTACACAAGTTTTTAATCAGACTTTCAAGTGGATTGCGCGGAAAATTGGTTGTTTCATGGGGTTTTCGTGTGGTTTTCCCTAGAGAAATGCCGTTTCGTTGAACGAACGGAGCTTGCGCGAGTGGATTCGATCCAACGGCATCTGACGCAGCTTCTCCATCGAACGAATCCCGATCATCAGGTGATTAGAGACCTGAGTGCGGTAAAATTCCGTGGCCATGCCGGGCAGCTTCAACTCTCCATGCAGCGGTTTGTCCGAAACGCACAGCAGCGTCCCATAGGGAACACGAAAGCGGAAACCATTGGCCGCGATAGTGGCGCTTTCCATATCCAGCGCCACGGCCCGCGATTGCGACAGTCGTTGGACGGGGCCGGAATTGTCGCGCAACTCCCAGTTGCGGTTGTCGATCGTGGCCACGGTGCCGGTACGCATGATGCGCTTTAGCTCGTAGCCCTCAAGCTGGGTGACTTCGGCCACCGCCTCTTGCAGTGCGACCTGAACCTCGGCCAAAGGCGGGATCGGCACCCAGACCGGAAGGTCGTCGTCAAGCACGTGGTCTTCGCGCAGATAGGCATGGGCCAGAACGAAATCGCCCAATTGCTGACTGTTTCTTAGCCCCGCACAATGGCCGACCATCAGCCAGGCATGCGGACGCAGCACCGCGATGTGATCGGTTGCGGTTTTGGCATTCGATGGGCCGACACCGATATTGACCAGCGTGATCCCGTTACCGCCGGCACGCTTGAGGTGATAGGCGGGCATCTGAGGGGTCTTTGCCCCGGTCACCAGCAGATCCTCGGGGCGCTCCAGCACCTGATTGCCGGGCGCGACAAAGGCCGTATAGCCCGAATTCGGATCTGCCAATGCGCGGCGGGCGAAGGCCTCGAACTCATCGACATAGAATTGGTAGTTGGTGAACAGAACAAAATTCTGGAAATGCTCTGGAAGGGTCGCGGTGTAATGCGACAGGCGCGCCAGCGAGTAATCGATGCGTTGCGCCGTGAAGGGCGCCAAGGGATGGCTGCCATCGGGATAGGTCGTGGCCGTGCCATTGACGATGTCGTCATTCGTTGTTGCCAGATCAGGCACGTCAAAGACATCACGCAGCGAATAATCCAGCACACCTTCCTGCGGGACGTTCAGATCGCTTTTCATCGCCACCGCGAAATGCACGGGCATGGGCGTATCGCTGAACTCGACCGCGACGGGCACGCCGTGGTTCTTGATCAGCAGGCCGATCTGCTCGATCAGGTAATTGCGGAACAGATCGGGCCGCGTGATCGAGGTCGAATAGCTGCCCGGCAACGAGACATGGCCAAAGGCCAACCGCGAATCCGTCACCGAATGGCGTGTCGTCGTCAGGCGCAGCTCGGGGTAATAGGCGCGGTAACGTGCGGTCGGTCGCCCCCCCTTGAGCGTGTTGATAAAATTCTCCAGCAGGAAGTTCGTTGAAAGGTCGTAGAGTTCGGTCAGACGGTCAACGGCGGCAACCGGATCGTCAAACTGCTCGCGCTTGGCGGGTTCGGGTGTCACCACCGGCAAGACACGGCTATCAATCGTCATTTCACGCTCCTTCGCTTTCGCCCTGACAGTGCCAGCAGGTCTGCGAACTGGCAAGCGGGGGTCAGGCACCTTATCTGTTAAGCAAAGACAGGAAAGTGACAGATGAAATATTCTCTTCTCGATCTCGCGCCCGTAGGTGAAGGATCTGACGTGCGTCAGGCAATGATGAACGCCGTCGATCTGGCGCAGGCCGCCGAAGCCGCAGGATACCACCGATATTGGCTGGCCGAGCATCACAATATGCCGGGGATCGCCTCGGCGGCGACTTCGGTGATGATTTCCCATGTGGCCGCCCATACGAAAACGATCCGCGTCGGTGCGGGTGGCGTGATGCTGCCCAACCACGCGCCCTTGGCCATTGCCGAGCAATTCGGCACGCTTCACGCCATTTACGGCCCCCGCATCGATCTGGGGCTGGGCCGTGCGCCCGGTGGCGATGGCGCGGTCATGCAGGCGCTGCGCCGGGGCATGGGCCGCAACGATGACTTTCCAAATGATGTCGTCGAGCTGCTGAACTATTTTGGCCCTGCCCGCCCCGAGGCCGCGGTCAACGCCTGGCCCGGACAAGGCAGCCAGATCGAGACCTGGATCTTGGGCTCGTCGCTTTATGGTGCCAGCCTGGCTGCCGCGCTTGGCCTGCCCTATTCCTTTGCCAGCCATTTTGCGCCCGGCGATCTGAACGAGGCCCTGCGCATTTACCGGATGCGCTTTCAGCAAACGCCCTTTGGCGCAGAGCCGAAGTTTATGTTGGCGGTCAATGTCATCGTCGCGCAAACCGATGCCGAGGCACAGTTTCTGCGCAGCAGTCAGCAGCTGCAATTCGCGCGGCTGCGCATGGGCAACCCCGGACTGTTGCCGCGTCCGGTCGCGGATGTCAGCACCGAGATCCCGCCCCATATCATGCGCAATGTCGATCAGGCCCTATCGGTCAGCGCGATCGGCGCACCGGCAACCGTGCGCGAGCAATTGGCCGATCTGATCCAGGTTTACACCCCGGATGAGCTGATCTTGGTGTGCAATGTCCATGATCCGCTGGCCCGGATCCGGTCCTATGAAATGGCCGCCAGCATTTTGCAGGATATGGTATGAGCGAAAATCATCACCCCAACCACCCGCAAAGCAAGGCCCGCCCAGCCGATGAGCTGAAAGATCAGGCGACAGCGACAGGTCCGGCCGGGCGGATGCTGGTCCTTGGCCACGGCTATTCAGCGGCGGCCTTGACCCCGCTTTTGCTGGCCCGGGGCTGGCAAGTGATCGGCACTACGCGCTCTGATCGCGCACGGGTTGCGGCGGCGGGGGCGATCCCGCTGCTATGGCCGGGCGAGGATGACAGCCTGGCCTCGGCCATTGCCCAAGCGGATGCGATTTTGCTGTCAGCGGCCCCCGGACCCGATGGCGATCCAGTCCTGGCGGCCTTTCGCGACGCCATCGCCGCCAGTCCGGCACGCTGGATCGGATATTTGTCCACAACCGGCGTCTATGGCGATCGTGGCGGCGATTGGGTGGATGAGCAAAGCCCGCTGACGCCTGCGACCAAACGCGGCGAAGAGCGTCTGGCAGCCGAGGCGGATTGGCAGGCGCTTGCGCAGGCCCATGATCTGCCGCTGCATATTTTCCGCCTCGCGGGCATTTATGGGCCCGGCCGTGGTCCCTTTGCCAAGCTGGCGAATGGCACGGCCCGGCGCATCATCAAACCCGGCCAGATTTTTTCGCGCATCCATGTCGATGATATCGCGCAGGTTCTGCTGGCCTCGATCGATGCCCCAAATCCCGGCGCGATCTATAATGTTTGCGACGACGAGCCCGCGCCGCCCGAAGATGTGATCGGCTTTGCCGCCCAGCTGATGGGCCTGCCCCTGCCCCCGGCCGAGGATTTCCTGACGGCCGAGATGACGCCAATGGCACGGTCCTTTTATGCGGAAAGCAAGCGCGTCTCGAATGCGCGCCTGCACAAGGAATTGGGCATAAAACTGCTGCACCCCGATTACCGCCAGGGGTTACGTGCCCTTGCCCGCGCCGAAGGGGTGATTTAGCGCGCAGCGATCGAGCAACAGCCCGTCAGCATCCGCGACGCGCTGTTGCCGCCATCCATGATCACCGTTGCCGACAAGCCAAACTTGCGATCCGACATCCCGTCCGAGCAGATCTGGGGCTGGATAACGGCTGTCAGGCGCCCCTGAGCATCCCCCGCAATCAAGGCGCGGGTGGCGTCTTCGGGCAGGCCACGATCCATGACTTTGCGCAATTCCAGCTTGCGGGGCGCACCGTCTGGCGTGGAAAACTCCATTCCGTCACTGGTGCGGCGCAAGCTCCAGAAAGGTTCGGTGCCAAAACAGCCCAAAGTCGCAGGCAGCGCATCGGCTTTCCATGTATCACCGCGCAGGCGCAAAAACTTGCCCGAGGCCCATCCCGATGTTTCCCCCATGCTGACCTGAGCCCATTTTCCCGAAGCGTCGAAACCCGTTATTTCGATCCCCTTGGCATCAGGCTTTAACGTGCCACGGATCTGGGCCTGCGCATTGGGTTCGGCGCGGATGTTCAAAATATCATTCGCGGCAACGCCCACCACATCGGCAATGCCCGGCATCAAAGCCTCGGGTGTGGCAAAGGCCGGCGCGGCGCACAAAAGGGTAGCGGCAAGGATCAGGGGGCGCAGCATAGGTTCTCCAATCAGGCAGAAACGCCGAAAGCACGGCTGATAATCG
>NZ_DALZMB010000110.1:0-12148 GCF_032007265.1 Paracoccus sp. (in: a-proteobacteria) | reverse complement strand
TCGACAAGCTGCGCCTTGATCGCCGTCTGTCGCCGCCTTGGACAAGCGATTGGCTGACCCAAGCCGGGCGCGACAAGCTGCGCGCCTATGGCATTGCGCCGCCCATCGACGGGACGGCACCCGACGGCGTGATCGCTGGCCGCATCGCAAAATTGACTGGCTCGGGCAATCTGGTGATCGCCTGCCCGCGCTGCGGCTCGAGCCAGACCGAAAAGATCAGCCAGTTCGGCTCGACGCCCTGCAAGGCCAGTTACCGCTGCAAGGACTGCCTCGAGCCCTTCGACTATTTCAAATGCATCTAAGGATGCGCCCGCACTGACAGGAACGATACCCAAATGGCACGCTTCCATCCTCTCAAAGTCACCGAGGTTCGCCGCGAGACCCGTGATGCCGTCGTGGTGACACTTGCCCCGCGCGACGAAGACCGCGCGCTTTTCGACTTTACCCAAGGCCAGTATCTGACGCTGCGCCGGGCCTTTGACGGCGAGGAGTTGCGCCGTTCCTATTCGATCTGCGCAGGCAAGGACGACGGCATTTTGCAGGTCGGGATCAAGCGCGTCGACGGGGGCGCTTTCTCGACCTGGGCCAATGAAAACCTGAAACCGGGCGATGAAATCGACGCGATGCCGCCCATGGGCAAGTTCTTTACCTTGGTCGAGCCCGAGGCAAAGAAACACTATCTGGGCTTTGCCGGCGGCTCGGGGATCACACCGGTCCTGTCGATCATCAAGACTGTCCTGGCGCGCGAACCCAATGCGACATTCACGCTGGTTTACGCCAACCGCCAGATCAGCTCGATCATGTTCCGTGAAGAGCTGGAGGATCTGAAGAACACCTATCTGGGTCGCTTCTCGGTCATCCATATTCTTGACAGCGAAGCGCAGGATATTGACCTGTTCACTGGCCGGATCGATGCCGCAAAGATGACGGCCTTGTTCCAGAACTGGATCGATCCCAGCCAAATCACCACCAGCTTCATCTGCGGCCCCGAGCCGATGATGCTGGCGATTGCCCAATCGCTGCGCGACCACGGGCTGAAGGACGAGCAGATCAAATTCGAGCTGTTCGCCTCAAGTCAGCCGGGCCGTGCCAAGGCGCGGGCCGTTTCCCAAGACACCGCCAAATCGGGTGATGCCACCCAAGCCACGGTGACATTGGACGGCGCGACCCGCAGCTTTTCCATGCCCAAGAACGGCGAAAGCATTCTGGACGCCGCCATCGCCAACAATATCGACGCGCCCTATTCGTGCAAAGCGGGCGTTTGCTCGACCTGCCGCTGCAAGGTTCTGGAGGGCGAGGTCGAGATGGCGGTCAACCATGCGCTTGAGGATTACGAGGTCCGCGCGGGCTATGTCCTAAGCTGCCAGGCAATCCCGCTTAGCAACAAAGTTGTTGTCAGCTATGACGAATAAGGGAGAGGCATCATGTCCGATACGGTTCACGCTGAGACGATGAATATCGAAGACTACCTTGCCCAGGGCGGCGTTCTGACATCGCCCGACAACGTTCCCGCCCGTTACCGCGGCGAGTTGATGCGGATGATGTCATCCTTTGTCGATAGCGAACTGGCAGGATCGGCGGGCTTTGCCGATTCCATCAACTTTGCCCCCGGCATCAAGGAACGCATAGCCGCCAGCCGCATCACCTTGGAAAAAGCCGATCACGCCGAGCGCGTCCTGAATATCATGGGCGATTTCGGCACAGATACGGCGCGCTATCAGGCCACACATGACTGGTCGGCCCGCCTGCCCCGTGACGCCCAGCACAGTGGCGAACGGATGGGCGCAGACATGCGCCTGTCGGTCTTTCACTATCCGCTTGAAAGCTGGATCGACGCGGTGGTGATGAATGTGCTGATGGGCCTTGTGAGCGGGGTGCAGCTGGCAGAATTGGCAAAGGTGTCCTATGCGCCTTTGGCCGAAACCTTCCGAGACATCGCCCCGCGCGAGGCGCGTCATGCCGAGCTGGGACTAGAAGGTCTGGAGCGGGTCATCGCCACCCCCGCCGGACGCGATGCTGCCCTTGCCGCCATTGCCTATTGGCGCCCGCGCGTGGCCGCGACCTTTGGCTCGCCCACATCGTCACGCTACCACACTCAGGCCCGTTTCGGGCTTCGCCACACGCCCAATGGGGTGATGCAGGCAGAATGGGAACAGCTGCTTGCCGACAAGCTTGGCGCGCTGGACCTGAATTGAAAGGACAAGACATGACCGCCCCCTTCAAAGCGCCGCGCCGCCTGGAAAGCTATGTGCTGGGCCAATGGACGCCCGGTGCCAAAGATGGCCATACCTTGCTGGATGCGGGCACGGGCGAACCCGTCGCCACGATTGACTCCACCGGCATCGATTTCGCCGAAGTGCTGAACTATGGCCGCACGGTCGCGGGACGCAAATTGCGCGCCATGTCCTTTCATGATCGAGCAGGCATGCTCAAGGCACTTGGCCTTAAGCTGATGGAACAGAAAGAAGAATTCTATACCGAAAGCCTGCGCACCGGCGCGACCCGCCCGGATGGCTGGGTCGATATCGAAGGCGGGATCGGCACGATGCTGACCTTTGCCTCGAAAGGTCGGCGTGAGCTGCCCAATACGCGGGTTTTGACCGAAGGCCCGGTCGAACTTTTGTCGCGCGACAACAGCTTTTCGGCCCAGCACATCCTGACGCCTTTGCAAGGGGTCGCGGTTCATATCAATGCCTATAACTTCCCGATCTGGGGCATGCTGGAAAAGATTGCGCCGACGCTGCTTGCGGGCGTGCCCTGCATCGTTAAGCCTGCCAGCCAGACCGCCTATCTGACCGAACTTATGGTGCGCCGTATCATTGAAACGGGCATTCTTCCCGAAGGCGCGCTGCAACTGATCTCGGGCTCGGTCGGTGATCTGCTGTCGCATGTCTGCGAACAGGATGTGGTGACCTTTACCGGATCGGCCAGCACCGGCCGCAAGCTGAAAACCCTGCCTGCGATCGTCAACAATTCCGTGCGTTTCAATATGGAGGCCGACAGTTTGAACGCCTCGATCCTTGGCACGGATGCGGTTGCGGGAACGCCTGAGTTTGATCTGTTCGTCAAAGAGGTCGCGCGCGAGATGACCTCGAAAGCGGGGCAGAAATGTACCGCGATCCGCCGCGTGATTGCGCCGCGCGCCCAGATCGATGCATTGGTCGCGGCTTTGGGCGAGCGGCTGGGAAAAACCGCCGTGGGCCTGCCCGGTGATGAGGCCACGCGCATGGGAGCATTGTCGTCCTTTGATCAGCGCGACGAGGTTCGGGCCCGCATCAAGGATTTGCAGGCCGATGCGGAAATCGTCGCGGGCAATCCCGATCAGGTAACACTGTCCTCGGGGGATGCTGAAACCGGCGCCTTCATGAACCCAGTCCTGCTTTACTGCGACAATCCTTTTGCCGCGCGCGCCGTTCACGAGGTCGAGGCCTTTGGCCCGGTCGCAACCGTCATGCCCTATGACACGCTCGAAGATGCGGTCGAGCTGGCCAATAAGGGCAAGGGCTCGCTGGTGGCATCCGTCTTTACCAATGATGGCGATGTCGCCCAAGAGGTTGTTTTGGGCATCGCACCCAATCATGGCCGCGTCTTGATCGGCAACCGCGTTTCGGCCAAGACCTCGACCGGGCATGGCTCGCCCTTGGCGGGACTGGTCCATGGTGGCCCCGGTCGCGCAGGCGGCGGCGAGGAGATGGGCGGTATCCGCGGCGTCACCCATTATATGCAGCGCACCGCAGTCCAGGGCGCGCCGAACATGCTTTCGGCCGTCACGGGCCGTTGGATCGAGGGGGCAGATGCCCATCAAGGCACCCACCCCTTCCGTAAATCACTGGCAGAGCTGCGTATCGGCGACCAACTTGTCACCGCAAGCCGGGTCGTCACCCAGGAAGACGTCGAGCATTTTGCCGAATTCACCGGCGATACCTTTTACGCCCATATGGACAGCGAGGCGGCCAAGGCCAATCCTTTCTTCGATGATCGGGTGGCCCATGGCTATCTGATTGCCAGCTTCGCCGCTGGTCTTTTCGTCGAGCCGAACCCCGGCCCGGTTCTGGCCAATTATGGCGTTGATCATCTGCGCTTCCTGACGCCGGTCTATTTTGGCGACAGCCTGCAAGTGCGCCTGACCTGCAAAGAGATCAACCCGCGCGCCAATGCCGAACATGGCGAAGTGCGTTGGGATTGTCAGGTCACGAACCAAAAGGCCGAGGTGGTCGCGCAATATGACGTACTGACCATGGTGGCAAAGGAATGGTCGGCAAAAGGCTGATTGCCTGCGCGTGCCCCAATTGGATCAGAAAAGGCGCCGGATCATCACTTGACCCGGCGCCTTTTTATGGAAGTTTGTGTCAGCTGGAAAATCAGCTTGTTTCGCGCTGATCCAGGACGATCTCTGGTTGATCCGGAAGGTTCGCCTTTTCTTCCATGTAAAGACGCCAGACCGCAAGAAACAGCGCGGCTACCAACGGGCCGATGACAAAGCCATTCACCCCCAGCAGCGACAGGCCACCCAAGGTGGACACCAAGACGATATAATCGGGCATATTGGTCTGCCCACCGACAAGACGCGGGCGCAACAGGTTATCGACAAGGCTGATGACGCCAAACCCCACCACCAGCAAGATCACCCCGCTGGCAACGCTGCCTGTCAGCAGCAGATAGACCGCGATCGGAAACCAGATCAGGCCCGCACCAATGGCAGGGATCAGCGACAAGGCCGCCATGACCACCCCCCAAAGTACGGCCCCGCCAATGCCCAAAAACCACAGCGTCACCCCACCAATCGCACCTTGAACCGCGGCGATAATAAAGTTGCCTTTGACGGTCGCCGTCAGTACCGAGGTGATGGTCTGCATCAAAACATCGGTTTGATGCGGGCTAAGCGGGCTGGCTTTACGGATGGTCGCGGCCAGCTCTGATCCATCCTTGAAGAAGAAATAAAGCAGATAAAGCGCCACGCCAAAGGCCACGGCAAAGCTTAGCGCCCCCTGCCCCAAAGCGTAAAAACCCTTGGCGACAAATTGCAAAATGCTTTGCAGGAATTCGCTGAATTTCTGCGCCAACTCGGCCGCGCTTGGCAGGTTGAGGCGGTCCAGAAACTGAATGACGCTTGCGGGCAGATGATTGCGCAACCCATCCAGCGTACCGGCAAGATCAAGCGGGCTGCTTGTCAGCAGCTGATAGGCCCGCGCCGCCTCGGCCGCGATCATCGTGACAAGAATCAGAAATGGAATGACCACCAAAAGAATGCAGGTCACCACCGCCCCCAATGAGGCAAGCGCCGAGCGTCCACCGAACCAACCCAGAAGGCGCATATAAAGCGGTTGGAACAACAGCGCCAAAATAAGCGCCCAGAAGACCGCACCGTAATAGGGCCGCACCACCAGCAGAAAAAGGATGCTGATTATCACCATGGTTGCGACGAAGGCCGTGGAAAGCCGCCTGTCCATCAAAGTACCCCCGTTATTTTTGGGCTTATCCGCCTATCCAAGGGTAAGCGATGGCAAGGGCCTTGGGTTCCAAGATTGCGAAAGAAGCCGGGAACGACCCGCCCGCAACGCGACCATCTGGGGCTTAGCGAACCGCCTTGATCCCCTCAAGTACCAAGGTGGTGGCAACATCGGCGTAATCCTCGCGCGAGATGCGGCCGCCGTCGCGAAACCACATATAAACCCAGTTGAGCATGCCAAAAAGCGACATGGTAACCGGCATCAACAGGGGGCGCGCAGGATTGGCCAGCTCGGGGTTGATCTGTTTCAGCACCGCGGAAAAGCGCTGAACAATGCCGCGTTCCATTGCGGTGATTTCGGCCTTTTGCTCGTCCGACAGCGCCGAGGTCGCATTCAGCTGCACCTTATGCTGGTCATCCGCGCCGCGATAACATTCCAGCACGGTGCCCACCAGTTTGCGCAGGCGTTGCTGCGGTGCCAAATCGGGCTCGTCCGCCTGCGCGATGGCGCCATCCAGCTCTTCAAGATGGGTCATGATGATCGCAAAGATCAACGCATCCTTGCTGGGATAGTAATGATAGAGCAGCGCCTTCGAGACCTTCGCATGGGCCGCGATCTGCGACATCGAGGCCTTTTCCATGCCCTGCTCTGCGAAAACTCGCGCAGCATCGTTCAATATAGCGCGCTGCTTTTCTTCAAAATCGGCTGCTCTTGTCCGAGCCATCTTAAATCACTTTCATCGTGGGTCCGGTCAGCCCAAAAGAAAGGGGGGCCGTCCGCCCCCCAGATGTAGGCCACGGTCGGGGTAAAATTCTACCCTTGCTTGTGGTCTGGACAGATTGCCCGACATTATTCCTTGGGCCGATTATCGACGACGCGTTTGGCCTTGCCCTCAGAGCGCAGCAGCGCCTCGGGATCATGGATCTGAATCTTGGTTGAAACGCCAACGATCGCCTTGATGCGATGGGCGAGGTCTTTGGCCGATTGGGCACGCGCATCGCTGTCGGTGCCATGCGGGGCACATTCCACGTGGACCACCATGCCGTCCATGCGGCCAGCACGCATCAGCTCGATATAGAAATGCGGCGCAAGGAAGTCGCATTTCAGGATCTGCTCTTCGATCTGGGTCGGAAACACATTCACGCCGCGCAAGATGATCATGTCATCGCTGCGCCCGGTGATCTTTTCGATCCGGCGCATCGCGCGTGCCGTGCCCGGCAAAAGCCGCGTCAGATCGCGGGTGCGATAGCGCACCATCGGCAGGGCCTCTTTGGTCAAGGTCGTGATGACCAGCTCGCCCATCTCGCCGTCGGGCAGCGGCTCTCCGGTGACCGGGTCGATGATCTCGGGGTAGAAGTGATCCTCCCAGAAATGCAGGCCGTCCTTGGTCTCGACACATTCCATCGCGACGCCCGGCCCCATGATTTCCGACAGGCCGTAAATATCGACGGCATGCATATCAAAGGCATCCTCGATTTCCTCACGCATGGCATTGGTCCAGGGCTCGGCCCCGAAAATGCCCACCGCAAGCGAGGATTTGCGCGGGTCCAGTCCCTGACGGCGAAATTCATCAAGGATCGACAACATATAGGACGGCGTCACCATGATCACGCGCGGCTTGAAGTCATTGATCAGCGTCACCTGACGCTCGGTGCCCCCGCCCGAGATCGGCACCACGGTACAACCCAGTTTTTCGGCGCCGTAATGCGCACCAAGACCGCCTGTGAACAGCCCATAGCCATAGGCATTATGCAAAATATCGCCCGGACGGCCACCGCCTGCGCGGATCGAGCGGGCAATCAGATTGGCCCAGACATCGATATCATTCTTGGTATAGCCCACCACCGTCGGCTTGCCGGTCGTGCCCGAAGATCCATGAATACGCGACAGTTGGTTTTGCGGCACAGCGAACATCCCGAAGGGATAGGTGTCGCGCAGATCTTGCTTGTAGGTGAAGGGGAATTTGGCGATGTCCTTGAGCGATTTCAGCTCTTCCGGGTGAACGCCGGCTTGGTTGAAACGCTGTTGGAAGAAGGGCGAGTTGTCATAAGCGTGTTTCAGTGACCGTTTCATGCGGTGAAACTGAAGCGCCTCGATCTCGTCACGGGATGCTGTCTCGATTGGATCGAGGTCTTTCGGATTTGGTGTCAGATTTTCCATACTATCCTCCCAATGACGGAATGGTGTCAGGCCAGATCAGGTAAATGCTTGCCCTTCACGCTGCGTGAATGGCCGCGAAATTCGGCGATATGATCGCCATTCTGGTTGGTTATGCGCACATCATAGATCCCCGAGCGGCCGCGCAGCGAAATCTCGCGGGCGGCTGCGGTCAGCCGATCACCGATGCGGCCGGGGTTGATGTAGGTAATCGAATTTTGCTGGGCGACGACCATGGTATTGCGGCTGTTGCAAGCAAAGGCAAAGGCGCTGTCGGCAAGCGTAAAGATATAGCCACCGTGGCAATTGCCGTGGCCGTTTGACATCTGATCGGTGATGTCCATCGACAAGGTCGCCTCGCCCGGCGCGATATGATCCAGCGACATGCCCAGACGTTGGCTGGCGCTGTCGTCATTCCACATGGCCTTGGCACAGGCTTCGGCGATTTCCTGATCCGTCATTTGCTTTACTTCCCCTGGAAGACCGGTTTGCGCTTTTCCAGAAAGGCGGTGACGCCTTCGGCATAATCATCGCTACGCCCGGCGATCTGCTGGCAGTCGCGCTCAAGGTCCAACTGCTGGTCAAGGCTGTTCGTTGCAGCCGCCTGAATAAGACGTTTGGTCAGACCCAGCCCCAGCTTCGGGCCAGCCGCCAGGCTGAGGGCAAGCTCGCGCGCTTCGCGCACCAGATCGCCATCTTCGACTGCCTGCCAAATCAGGCCCCAATCGGCTGCCCGTTCGGCGGAAAGGGGCGTGGCGGTCAGTGCCAGCGCCTTGGCACGTGGCTCGCCCAGAATACGCGCCAGCGACCAGGTGCCACCTGCGTCGGGCACCAGGCCGATCTTGGCAAAGGCTTGAATGAATTTCGCCGATTTCGCGGCCAGAACGATGTCACAGGCAAAAGCGATATTTGCACCCGCACCTGCCGCGACGCCGTTCACAGCACAGATGACCGGCTTTTCCAGACTGCGAATCAGGCGCAATGTCGGGTTGTAGAAGGTCTCGATCGTGTGCCCCAGATCCGGCTTTGGCCCACCCTTGCGCGGATCACGGTCACCCAGATCCTGCCCCGCACAAAACCCGCGCCCGGCGCCCGTCAACAGGACCGCGCGCACGCTTTCCTCACGATGGGCCCGCTCGATCTGCGCGCGCAAGGCAAGATGCATCTCTTCGTTAAAGGAGTTCAGCTTATCTGGGCGGTTCAGCGTGAGCTGCAGAACCCCCTCGTCCAGCGCCACTAAGACGGTGTCGGATTGGCTCATGATCGTCTCTCCCAATCCCCGCAAATCATCGGGGCCTCCAGATTCTTGTTGCATAGACCGACCGGACGGTCAATGATTAAGCGTGAACTGGGAGGCACATCCATGACCGAGTTGTTCGAGCGCCATCGGCCGATGCTTGAGGCTGCCCTTGCGGCGCTGGCCACGCGCGGTTTCTGGACGCCGTTCCCCGAAATCCCCAGCGGCAAGATCTATGGCGAGACTGCCAAGGCAAGCGCCGAGGCGGCCTTTCACGATGTGCAAAACCGCCCCTTTACCCTGCCCGGCCACCCCCAAGACAGCCTGTTTGGCGATGAGATCTCACCTTGGGGTCCCGCACTTGGCATTCGCTATCCCGCAGCCCCGGTCGAGACCTTGATTGCAGCCAGCCGACAGGCCGCACAGGTCTGGGGCGCGGCCTCGATCCAGCAGCGTGTGGGCATTTGCCTTGAAATCGTCACCCGCTTGAATGCGCAAAGCTTTCTGATGGGCCATGCGACGATGCACACCACGGGCCAGGCCTTTGCCATGGCCTTTCAGGCGGGCGGCCCCCATGCGCAGGATCGCGCGCTGGAAGCCATTGCCGCAGCCTATGACGAAATGACCCGCTTTGCGCCCACGGCGCAGTGGATCAAACCCCAAGGCAAGGCCCCCGCGCTGGAGATTGAAAAGCACTGGACGTTGGTTCCACGCGGCATTTCTCTGGCGATCGGCTGCAACACCTTTCCGACCTGGAACTCCTATTGCGGCATTTTCGCAAGCCTTGCCACGGGCAATACCGTCATCATCAAACCCCATCCTTCGGCAATCTTGCCGCTGGCGCTGACGGTCAAGATCGCGCGCGAGGTGCTGGCCGAGGCAGGCCTTCCGGCTGACGCAATCTTGCTTGCCGTGGATCAGCCCGAGGCGCCGATCACCAAAGAGCTGGCCACACATCCCGATGTGCGTTTGATCGATTATACCGGCTCAAGCGTTTTTGGTGATTGGCTTCGTGAACACGCGACGCAGGCGCGCCTTTTCACCGAAGAGACCGGGGTCAACAGCATCATCATCGCAGGCACAGATGATTTCGACGCCATGTGCGCCAATCTTGCCTTTTCCCTGGCCCTTTACTCGGGACAAATGTGCACAGCGCCGCAAAACATCTATGTGCCGCAAGACGGGATCGAGACGGATCAGGGCCATAAAAGCGCCCAGGATATTGCCAAGGGCATCATTGCGGCAATTGACGCGCTGCTGGCCGATGCCGCGCAGGCCGTGGCGATTACGGGCATGATTGCCAATCCGGCCACGCTGGCGCGCATCGCAACGGCGCGGCAATTGGGTACGATCTTGCGCGATTCGGCGCCCCTGACCACCCCGCGCAGCGCCTCGCCCTTGGTGCTGATGCTCGATGCCAAGAACACAGATGCCTATGAGCAAGAGGTCTTTGGCCCCATCACATTCGTGATCCGCACCGCTGATACAAGCCAATCCATCGCCTTGGCCGCGGATCTGGCGCGCTGCAAAGGCGCCATCACCGCCGCGATCTATGCGACCGATGAGGCACAGATCGCCCAGGCGATCGCTGCCTTTGCGCAGGCAGGCGTCAATCTGTCGATCAATCTGACCGGCAATATTTTCGTGAACCAATCGGCAGCATTTAGCGACTTTCACGTCACCGGGGCCAATCCCGCAGGCAATGCCAGCTTGACCGATACCGCCTTTATCGCCCCGCGCTTTAGCCGCGTGATGTGGCGCCGCCCCATTGCCGACCGGGCAAAATCGCCCGGCGCGCTGTGATCGATCCAGTTTCCAGGGAGGAAATTCGAATGAAACCCAACACCAGCATGATTGCCACGCTGATCGCGCTTGGCCTTGCCACCACCGCTCAGGCGGAAATTAAGATCGGGGCTTCGGTCTCGGCGACGGGTCCGGCCTCTTTTCTGGGCGACCCCGAGGCCAAGACATTGGAGATGCTGGTCGAAGAGGCCAATGCCAAGGGCGGCATCAATGGCGAGCCGGTCAAGCTGGTGCTTTATGATGACGGCTCTGACCCCAACAAGGCGCGCACCTTTGCCACCCGCCTGATCGAGGATGACGAGGTCGTGGCGATCATCGGCGGCTCGACCACCGGAACCTCGCAATCCATTGCCTCGGTGGCCGAGGATAACGAGGTGCCCTTTATCTCATTGGCAGGCGCGATTGAAATCATTCAGCCAGTGCGCCCCTACACCTTCAAGACCCCTCATACCGACCGCATGGCCTGTGAGAAGATCTTTGAGGATATGAAGGCTCAGGGCATCACCAAGATCGGGATGATCTCGGGGACCGATGGCTTTGGCGCCTCGATGCATGCCCAGTGCAAAGATGTCATCGGCAATTACGGCATCGACATCGTCGCGGATGAAACCTATGGCCCGCAGGATGCGGATATGACGCCCCAGCTGACCAATATCAAAGGCAAGGACGGGCTGCAGGCGGTCCTGAACCCGGGCTTTGGCCAGGGCCCGGCGATCGTCACCCGCAACTATCGCCAGCTGGATATCAAAGTCCCGCTTTACCAGTCGCATGGCGTCGCCTCGGCGGGCTTTATCGAACTGGCTGGCCCCGCATCCGAGGGGGTCCGCATTCCCGGCACCGCCTTGCTTGTTGCCGATATTCTTCCCGATAGCGATCCGCAAAAGCCCGTCGTCACCGCCTATAAAGCGGCTTTCGAGGCCAAGACCAAGACCCCGGTCGGCACGTTCGGCGGCTATGCCCATGATGCGTTCAGCATTGTCACGGATGCGATCACCCGCGCCGGAGAGGCCGACCCTCAGGCCATCCGTGACGCGATCGAGGCCACTTCGGGCCTTGTCGGCACCACCGGAATTGTCACCATGACCCCCGAAGATCACCTTGGTCTTGATCTGAGCGCCTTCAAGATGCTTGAGATCAAAGACGGCAAATGGACCTTGATCAACTGATCTGACCCGGCCGAGCCGAAGGTGCGGGCCTGCGACAGCTGCGCCCCGCACCCGACCCGGCAAGGCCCAGCTAGGGCGCCCCCCATGTCGGAATTCATGCAATTCATCCTATCCGGGGTGACGGTCGGCGCGGTCTATGCGCTGGTCGCCCTTGGCTTCACCATCATCTATAATGCGTCAGATGTGGTTAACTTCTCGCAAGGCGAATTCGTCATGCTGGGCGGTATGATCACCTTTTTTGCGCATCAGGCCGGCCTGCCCATGCCGCTGGCGGCGCTGATTGCCATCGGCGTCACCGCGCTGATCGGGGTCGCGCTGAACAAATTGGCGATCGA
>NZ_DALZMB010000109.1:0-12430 GCF_032007265.1 Paracoccus sp. (in: a-proteobacteria) | reverse complement strand
TCAGCTTCGAAGGGCCTTTCGGCAAATATGACCAGTTCCAGCTTCAGCGCGGGCTTCAGGTCTATACCGAGGTTTGCTCGGCCTGCCACGGCCTGACCTATGTGCCACTGCGTACGCTTCATGATGCGGGCGGCCCTGGCCTGCCCGAAGATCAGGTGCGCGCCTATGCCGCCAACCTGACCATCATCGATGCGGAAACCGGCGAAGAGCGTCCGCGCATTCCGACCGACCATTTCCCGACCGTCCCCCATGCCGATGGTATGGGCCCGGATCTGTCGCTGATGGCCAAGGCGCGCGCTGGCTTTCACGGTCCCTATGGCACCGGCCTGTCGCAGCTGTTCAACGGCATCGGCGGACCGGAATATATCCATGCGGTCCTGACGGGCTATAACGGCGAAACCAAGGAAGAAGCTGGCAGCACCTTCTACCACAACGCCGCTTTTGCCGGGAACTGGATCCAGATGCCTGCGCCCTTGAATGAGGGCTCGATCACCTATGAAGACGGCACCGAAGCCACGGTCGATCAGATGGCCCAGGACGTCGCCGCCTTCCTGATGTGGACGGCAGAACCCAAGATGATGGACCGCAAGCAAGTCGGCCTGATGTCGGTTCTGTTCCTGCTGGTGATGACGGTTCTTCTGTACCTGACCAACAAGCGTCTGTGGTGGTCGGTCAAGCACCGCAACGACGAAAAGCACTAAGCTTTTTGCCTAAGACATCGGATAACGCGCCCCTAGGGGCGCGTTTTTCGTTTCTTCCCCTACCGCTTTGTCTTATGCCGCTGGACAAGTTCCGGGCACCGTCGCCCGATAGATGCGGAGGCCAATATGACCATCTACAATCTCGGCTCGATCAATATCGATCACATCTACCGGCTCGAACATCTGCCCCGCGCGGGCGAGACTTTGGCCTCGGGGGGATATAGCCTGGGGCTGGGTGGCAAAGGTGCCAATCAATCGGTTGCGGCCGCTCGGGCTGGCGCACAGGTCGTTCATATCGGGGCGATGTCGCATCAAGACGATTGGGTCATCGATACGCTGAAATCTGCCGGGGTCGAAACTGCGGCCATCGCGCGCTTGCCCGAGACCGCCACCGGCCATGCGATCATTCTGGTCGAAGAAAGCGGCGAGAATTCGATCATCCTGCATGGTGGCGCCAATCGCGCGCTGGATCCGGCGGCGATTGCCGCGGCGATGTCATCGATCCGCCCGACCGACAGCCTTTTGATCCAGAATGAGACCTCGTTGCAGGTGCTGGCGGCGACGCGTGCCTTTACCAGCGGGGCGCGCGTGATCTATTCGGCGGCCCCCTTTGCCATCGAGGCCTTGCAGGCCGTCCTAAGCCATGTGTCGATCATTGCGCTGAACACGATCGAGGCACGCGATCTGTTCGAGCATTTCGGCAGCGATCTTCCGGTCGATGGGCTTTTGATCACCCATGGCGCAGACGGGGCCGAATATCGCGACCTGAAAAGCGGCGAAAGCTATTTCCAAAAGTCATTCGCAGTCCGCGCGGTCGATACCACCGGTGCAGGCGATTGCTTTGCGGGCTGGTTTGCGGCTGGGCTGGACCGGGGCGAAGATATCGCGACTGCGCTGCGCCATGCAGCCGCCGCAGCCGCGCTTCAGGTCACCCGGCAAGGCGCGGGCAGTGCTATGCCCAACCGCTCCGAGGTGATGCAGTTTCTGGACGCTCAGCGCTGATGGCATGGCCCACCGGCAAGGCTTGCGACCAGCCTGCGCCATCATGGCGCATCAGCCTTGCCGCGCTTGCCATGCGTACCTATGTCGGTTGACATGAAAATCCCATTTCTTCCGGCTAAAACCTATGTCGCTGTCGTCCGGATGCAGGGCGCAATCGGGCTATCCTCGCGTGGCGGGCCGTCGCTGTCGGATGCCAGCATCGGCCCGGTACTAGAGCGCGCCTTTCGGCGTCGCAAACCCAAAGCCATCGCGCTGGCCATCAACTCGCCCGGCGGATCACCGGTACAGTCCAGCCTGATTGCGGCCCGCATTCGCAGATTGTCATCCGAGACCGGCGTGCCCGTGCATGCTTTTGTCGAAGATATGGCGGCCTCGGGCGGCTATTGGCTGGCGACGGCCGCCGATCAAATCTGGGCCGATGAAAGCTCGGTCTTGGGATCCATCGGCGTGATTTCGGCGGGGTTTGGCTTTTCCGAGCTGATTGCGCGTTATGGGATCGAGCGCCGCGTGCACACGGCCGGGCGCTCAAAATCCATGCTGGACCCTTTCCGCCCCGAAACCCCCGAGGATATCGCCCGCCTGAACCAGCTTCTGGCCCCGATTCACGCGGCCTTTAAGGCGCAGGTCACAGCGCGGCGCGGGTCGCGGCTGAATGCGGATGCCGATCTGTTTACCGGCGACATCTGGGTCGGACGACAGGCGGTCGAACTTGGTCTGGCGGATGGTATTGCACATCTCATTCCCAAGATGCGCGACATTTATGGTCCAGAGGTCAAATTCCTAAGCTATGGTCCACGGGTCTCGGTGTTGCGCCGCTTTGGATTGTCGGCCGATGATTTTATCGAGGCGGCCGAGCGCAAGGCGCTTGGCTCACAATTTGGAATTGGTGGCTGATGCTTAAGATTGTTCTGACCTTCCTGTTGATCATGGTCGCGCTTGCGCTGGTCTCGGGCCCCGGGGTGCGGCGCGCCATCGCGCGCATTCTGGGCATCAACTGGCCCCGCTAAGGGCCGCAGAAGGCGCAAAAGCGATCCAGATGCCGTGCTGGCCCGTGTGTTGCCCCATGCGCCCGGCCCCGTCCCCCGCGACCCTGCGGCGGGCCACAGGCGCGCCCCCTAGCTGTCTTGCAACACGGCCATCAAGCCGCATCCGCGCATCAGAACCAGGACACTGTTAGCGGGCAAAATCGTGTCACTGCGGCATCACTGCCACATCACGGCATTGTCGATTTTCATGTCATAATAGGTTAACACAACCGCGTAAGACACCCGCATAACGTGTATATCCTGCATCCTTCGGCAGGGGTGTCAGCCTTGGCAAAGCCCGGTTAACATCCACCAACAGTGCCCCTTAGGCATTCCCGCCGCGACAAGTTGTGCACTGGCCTTGACACGATTTGACAGCACTCAGCTTTCTTTAGTCTGTTTGGACTCAATCCGGTGTTGATAAAAAATTACCATTACTTACAATGACTTAAGTTATTGCCTATTTTTTAAGCAAATCACCGAAACGCCAATGAATCCTAGGAATCGGGTTGAAGCCAACAGATTCTCCACCAAGTTATCCCCAGATTCCGTGGATAGGATTCAGGTTGATCTCAAGAGCCAGAACATGCAGCACCCGAAAGAATCACTTTTGAGCCGATATGTCCGATAATCTGTCACAAACCAGCCCGGCAAAAACGGGTCACGCCCTGATCCATGACTATCTGCGCACGCTGGATTCCTCGCCAGGGGTCTATCGGATGCTGGATGCTCAGGGCGGGGTTTTATACGTTGGCAAGGCACGGAACCTGAAGATGCGCGTGTCCAACTACGCCCGCGCGACGGGTCACTCGGGCCGGATCGCACGGATGATCCGCGAAACCTGCTCGATGATGTTTCTGACCACGCGCACCGAAACCGAGGCGCTGCTGCTGGAACAGAATCTGATCAAGCAGCTCAAGCCGCGCTACAACGTGCTGCTGCGTGACGACAAAAGCTTTCCCAATATTCTTGTCGCGAAATCCCATCCGTTTGCGCAGATCAAAAAACATCGCGGCGCAAAATCGGAAAAGGGCGACTATTATGGGCCTTTTGCCAGCGCGGGGGCGGTCAATCGCACGCTGAACCAACTTCAGCGTGTGTTCCAGCTGCGCTCTTGTACGGATGCGACCTTTCAGTCGCGCACCCGGCCCTGCCTGCTTTATCAGATCAAGCGCTGCGCCGGTCCTTGCGTGGGCAAGATCGAGCTGCCGGCCTATCAGGGCCTGGTCCATGACGCCGAACGCTTCTTGCAGGGTAAGTCGACCCGGATTCAGGTCGAATTGGCGCAGGAAATGACCACTGCCTCGGAGGCGATGGAATATGAACGCGCGGCGGCTTTGCGTGACCGCATCAAGGCGTTGACCGCAGTGCAATCGGTTCAGGCCATCAACCCGCGTGGCGTTGCCGAGGCCGATGTCATCGCGCTCTACATGGATGGTGGGCAGGCCTGCGTTCAGGTGTTCTTTATCCGCGGTAATCAAAGCTGGGGGAACCGGGATTTCTACCCCAAGCTGAACGGCGTGGAATCACCTGACGAGGTGATGCAGGCCTTTCTGGCGCAATTCTATGACGGCAAGGTGCCGCCCCGGATGATTTTGCTTAGCCACGGTATCGAAGATCCCGATCTGATGACCGAGCTGCTCAGTGAAAAGGCGGGACGCAAGGTGGTGTTGGGCGTTCCTCAGCGCGGTGAGAAAGCCGAGTTGGTCGAAAACGCCCATCGCAATGCCCGCGAATCGCTGGCACGGCGACTGTCGGAAAGCGCGACGCAGCTGAAGCTGCTGGAAGGGCTGACCGAGAAGTTTGACCTGCCCTCTGTGCCGCGCCGCATCGAAATCTATGACAACAGCCATATTCAGGGCACGAATGCCGTCGGCGGAATGGTCGTGGCCGGCCCCGAGGGCTGGATGAAAAACCAGTATCGCAAGTTCAACATCAAGGGCACCGAGATCACGCCGGGCGATGACTTTGGCATGATGAAAGAGGTGCTGACACGCCGCTTTACCCGCCTTTTGAAAGAGGATCCCGATCGCCAGACCGAGGCTTGGCCCGATCTGCTGTTGATTGACGGCGGCGCGGGGCAGGTTTCGGCCGTCCATGAAATCATGGCCGAACTGGGGGTCGAAGATGTGCCGATGATCGGCGTCGCCAAGGGCGTTGATCGCGATCACGGCAAAGAGGAGTTCCACCGTTTCGGCGCACGCCCCTTCGCGCTGGCGATGAATGATCCGGTCCTATATTTCGTCCAGCGTATGCGCGACGAGGCCCATCGTTGGGCGATTGGCACCCATCGGGCCAAGCGGGCCAAAGCGACGATGTCGAACCCTCTGGATGAAATCGCCGGTGTGGGAGCTGCCCGCAAACGCGCGCTTTTGGCCCATTTCGGCAGTGCCAAAGCGGTCAGCCGCGCAGGTTTGCCCGATCTGATGGCCGTCGAAGGGATCAGCGAATCGCTGGCGCAAAAAATCCACGATCACTTCAACGCACACTAGGCCCGCAGTCGCACCCGCTCGCGGCGCGGCCCCGCTCTCTGACCCGATTTCGATCACCATCTGCTTCCTGATCACTGCCTTTGCCGGATTTCCACATGTATGACCCTGAGCCGCACCAAGATGATCTGACCAGCAAGGGTCGCGCCGACAGCGAAACATGTGCTTTCGATCTGCCAGACGAGCGTTTTCGCTTTGTCGCAATCGATGTGGAAACATCTTGCTCGGCATCGGCCAGCATTTGCCAGATCGGCCTTGCCTGCGTGCGCGGCGACGGCACGATCGTCACGCGCTCCAGCTATGTCGATCCGCAGATGGAGTTCAGCCGCTTCAACATCGAACTTCATGGCATCGGCCCCCAAACCGTTCTGGGCGCGCCGGTCTTTCCCAGCATTTTTGCCGGGCTGGCGCCTTTTTTGGCGCGACATCCGCTGGTCCAGCACAGCAGTTTTGACCGCCGCGCGATCATGGCAGCCTGCGCCCATCACGCCTTGCCCCTGCCCGACTGGGACTGGAGCGATAGCGTCGTCATAGCCCGCCGCGCCTGGCCCGAATTCAAAGGAAATGGTGGGCATGGGTTGGGCCATCTCAAACGCGCATTGAATCTGAGTTTTCAGCACCATGACGCTGGCGAGGACGCGCGGGCCGCGGCAATGGTCGTGCTGCGCGCCGAAGAGCGTCTGGGCACGTCTATGGTTCCCCTGCGCGCCCCCAAAAGGTCCGCAAGCCGCCCAGATTCCCCGACCCACGGCAATGAGATAGCGCGCCCCCTTCCCCCCGCCCGCCAATCGGACTAGCTTTGCCACCATGCGCTGGACATTGCCAAATATACTGACCCTGCTGCGCTTGATCGCAGCACCCTTGGTGCCGCTGATGTTTTTCTACTTCAGCAGGCCCTTTGCCGATTTTGCGGCCCTCTCACTGTTCTTGATTGCCGCAATCACTGACTGGTTCGACGGCTATCTTGCCCGCGCCTGGAAGCAGGAAAGCCTTTTCGGCGCGGCTATGGACCCGATCGCGGACAAGGCGATGGTGGTGATCGCCCTGGTGGTGATCACCGGATATTCGGGCATGAACCCTTGGTTGATTCTGCCCGCGACCGTGATCTTGTTCCGCGAGGTTTTCGTCTCGGGGCTGCGCGAGTTTCTGGGGCCCAATGCCAAGAAGCTGAAAGTCACCAAACTTGCCAAATGGAAGACCACCTTCCAGATGGTCGCGATTTCCGTGCTGTTTCTGGGCACCGGCCTGAATTATTACGAAACCGGGCATCCGCCGCTGGTTGGCGAAACCAGCCTGCCCTGGTCCGACAGCTGGTCGGATCTGGCGACTCAGGCGGGCTTGGTGCTGATCTGGATTGCCGCCGTTCTGACCGCGCTGACCGGGGCGGATTACTTCATCAAGGCGCTGCCCTATCTGCGTGACCGCGATGCAGGTTGATGTGCTGTACTTCGCCTGGCTGCGCGAAAGAATCGGCGTGCCACGTGAAACCATTCAAACCGAAGCCCGCACCCTGCGCGAGCTGGTGGCCCAGCTGTCGCAGCAAGATGAATGGCATCGGGCGGCGCTTTCTGACCTAAGCGCCGTGCGCGTGGCGATCGACCAAGAACTGGCCGATCTGGATGCGCCTTTGGGCACCCCCCGCGAGATCGCGTTTTTCCCGCCGATGACCGGTGGCTGACATGAGCGTGCGCGTTCAAACCGCCCCTTTCGATCTGGCCTGCGAATTGCGCGACTTTGGCCGCGGCGCGGGCGCAATCGTGACCTTTCAGGGCCTTGTGCGCAGCGAGGACGGCCGTTTGACCGCGCTTGAGCTGGAACATTACCCCGGCATGACCGAAAAGGCGCTGACCCGCTTTGGCCTAGAGGCGGCGGCGCGATTCGCACTGAGCGACTGGCGCATCATTCACCGCTACGGCCTGCTGGCCATTGACGAGCCGATCATGATGGTCGCCACCGCTGCCCGTCACCGCGTCGCGGCTTTCGAGGGCGCGGAATATCTGATGGACTGGCTCAAATCACGTGCCCCCTTCTGGAAGCGTGAAATCACTGCCCAAGGCCCAGGACAATGGGTCGAGGCAAAAGACACCGACGAGGCCGCTTTGGACCGCTGGTCGCACAGGAAAGTTGCAATCAGCGCCCGCGCGCCTCATATAGACCCCGACTGATCGACAGCGCGGAGCGCATATGACTTATCTGGATTTCGAAAAACCCCTGGCCGATATCGAAGGCAAGGCCGAGGAACTTCGCAGCCTTGCGCGCAAGGGCGAAGGCGTTGATCTGGAAAAAGAAGCCGCCGCGCTGGACAAAAAAGCCAGCGACATGCTGCGGGATCTTTACAAGAATCTGGATCCTTGGCGCAAAACCCAGGTGGCGCGTCACCCCGACCGCCCCCATTGCAAAGAATATATCGACCAGCTTTTCAGCGAATATACCCCCCTGTCTGGCGATCGCGCCTTTGGCGAGGATCATGCGGTCTTGGGCGGTCTTGCGCGGTTCAACGATGCGCCTTGCGTCGTGATCGGCCATGAAAAGGGCAATGACACGAAATCGCGCCTGTTTCGCAATTTCGGCATGGCCCGCCCCGAGGGCTATCGCAAGGCGGTGCGCTTGATGGATCTTGCCGACCGCTTTCGCCTGCCGGTGATTACGCTGGTCGACACAGCCGGCGCCTATCCCGGGAAAGGGGCCGAAGAACGCGGCCAGTCCGAGGCGATTGCACGCTCGACCGAGAAATGTCTTCAGATCGGTGTGCCGCTGATTTCGGTGATCATTGGCGAGGGCGGCTCGGGTGGTGCGGTGGCCTTTGCTGCGGCCAACCGGATCGCAATGCTGGAAAACTCGATCTATTCGGTGATCTCGCCCGAGGGCTGTGCCTCGATCCTGTGGAAAGATTCCAACAAGATGAAAGAGGCAGCCGAGGCCTTGCGCCTGACCGCCCAAGACCTGAAGAAGCTGGGCGTTATCGACCGCATCATCGCCGAGCCGATGGGCGGCGCGCAACGCGCGCCCAAGGATGCCATTGCCTCGGTCGGGCGCGAAATCGCAGCCTTGCTTGAGGAATTGTCGCAGATGAAACCGGCAGAGCTGATCAAGGATCGCCGCGAAAAGTTCCTGAACATGGGCGCGAAATCCCTGGCAGGCTGATCTGCGGCACTCAGGCGTGGCCAAAAGCCGCCCCAGCGATCAAGATCCACAAGATCCATAAAAACCCGCCCCAGCACCCCCTTGGGGGGGTTTTTTTTTTTTTTTTCACCCTAAGCAGGGATGACAAGTCGCGCCCTTTCAAGCCAAGCAGTGGTCTTGTCACGACGCGTGCCTTGGGTCAGTTTGGCGTGTCAGTCGAAAGGTTCCCCATGTTCCCGATCCGCGATCACAACCCTTCGGCAACAACGCCCTATGTCGTTCGCGGGCTGGTTATCCTGAATGTGGTGATGTTTTTGCTGATCATGCCTTGGGCGGGCGGAATGGGCGGGCTTTGGGCTGAATTGGCGCTCTACCCGATTGCCATCATGCAGGGGTCGTATCTTTGGGGCCTGCTTACCCATATGTTCCTGCATGCCGGGATCATGCATATCGGTGGCAATATGCTGTTTCTTTGGATTTTCGGCGACAATCTGGAAGACCAGATGGGCCATTTCGGCTTTTTGCTGTTCTACCTTGCCTGTGGCCTGATGGCAGCCGTTGCACAGATCGCCGTCGATCCGTGGTCGGACATTCCGATGGTCGGGGCCTCGGGGGCGATTGCGGGGGTGATGGGCGGATATTTATTGCTGTTTCCACGGGCGCGGGTCGATGTGGTTGCCATCATCATCATCTTTATCCGCGTCTTTACCATTCCCGCATGGGTGATGCTGACGGCTTGGCTGGGGCTGCAGCTGGTCATGGGCGCATTGGCCAGCGCCGAGGACGGCGTCGCCTATTGGGCGCATAACGGCGGCTTTCTGGCCGGGCTTGTGCTGACCTTCCCGCTGTTCTTGCGTCGCGGGGGTACGGCCTTTTGGAACCGCAATCAGGGCCGCCCACCGCATAGCCCAATCGATTACCGCAAAAGCAATATTCCCACGGTCAGGCGCTGAGCTGTGTCTTGATCCCACGCGACATATGGCGTTTTCCGGCAAATCCGGGGGATCGGGAAACCTCAAAGCCAGCTGATTGCAGCGCGCGCCTGACATGACCTGCCGCAGTATAGGTGGCAAAGCTGCCCCCGTCCGCGGTGTGTTTGCCCACCTGAGCCATCAGTTCTTCGCCCCACATCTCGGGGTTTTTGGCAGGAGAAAAGCCGTCAAGAAACCAGGCATCCGCAGCTTGATCCCACGCGGGCAGGGTTTCACGCACATCGCCGAAAAGAATGCGCACGCTGATCTGACCCAGCTGGAACTGCTGCATGGGCCATTGGGCGCAAAGCTCTTGCGACAAATCTTCGATGCCTGAAAAGGCGGCATGGGCGCGGGCCAGCTCATCTCGGCTCATCGGATAGCCCTCGAATGAGGTGAACTGGATCGGAACCGTCGCGATCTGAGCCAAGGCAATCAGGTTCAGCCCGGTGCCAAATCCCAACTCGGCCACATGAAAGCCCCGAGACAGCCGCGCAGGCAGGTCATTTCCCGCCAAAAAGACATGTCGTGTTTCATCAAGACCGCCATTCAGGCTGAAATAGGGGTCATCGAAGCGGGTTGAAACCGGGACGATCCCGTCCCGCCAAGAAAGCTCGCTCTGGTTCCCGTCGCTCATTGGCGCTACTCCCGCTTTTCTCGGCAGATGCGGCGGGGGCCGGAAAATGACAAGCGAAAAAATCATCACTGTGGCAGGGGCAGGCATCTTTGGCCTGTCTTGCGCATGGGAGATTGTGAAACGCGGCGGCAAGGTGCGCGTGATCGAGCTGGCAGAAATCGGGGCCGGCTCAAGCGGTGGCACGGTCGGCGCCCTGGCCCCCCACGCCCCCGAGAACTGGAATGAGAAAAAGCAGGTGCAGCTTGAGGCGCTGATTGCCGCCAAAGACTGGTGGCACGAGATCGAGGATTTATCCGGCCTGCCCTCGGGCTATGGTCGGACCGGACGGCTGCAACCGCTGGCTGCAAGCGCGCTAGAGCGCATCGAGCAACGCATCGAAGGCGCCAAGACCCATTGGCCCGACTGGGCGGTCATGCGGGTGCTGCGCGGCGATGAGGTTCAGCGCTTTGGCTTGCTGATCCCCGCCAGCGCGGATGGGCTTTGGCTTTACGACAATCTGACAGCACGGCTGCATCCGCGCCTGGCCCTTTATGCGCTCAGCGCGGCATTACGTGCCAAAGGGGTCGAGATCCTTGAACATACACGCCCCGATCCCGACATGCCCGCGATCTGGGCGACAGGTGTGGCGGGGCTTGCCCCCTTTGGCGGGAATGGCGTCAAGGGACAGTCGGCACTGTTGCGATTTGACGCAGCCGATGCGCCGCAGGTCTTTGCAGATGCATTGCATCTTGTGCCCCATTGTGATGGCACCATCGGCATCGGCTCGACCTCGGAGCGCGAGTTCATGGATCTGAACACCGATGAGCAGCTTGATGGGCTGATTGCAAAAGCTCAGATGATCTGCCCGGTGCTGGCGGGGGCTGAGGTCGTGGACAGATGGGCGGGCATCCGCCCCCGCGCCAAATCCCGCGCGCCGGTTCTGGGCGCCTGGCCCGGGCGGCCCGGCCATTATGTCGCCAATGGTGGCTTCAAGATCGGCTTTGGCATGGCCCCGGCTGTGGGGGCGATGATGGCCGAGCTGCTGATCCATGGCCGTGACCTTATTCCTGACGGCTTTCGCCCCTGATCTGGCATCCCCGCGCCACTCGCCCATTGACGCTGGGGGCGTTGACGGCAGAATGGCCGAAAAAAGGAGCCCGTCCATGTCCCGTCTGTCATCGGTTTTCGCCGCGATCGATCTGGCCAATTCCGCCGATCCTCAGGCCAAGGAAGGGGTCGCGGATGCGCTGCTTTACGGCCAGCGCATGACGGCCGAGCAAGAGCAGCTTTACCCCGAGGCCTCGGAGGTTTTGCAAATTGCCTGTCGCGGACAGCATATCGAGCGCTGGAAATTGCCGCGTAGCGAATTTCCGATGGATCGCGCGGGCTATCTGGCCTGGCGCACCGAACAAGGCCGCCGCCATGCCGCCCGCGTCAGCGCGATCATGGCACAGGCAGGCTATGGTGCCGATGAGACCGCCGAGGCCGAGAAAATGCTGACCAAGCAGGGCATCAAGCGCGATGAGCAGGTACAGGCCCTAGAGGATGTCGCGTGTTTCACCTTCATCCGCTGGTACATGGGCCCCTTTGCAGGCACGCGGGCCGCTGATGAAATGCTGCGCATCGTCGAAAAGACCGCGCGCAAGATGTCTGCGACGGCGCGGGCACGAGCCTTGCAGGAGTTCGAGATCCCCGAGCCCTTTGCCGCAGCCTTTCGCGTGTGAGCGCTGATGCAGCCTCCGGCGGGGATATTTGGCATGAGTGAGACGCAATAAGATGGCACGACCGGTTTTGATCGTGGCCCATGGCCAGCCTGGCGATCCGGCTGTGCAAGAGCAGGCGATCAAGGCCTTGGCCGCGCGGGTCGGCGCCATGTTGCCGGGACAACAGGTGTCAGGGGCCACGCTGGCCAGTGAGGGCGCTTTGGCCGCCGCATTGGCACCCGAGGCGCTGATCTATCCGATGTTCATGGCAGGGGGCTGGTTCACCAGGGTCGAGCTGCCGCGCCGCCTGGCGCAGACCGGGGTTTGCGGCATCAAGGTCTTGCCGCCTTTTGGCGCCGACCCTGGCATTGCCACTTTGGCATTGGCATTGCTGCGCGAGGCGGCCGATTTGCGCGGTTGGGCGCTAAGCGATGTCACCGTCTTGATTGCAGCGCATGGATCGGGGCGATCGCGCGCCCCGGCGCAGGCCGCGCAAGATCTGGCGCAGGCCTTGCGCAGTGAGGTTGCGCAGATCCGCTGCGGTTTTGTCGAAGAGGCCCCCTTTCTGGCGGATGCGGCACGCGATCTGGGGGCGCGCGCGATTTGCCTGCCATTCTTTGCAACGCAGGCCGGCCACATCATCGAGGATCTGCCCCAGGCGCTGGAGGAGGCATCTTTTGACGGTGTCGTTCTGCCGCCCATTGGCATGGCAAATCAGGTTCCCGCCTTGATTGCCGCGGCGATCAGATCGGGCGGCTGAGCAGTACAGATCGGGCGACTGAGGCGCTCAGACAACTGGG
>NZ_DALZMB010000108.1:0-12463 GCF_032007265.1 Paracoccus sp. (in: a-proteobacteria) | reverse complement strand
TGGCACGCGCCGGGAGCCCAGCCCCGCGCAAGGCTTTCGTCAAAGGATCTCCTCCGCCTAACAGCCCCCCGAACAAACTGCCCCAGCTAAAGCCGCCACCGCCGCCGAACAGACTATTCAGCGCATCACGGATCCCGCTGCTCAAAATATCTGAGGCGATCTGCTTAAAGACCTGGGCGAGACCGTCGCGCAGGCTTTCACCCGCGAGTAGCGCGCCGGCCAGTGAATCGGCAATCCCATCGATCGCATCGTTAAAGCGATCCTGCGAGATTTCCTGGCGCTCCAACTCTGCGGTGAGCTGTCCAACCTGAGTGGATTGCGCCTCGATTTGGGCATTGAGCTTATCGTTAACTGGGATTCCACGTTTCTTGGCCTCATCCAGCAAAGCCCATTGAGCCTTGGCTTTAGCGACCTCCGCTGTCGATTGTCCGATCAGGCCGATTTCTCGCTGGAGGTTGAGAATATCCTGTTCCACATCCTCAAATAGGCCGGGCTCTTCCTTTTCCTTCTTGCCCTTCCCTTTCTTACCGCCACCGCTGCCACCCCGACCTTTTCTGCTCTCAGCAGATCGGCGCGCATCAGCGGCCAGATTCTCAGCAGCCAGCATTGCTGCCTGATCCTCTGGCAGGGCCGGGTTTTCTTTCCGGACCTGGGCAATCTCCTTTTCCAACGCGAGCTGTTGGCCGCTCAGGCTATTGATACGCCGCTGTTCAGCGATATAGGCCTCATTCGCTTTGCGAGTTTCATCCGCCGCAGCCTTATGGGCATTGAATGCCTGGATATGACTATCGGCAGGGGCACCGCCAGAACCCACAGCTGCAACGGCTGCCGCCGCAGAAGCCGCCATAGCACGCAAAGAGGCGAGCACACCGATAGCGCCATTCACGCTGGCAATCATCGGTTTAAAGCTCGGATTGGCTTCCCCAAGGCGCTCCAGCTCGGCCTTTGTCTCTTCGGCGGTTTTCTGACCATCTTCGAACTGAGTGATCAGATCCGCCATTTCCTGCTGGATCGCTGTGAAGGGCGTATCCTGCGCGGCCATTCTTTCGATCTCTTCGCGCAACTGAGTCAGTGCCGCCTGGGCAGCTTCCATTTCCTCCGTGGCCCCTTCTGCGATCAACACGGTTTCTGCGCTTTGCTGCAGGTTCGCGATATCTTGAAGGGAGGCCAAAAGCTGCTTCGCCGGCGTGGACAAATCCATACCCTCGAGCGGCTGCAGCGCCGCGACCGCAGCTTCACCAGAGATTTCCGCCTGACGGAGCTGGCTGGCGATATCACGAATGGCCGTCAAAGCTTCCTGATCGCCGTCCAGAAAGCCTTCATCAAAGAAATGGCGTCTCCAAGAGGATCCACGTTGCGCTTTGGCTTCGATGCCAGTCAGGTTATCCGTGCGACTTGCAGCAAAGGGATCAAGGATGCTTTCCCCCTTCAACCGCTCTAGTGCTGCGCGCAAATCACGGATTCGCTCGATCTTCTGGGCTGAGCTCAAATTATCGATGGATTGGGAAAGCTCATCAATAGCTTCTGTGGTCTGCGGGGTATAAAGCCCAAGTCTCTCCAATTCCTGACGCACCCGCTCCGTGCGCGCTTCTGCCTCACGGCTCGCATCAGCAAACAGCACCATTGCTGTTGCCGCTGTGGCACCGAGCAGCAGGCCGATCGGACCTGCCGCTGCGGATAGCCCAGACATTGCCGTGGCCAAACCGCCCATCGTGGAAGCCGCGCGGGCAGCCGCGACAAACTTGACGATTGCCCCCGTTCCCAGGCCAAGGTTTTTCACCATGTTTGCGATCGAGCGGCCCAGCATGGCCGCAGACAATACCGCCGCAACTTTTAGCGTGATATCAGCCACATTCTCGAAGTTATCTGCCAGCGCGCTGAGACCCGCCACAAGCCGCTCCGAAGCAGACATGCTGTCATCGGTCTGGCCGATGTACTGCATGAAAGCATTGCTCACCTTCGTCATGCCATCCTGAATTGTGGCATTGGTCGTGGCAAAGGCCGCTTGGATTTTTGGGCCCGCTTCAAGGATCGCTTTGAACACCCCTTCAGCGGTGATCCTCCCCTCCTCTCCCAGTTTTTTGAGCCCCGCGATGCTAACCCCGTAATAGTCAGCAATCGCTTGCGCGAGGATCGGAGCATTTTCTCGGACAGACCTAAGTTCATCGCCCTGAAGCACGCCCGAGCCGAGGCCCTGCGACAACTGCAGGATGCCGGCCTGCTGCTCCGAAGCCGCTGCCCCGCCTGCCTTGAATGCTTTATTGACGATCTCGGTTGCGCGCGCGATCTCCAGTTCCGACTTAGCCACGCCCCCAGCGGAGCGCATAAGCTTGGCGTAGAGATCCACCGTGTCGCTGATCCCGCTGCGGGTTTCATCCGCAATTTTGTTCAGATCCTCGAGGCTTCTGGCCTGCATGCCCGCGATCTGTCCCGCAGCTGCGGTCTTGTTTCCCGCCACCGTCCATGCATCTGCATACCGCGCAACTTCACGCACAGACAAAGCCGCACTGACCCCTGCCAACGGCGCGATTAAGGAACGGGCGGCCCGTGAGCCAATACCGTCGAGGTTGCGATTCATCTGTCGGAAACGGTTCTCAATTCCGCGCGCCTGAGAATTCGTCACACCCATGGCCTTGCGCATGTCGCGCTCATAGCCCTTGATGTCAGCTGATAGCTGGACAACCAGCTTTTCAAGGTCCGTTGCCATTAATCTGCCTTTGGAGTGATTATGATTTACAGGATGCGTTTCACCTCTGCCGGAACGATCGGAGCGGTTTTATTCGTCGGCGCAATTGCGGTGTCCGCATGGGAATCTGCATTAATGGTCAAGAAACTCATCCGAGGATTTCCACCTCAGGGGATAATCGCGCAGCCCACGCTTTATGCGCTATGCGCAGTTATTGGAGCGATTGGATTTGTAATGATGCTCCAAGGTCGAGAAATCATCACCCCTGATGAGCTCCCGGCCCCTCGGAAAAGGTTGGATCTATAGGCGTCAGATCGAGAGGGATTGGGGGACGGGGAAGGTCCCTACCCCATCCGGTCCATCACGCCCTGCCAGAGGTCATCTTCCTCATCTGCTGAGATCTTGCCCTCTTCCTCGGGAACATTGGCCTCGATCCAACCTGCAGTCGCGGCCTCGAACTCCCAAAGCGAACATGCTTTGACCTGAGCCGGGCTCATGCCGACGGCTTGGCCGGTGCCGAAGATCTGCGCGAACCTGAGCTTGCCGCGCGGGAGCGGTTCGCGCTCTTCTTTGCGCCCGCTGCGGCCTTTTCCGGCTTATCCTCTGGCGCGCCCTGCAGAGCGACACCGATCACCGCAAATGCGGTGGCAATATTTTCGTTCAGTTGACCAGGCCCGACATAGGTCCGCACCTTTTTCAGCGCCTCGACTGCCTCCATGCCCCCGCCGATCAGACCAAGCCGAATCGTTTCGGTGATATAGAGAGGCGATGCGTCCTTTGGCGGGACAGAGCCAAAGCTGCGTGCCATGAGGGCGGCTTCAAGTGCCCACTGGATAAACCATGGCCCGGCATCGCACTTTTCCTGTAGCTCAACCAAATGCTCGATCTTGAGGGCAAACGGATAGGTTCCGTCTGCCCAATCAAGCATGACCTGCGCGCTGCGGCTCATCAGACGGTCCGCTCATAAACGATCTCACCATCCGATTGCATCGAGATCGAGACGTTGACCCGCTCACCGATAGACCCGGTGATCTCAAAGCTTTCGAGATGGAAACGGCCCGTGTAAACGTCGCTGCCGCCATCGGGATATTCCAGTTCGACCTCGCATTCGATACTGTCGGTATCGAGCAGTGCGGCCTCCCAGATCGGAACCGACGATTTTGCCAGTACGCCCGATCCGCTGATGCTTGCAGACATGCTTTGAACGTCACGCTCCATCCAGGACGCAGCGTCAGGTTCATCACAATCGGGCACATTGACCTCGGCCAGCGTCTTGTTGCGATTGAACGATTTTTGCGTGAACCCGCAGGGCGCGACAAATGCCGGGGCCGGGGTCGCGCCGTCCGACAGGCGGACGAAAAACTTGCCGAACTTCAGGGTTGTCGGTTTAGCCATATTCTCTCTCCATGGCAAAAGGCCCCGCAGAAGCAGGGGAATGGACTGGTTTCGAGGAAATGCGTTATTTTCCTGCGGCTACGTCTCGGGCAGATTTACGCACAGCCGCGCGGATCTTGCGTCCGGCGCGTTTTCGATTGGCGCGCCACGACACAAAGAAGAAGGGCTGGGCCTCCATCTTGGACGTGCCGAACTCGACACAGCGCACATAATAGGCATCATCGGCCCCGCGAGATTTATCCCGCGACCCGGCATAGACCGTGATTGTCAGATCGCCGCCCACCCCGGCACCTTTCAGCGTGGCGACAACCATGGACCCCTTGGGCGCTTGCCCCCAGGTCCAGCCGATACTGTCGCGCAGCGCGCCAGCGCTACGGCGTCGGTCCGGGGTTTGAAGCACCGGAACCAGACTTTTCATCATCGCGACGATGCTGTCCGCGGATTCCGCCATCTTCGCCCTGATCTGTGTCTTTGCCACCTTCGGCAGTCGGTCCAGTTTCCGCTGCAACTTGGCCAGCCCCAGTATCGTTGTCGCCTTTGCCACGACGCGCCTCCGGATCTGTGAACTTGATGGCAAGCCCTTTTTCAATGGCTGCATCGGCGCACCGCTGGGTGACATTCACCCGCATGCCTTCGGAGTAGCGCACCGAGACGTTGGCCTTGGGCCGCCAACGGAAAGTACCGGTAAATTCAATCCAGGGCATTATTCCTCCACCATAATTTCGAGTTGCACCACGCCATGCACCCAATCAGGATCTGGATCGTCCCAAACCCGCGCCATGCTGACGCGGATTGGGTGCATGGTCAGCAAATCGGTATCGTCCCAACCGTTGAGGCAGGCCGACACATCATCAAGCAGATCTTCTGCCTCGCCTTTTGCCGAGTCCTTTGCCCAGATATCGACATGCAAGTTCAGCAGCCGACCCTCGAGACAATCCGCACTGTCATCCGTCCAATCAGACGGCCCTAGCGTGACGTAAGGTGTTGGGGTTGTCCGCACGGCCTTATCATAGACGCGGCCGCCAAGCTCGGGCACTTCGGCCATGATCCGGTCCATGACGATCTGGCGAAGGATAGAGCCGACCCTCATGCCCGACCCTCCGCCAGCATTTCCAGATAGGCACGGTCATCGCTCATACGCGGCAATTCCTTGATGTCGTAAATTCGCCCATCGATGACCGCGCGCCAATCCGATTGGATCTGCCGTGATTGGCTGGACCGGCGTACCGTCACGATTGCTGGCGCCTTAGCGGCAACCCGCGCCTGCATCACTGTTTCGCCGCCACGCAGCGCTTGGACGTGAGCCCAGACCGTAAACTCATTGCGCCACGACTGAACGATCTTGCCATTCCGGTCGCGATCTTCGATCGGCGACTGAAAGGCCACGCGCTTAGTCAGATCGCCTGCCCTCATCCGATCCACCTCCGATGGGGGGCAAGGAGTGCCTCATAGGCGCGGGTCGGCTGCCACTTGTCGGCCTCTTGCTCACGGTTGTGATAGAGCGTTCCGATATGAAGAAGGATCGCCGCACGGATCGGAGCAGGAATCCCGTCCGGATAGCCGACACGGAAACGCACTGCGGTCTCGCCATTAGCCGTCACGGGCGGATCGCTGTCGATCACCGGAACAAGCGGCAGATCTCCGGCTTTGCTCCCGCAAAATGTGACTTCCCATTCCTGCGGGGAAAGCGCGCGTCCGAGAACGCCGTCAGCGCCGTCGAGGTAAGTGACCGCCGCGTCGATGAGGCCTTGGATCAGGATATCCTCGTCATCGCCGTCAACGCGTAGATGGAGCTTGGCCTCGGCCAAGCTGATAACTGGATCGGTCGGCTCCGAAATAAGCTTCAGGCTTTTGTACATCAGCCTGCCTTGTTGCGCGGGGCCTTCACGGCCTTGTTGTTGACCGGCCTCTCAGCCTTTTCGTCTCTATGGACTAGCACACCCTTATTGACCAAATGCCCGACAGATATGGGATCGGCCTGGCGCTGGTCGCCCGGCAAATACAGGCGGTCACCCAAATGCTGACGGGTGACGTCATAGGTCTGTTTCATCATGGCCTCCTATCGGCTTGCAGAGGGGGCCGCCGAAGCAGCCCCCTTTCGAAAGACGATTATGGTCCGACTGCCAGCGCACCGGTCACGAAGGCCTCGGGACGATAGACCGCCAAAGCCAGCCGCTCTTCCGCGAGAATCGTGATCAGGTTCTTGGTGAAGTCGTCCTCGACATATGCCGCCTCGACGCGGGCTTCCCAACGATCGAAAAGCTGAGCGCCCATCTTGAACGCACCGGTGAGGAACCGACCAGCCGCAATCGCCTGCGTGGTCACGACTGGCAAGGCCCAGAGGGTCGGGGCAGTGGTCCCTTGCGGATTGCCGATGATGTAGCGCCCCTGAGTATCCTTCAGCAGCTCGACATTTGTCCAATCGATCGGGTTCATGACATGGCCGGTCGCCGGGAACTCCGCCAGCGCGGCCTGCAACATGGCGAGGCGCAGGACGTCCAGCGAGGTCGTGGCAGCGGCAGCACCAGCCGGAGCCGCATAGGCCGTGGCCTGCGGCATGATCCCCAGCAGGTTCTGGCCGGTGCCGTCGCCGTTCAGCAGCTGCTGCTCTTCGACATAGCCGAGGCCATACATCAGGCGCTGATCGATGATCGACCGCAGCTGCGAGAAATCGCTCAGGATCTGGCGCGAGGCCTTCATCCAATGGGCGACGACCTTCGACGAGGTCGAAACCAGTTCGAACTGGATATCCGAACTCGGCTTCGGCGCGCCCTCTGCGACCGGCGCAGCATTGTTCACGAAGCCGGACTCGCGAACGTACTCGAGGCTCGAACCGTCCATACGGCCGGGGGTGATCAGATCGCGCACGGTCAGGCGGCGCTGGGGCAACTCCACAATGCCGGGCAGGCGCGTGACCTCGACACCGGCGCCCGCCGAGCCAGCGGCATTGGTTGTGGCCGAAGTGATGGTTGCCTTGGCGCGCATGTCGACGCCGCCACGGCTGGAGCCGCTTTCCGCAAACGCTTTGACGCGCTCGTCTTCAATGAAGCGCTCACCGAATGACTTTTCGTCGACACGATCGCCGGTGCTGCCAGCGCGGGACAGCTTCTGCTCCATGGCCGAAACTTGCTCGGTCAGCTCGTTCATCTTGGTGAGCGCTTCATCGGCATCACGCTTGACCTGCGCCGTGAGTTCTTCACCGCGCTCAGCCTTGCCGAGTGCATCCTGCGCAATACCCTTGACTGCATCGAGCGATTTGTCGAATGCGGCTTTGGTTTCGGCGGCCAGCTCGGCAACCGATTTGGTTTGTTCCGACATTGGGAACCCTTTCTACGTGAGGTTCAGGGCGCGGAAGAACTCCGTCGCCTCTTTCGCCGCTTCGGCAGGTTCCCCCTGCCCTTTCAGGCACAAGCGCGCGGCGCGCTCTGCCTGCGAGTTCGAGAAGCCCAAGGCCCCCTTGAGCATTTGCTCGAACTCACGTTCCGTCAGCCGTTCCCCGGCCTTCAGACGTTCAACAATCTCGTGCGCGGCCTTTGCCGCCTTCACATTGGCGACGGTCGCATTCTCGTTCGCGCCGATCGACACGATACTGACCTCGAACAGGTCCAGCTTTTCCAGCGTCCAGATGCCGGTATCATTGTCGACCGAATACTCGCGGATCCGGTATCCAATCGAAAGACCGTCGATGTCACCGTTCTTGAGCAGCGCGTAGGCCTCGCGCCCGCGCTGAACGTCCATGTTCAGCTTGCCGCGCAGGATCAGCCCCTTGCTGTCTTCCTCGGCCGCAAGCCATTTGCCGATCGGTTCGCGCGCATCGTGCTGCCAGAACATCTTTGGCATCGTGCCCTTGGCCGCGTGATCCTTCAGGCTGACGGCATATGCGCCCGCCGCAATCACATCGCCATAGCTGTCCGGCTCACCGCCGAACGTCGAGCCATAGCCTTCGATCTCGCCCGTCTCAGCGAGGCTCTTGATTGACAGGATCGGATCGCTCTGTTTGGTCCGCATTGTCTGCCTCCGTAATGGGCTGGTTCTGCATCTGGATGCGCGGCACATCTCCGCCGTCGACCTTGCCGAGATTTTCGAGCGCCCTGACCTCATTGATGGTCATGGCACCGATCTGCGTCATAGTCTGATAGAAGCGGGCCCGCGACTGACTGTCCGCGCGCAGCAGGCCCTCCATGTTGAACTCGACCGACATGCCCCGAGCGCGCTCGGCAGGAGTCAGCAACTGCTTGGCAATAGCCTGCTCGATCCGCTTCAGGCGACGCCGAAGAGTGAACTTCTGGAATGCCAGCGTCTGCTGCTCGATCCCTGTTCCCCAAGAGGTACTCTTTTCGGTGAAGCCGATCATATGCGGCGGAACCCCGAAAATGGTGCAGATCTCCTGCATAGAGAACTTTCTGGTTTCGAGCAGCTGTGCGTCCTCTGGTTTGAGCGTCAGAGGCGTAATCTCGGTATCACCCTCGAGAACAATCGGCCGCCCGGCATTTCCAGCCCCAGACAGCTTATCGCCCAGCTTTTTCTCCGCGATCTCGCGCTCATCCGGCTTCAGCCATTGCTTGAACCGCAAAACCACGCTCGGGCGCATGCCATTTTTGAAAGTAGATGCAGAGGCACGCTCTGCCGCAACGGCATGCCCAAACGCTTGCCGTCCGAAATGAAGCGTCGACATACCCTGCAAGGGACCGCCACCAAATCCCCGAATGTGGAAAACGTCTTCGTCAGACAGCCGCCAAGATCGACCATCCTCGGACCAGCTGTATTCAATCCTTCCATTCGTCAGCCTGCGAACTGCAATCCGCATCGGGTTGATCGGAATGAGGGCAATCACCTTGTCGCCAGTCCGATCAATTCGAGCATAGGCATTTCCCCAAAGCTCGAGCGCGGTTTGCATATACTCCCAGAAGTCGACTGCGGTCTGGTCATAGTTCGGGCTATCGTGCAACACGCGATAGAGAGGATGATCGACGGCAACCTGACGGTCCTCGCCATTTCTGCGATAGACCATCAACGGCAAGCTGCCGATCGTGCCAGCGAGCAAATTGACACAGCCCCAAACCGCAGTCAGAGACAGTGCGCGCTCGGAGGTCACCGCCTCACCAGACCAGATCTGTTCAGTGCTCCATGCCCCGGCCTCGCGGATGCTCAAAGCAGTGGGCGGCCCAGATTTTTCCTTCGGCCCCAGCAGGGAGCCGAGCCAATTCTTCACTTTCATGCGGCCCCCAAAGCTGCGAAATAACTGCTGCGGCCCGCGTCAGCGGAAACCGGATTGCCAAACATCAGCATCGCCGCGTTGAAGGTGGCCATCAGCGTATCGATCTTCGCGCTGCCCGCCGTTTGCTTGGTGATGACGTAGTTGCTGCCCTTCAGCTCGGATTTGGCGTTGCCGACATTCCAGGCCATCAGCCCGGTATCACCATGGATCAACTTGCGATCCTTCAGGCGGCGCGGCAGCGTCAGCACCGCGGCCTGCAGCTTCCAGCCCTGCCCGACGCTGACATAGCGATCATCGGCATAGCCCCGCTCGACCAGTTCATCGATCAACTCGGCAATCCCGGCCGCATCGAGGCCGATGGCCGGGCTGTCCTTGGGCAGCAGGCCCGCCTCTTCCAGGCGGTCGATCACCTCGATGGCGCCAAGGACATCATCACCCACGGCTGCGCATAGGGTCAGATCGCCTGCCTTTTGAAAGTCCAACAAGCGCGGCGCGATGTCTTTGCGCTGTTTGAAGACCTCATCGAATGCCCAGGCATGGCCCCAATGCAGCCAATTGCGGCTGCCCCGCTCACGCCCGATGACCGCCATGCCGAAGAGGTCATCGAGACCGCCGCCGTCAACGCCGACCACGCAAACCTCCGAGCGCCGGATCACCTCATCGAGCGTCAACCCTTTGTCCCCACACGCCTGCCAATGGTCGGCGCCGGGCCAACGGTTGGCATGCAGCCCTAACCCAATCTCAATATTGAGGTGCTGCGAGGCCCAACGGATTTCTTCTTCCAAGCCCTTGTCAACCGCGCCCTGATAGTCCGCGACCAACCGCTCGATCGTGATAGAGCGCCCTAAATTGGGCAAAACCATCGGCCAGACCTTCGGGTCTCGCCAAACCTTATCTTCCGAACGCTGCATATCCTCAGGAAACTCATAGAGGATTGGCAGCATCCGCACCCCGGCGGTGATTGTGCCGTCCCGCACACCGCGAGCATATTGCAGCTCGGATTTAAAAACGCCTGCCGGCGGGATTTCGGATTGCGTGGTAATGATGATGAGCAAGCTCTCATCATTGGTGATCATCCCGCCCCGGATCTGGCCGATCACCCTCGCCGCATGGTTCATCTCAGCCATCAAGTGCAGCTCATCGATGATCGCGAACGCGGGGATCGAACCTGTAACCACCTTCGGATCAAAGCTCTTGATCTTCAGCTTGGCATTCATGCGAACGCCGGTTTCCTCGTCCTTATGCAGATCGAGGATCGTCTTCTTATGCTCGATCACCTTGAACCGTTTGGTCAAATAAGGATCGGCTGCGATCATTCCGGCGGCCTGTGCCAGACATTTGTCGGCCACTTCCTGCGTCGGCCCGATGATGACCCCATCGATGTTAGGGCGACGATTCATCAGCAGCGCGATCAAGCCAAGCGCCGCAGCATTCGTCGTCTTTGAATTCTTCTTCGGTATGAGGTTGAAGATCTCGCCCACGAAGCGCTTGCCGGTTGCCGGATCGATCGAGCCAAAAGCCGCCCGCACGATGTCGCGGATCCAGTCACCGCCGACCTCGGCCATGGTTGGCTGGCCGGGAATGTCGGGCACGCGCAGCAAATTGAACAGATCGACCGCCGCCTCAGCTGCGACCGGGTCCAGAGGCAGGCTGGCGATCGGCGTCTGACCCCGCCTGAGCTTGGCCGCCCAGTCTGGACAGGCGAAGGAAACCGCGTCCAAAGCCATCAATGCGCTCCACGGTTCCTTAGTCGGTCGAAGATATCTCCGTAATTGTCGGGCACCTCCTGCGCAGCCGCCCGTTCGAGTTCTTTTTTGCCCAGGCGCGCAGCCGGCGTGCCGTCTTCATCCTCATCATCGAGTTGAGGAGAACGGCGTGGCGCAGCGGGTGCCGCATCCTTGATCCGTTCCTGCAACTGGCGAATGGATGGCGTATGGCCCTCGCGCACTTTGCGCATCAGCACATCCAGCATCACGCCATCGACAAAGGTCGCGCCGAATTCCAGCTCACGGGAAAAATACTTCCGAAGGGTCTTTTCATCGATGCCCATATTCTCGGCGATGCGCTTTTGAGACCAGCCCGCTGCAATCCGAACCATAACAAAGTCCTGATTTTGCTTATCTTTCTTGAACGACTTGCGCCCACGCCGATCCCGAAGCGGAACCAGAGGATCGCCGAAAAGGTCAATCTCACCGCCGGCCATGGAATTTTCACTGGTCACGGGAAAAAAATCTCCGACTGAGGGGGACGCGGGTCTAGGCCGATCAGCCCCCCGGGCTTTCGACCTACCCCCCCGTTTCGGGTCGAATGGGCCTTTTTTCTCAAAAATCGGGCATTTTCGACCGACTCGCGTCGATTTCGAGGGCGGACCGAGCCGAATTCCGGGTCACCGGCAACCGTCAGGCCTCAGCCAGCGCCCACAACCTCGACATCACCTCTGTCGAAACTGAGACTTTGCAAGCTCCGAAGGGTTCCGGCTGGACGCGCCATACGGTGGTATGATCCGATCCTTCTTCCCAATGCATTGCAACCTGCCGTGCACCCGACTTGCTAAACCCGACCATCCTCGCAGCAAGTGCAAAGGCTAGGGTCTTGAGAGCCTCACATTCAACAGGTTCAATTCTGCGACCCGACGACTTTGGCAGGACACCTGCCGAAATCAGATCGATTAATGTATGAACCGCCAGCGCATTGTCGCAGCCCATCAATTCAGCAAGTCGTCCAGCGATCCCTCGGTAGCCGACAGTGCTACTCCAAGGCCTGTCCAAGTCTTGATCCACTTCGTTCCTCCCTCTGTTTCGCCCCGTCATGGCAGGACTTGCACAGGCATTGCAGATTGGTCGGATCCCAGAACAGCCGCTCATCCCCGCGATGCGGCTGGACGTGGTCGGCAACGAGATCAGGACTGTCGGCCACGCGCGCGCAACGGGCGCAGGTGAAGAGCGCAGCCGCGATGCACTGCCACCGGAGCCGTTGCCATGCGGCGGTCTTGTACCACTTGCGCCAAGCATAAAGCTGATCGCGCACGCGGGCTTGCCCTTGAGATTGCGGCACGCGCTGCTGCAGCGCACCAACCCGAGGGGTCAATTGCTTGAGCCTTGCCATGATGATCCCGCCCTAAGAGTTAGCGGTCATAGAGCCAAAGCGCCAACCGATGCGCACCG
>NZ_DALZMB010000107.1:0-12469 GCF_032007265.1 Paracoccus sp. (in: a-proteobacteria) | reverse complement strand
CCTGCCAATCTTACCTTTGAAGCCCTGAAAGACGCGGTTGCGCGGGGCGAGATCGACACAGTTACCGTGGCCCTTGTCGATATGCAGGGCCGCTTGATGGGCAAGCGCTTCCATGCCCAGCATTTCATCGAAAACCCAGATGAAACCCATTGCTGCAACTATCTGCTTGCGACCGACCTGGATATGAACACGGTGCAGGGCTACCGCGCGACGAACTGGAGCGCGGGCTACGGCGATTATGTCATGAAGCCTGATCTGTCGACATTGCGCCGCTTGCCATGGATCCCATCGACCGCGTTTTGCATGGTGGATGTGTTGGATCACAAGACCCATGAACTGGTCCCTCATGCGCCGCGCAGCGTCTTGCGCCGCCAGATCGAGCGGGCGCGCGCCATGGGTTTCGAGCCGATGATGGCCACCGAGCTGGAATTCTACCTGTTCGCCAAGACCTATAAGGAACATTTCGACCAGGGCTACCGCGCTTTGGTGCCGACTGCGCGTCACAATGTCGATTACGCGCTGACCAGCACATTTGCCGATGAACCCGTGATGCGCGATCTGCGCAATGGGCTTTTTGGGGCGGGTGTTCCGGTCGAAAACTCTAAGGGCGAGGCCGATGCGGGCCAGCACGAAATCAACGTGAAATATTCCGATGCGCTGGATACCGGCGATATGCATGCGCTGGTCAAGGCCGCGACCAAGGAAATTGCGCATCTGCACGGGCAATCGGCCACGTTCATGGCGAAATATTCCCACAATCATGCGGGCTCTTCCAGCCATGTGCATCAATCGCTGTTTCAAAACGGCAAGAACGTCTTTCACGATCCCAGTGCCCCACATGGCATGTCGGATTTGATGCGTCATTACATGGCGGGCCAATTGACCCATGCGCGCGAGCTGACCTGTTTTCTTGCCCCATTCGTCAATAGTTACAAACGCTTCGTGACCGGGCTTTTCGCGCCGACCAAGGCGATCTGGTCAATCGACAACCGCACGGCCGGGTTTCGCGTCTGCGGCGAGGACACCAAGGGCGTGCGGGTGGAATGCCGCATCGGGGGCTCGGATTTGAACCCCTATTTGGCTTGTGCATCGCTTTTGGCGGCAGGGCTGGACGGGATCGAGCGCAAGCTGGAGCTAGAGCCCGCCTTTACCGGCGACGCCTATGCCGCGCAATCCGCGCGCCAGATCCCCACGACCTTGCCCGAAGCGCTGAACGAGCTGTCAGGCTCGGCCATGCTGCGCCGCACCATGGGCGATGATGTCGTCGATCACTACACACGCGCCGCCGAATGGGAGGTGCAGGAACATAACCGCGTCGTCACCGATTGGGAAATCTCCCGCGGGTTTGAGCGCGCCTGAAATTGCCGGACATGCCGGTGTCATGAGGATCAAATGACCAAGACCACCAAATTGATCTCGCCTGTGGATGGTGAGGTACTTGTCGAAAAACCGGTGCTGTCGCTTGACGAGGCAAAGGCCGCCGTTGCCCGCGCCCGCGCCGCCCAGCCTGCTTGGGCGGCCCTGCCGCTGGCCGAGCGCATCGCCAAAGTGCAGGCCGGGCTGGATGCGCTGAATGCGATGAAAGACGCGGTCATACCCGAGCTGGCCGATCAGATGGGCCGCCCCATACGCTATGGCGGCGAGTTTGGCGGCGTGAACGAACGCGCGGGCCATATGATAAAGATCGCCGCAGAAGCGCTGGCACCGACCATCGCCGAGGAAAGCGACCGTTTCCAACGTGAAATCCGGCGCGAACCGGTTGGGGTGGTCTTTGTGATCGCGCCCTGGAACTATCCTTTCCTGACGGCGGTCAATACCGTCGTCCCCGCACTTGTGGCCGGGAATGCCGTCATCTTGAAACATGCCAGCCAGACCCTGTTGTCGGGCGAGCGTCTGGCCGAGGCGCTTCGTCAGGGCGGGGTTCCGGGAGATGTGATCCAGAATGTCGTCTTGGACCATGACACGACCGAGGCACTGATTGCTGCGCGCAGCTTTGGTTTTGTGAACTTCACCGGATCGGTGGCCGGCGGGCGCGCGATCGAGCGCGCGGCGGCGGGCACATTCACCGCCACCGGGCTAGAGCTTGGCGGCAAGGATCCGGGCTATGTGCGCGCGGATGCCGATCTGGATGCGGCGGTTGATGGGTTGATGGATGGGGCCATGTTCAACTCGGGGCAATGTTGCTGCGGGATTGAACGGATCTATGTCCATGAAAGCCTGTATGACCAATTCGTCGAAAAGGCCGTGGCTTGGGTCAATGGCCAAAAGCTGGGTAATCCGCACGATCCCGAGACGACCATGGGGCCGATGGCGCATCGCCGGTTTGCAGAGCTGGTGCGCAGCCAGATCGCCGAAGCTGTGGCCGCGGGTGCCAAGGCGCTGATCGACCCCGCCCATTTCCCGGCAGATGATGGCGGTGCCTATCTGGCGCCTCAGGTTCTGGTCGATGTCAGCCATGACATGCGCATCATGCGCGAGGAAAGCTTTGGCCCGGTCGTTGGCATTATGAAGGTTCGCGATGACGCCGAAGCCATCGCCCTGATGAATGATTGCGATTACGGGCTGACGGCCTCGATCTGGACGCGCGACACTGATGCCGCCGCCGACATCGGCAGTCAGTTGGAAACCGGCACGGTCTTTATGAACCGTTGTGATTATCTGGATCCGGCGCTGTGCTGGACCGGGTGCAAAGACACCGGGCGCGGCGCAGCATTGTCGAGCCTTGGTTATCTGGCCCTGACACGGCCCAAATCCTACCATCTTAAGAAGGTGACGAAATGACGCTTCGCGCGAACTGGTCCTATCCGACCGCGATTAAATTCGGGGCAGGGCGCATCAGCGAACTGGCCGAACATGCCAAATCCGTGGGCATGAGACGCCCGCTTTTGGTGACCGACAAGGCGCTGGCCAGCCTGCCCATCACCGCCGCCGCATTGGATGTGCTTGAGGCGGGCGGCCTTGGGCGCGCGGTCTTTTCCGATGTCGATCCCAACCCCCATGAAGGCAATATGGAGGCGGGCATTGCCGCCTATAAGGCCGGAAACCATGATGGGGTCATCTGTTTTGGCGGTGGCTCGGCGCTGGATCTGGGCAAGATGATCGCGCTGATGGCCGGACAGAACTTGTCTGTCTGGGATCTGGAAGATATTGGCGATTGGTGGACCCGCGCCGATGCCAGCAAGATCGCCCCCATCATCGCCGTGCCCACTACGGCAGGCACGGGATCTGAAGTTGGTCGTGCCGGGGTTTTGACCAATTCTCAGACCCATAAGAAAAAGATCATTTTTCACCCCAAGCTGATGCCTGCCGTCACGATCTGTGACCCGGAGCTGACCGTGGGTATGCCGAAATTCATCACCGCCGGAACCGGCATGGACGCTTTCGCCCATTGCCTCGAGGCCTATTGCTCGCCCCATTACCACCCGATGTCGCAGGGTATCGCGCTTGAGGGGATGCGGCTTGTGAATGAATATCTGCCCCGCGCCTATGCCACCCCGGGGGATCTGGAGGCACGCGCCCAGATGATGAGCGCAGCCGCGATGGGCGCGACAGCCTTTCAAAAGGGGCTAGGCGCAATCCATAGCCTTAGCCATCCGATCGGCGCGGTCTATGGCACCCATCACGGCACCACCAATGCTGTGGTCATGCCGATGGTTCTGGATTTCAACCGCCCCGCGATCGAAGAGCGTCTTAGCCGCGCGGCGGATTATCTGGGCATCAAGGGCGGCTTTGACGGCTTCCGCGCCCGCGTGATGGAGCTGCGCAGCGAATTGGCGATCCCCGCCAATCTGAGCGCAATGGGCGTCGAGGCCGCACGACTGGACGAGCTGACTGAAATGGCGCTGGAGGATCCAAGCTGCGGTGGCAACCCGGTCGAGATGACGCGCGAAAACACGCGCGCGCTGTTTGAAGCCTCGATGTAAAAATTTGACCGGCAATCCGCCCTTGTGCGGGTTGCCATTTTTCGGGTGATCATTTCGGGCGCTCGTCTTGTGGGTTGCCGGTTCGATGAACTGGGGCAAGCGCTTAGGCGGCGCATTCAGGCCGCGCCCTTAGCTGGGGCCGCAAAGTGGTGCCTTTCGGGCGAAGGTTGCGCCCGAGGCGATCTGCATCCGTTATCTGACTGCCCATAGGAATGTGGCAAACGCCGCGCTTACCGAGGGCAAGGCGCAGCGTCACCGCCCCTTAGATCACGCGCGCCCCATGGGCCGCGCGTGAGCGAAAGACCCAGAGGGCCAAAGACCCAGAGGATTAGAGCGATTTTGCAACTTCGCGCAGTTCGGCCAAAGCAGGGGCTTTGGGCAGCCAGATTTCATCATAGGCTTTGATGATCTCGGCGGTGTTGTCCATGTTCACATCCACGACCTTGATGCCGCTGTCACGGAAGTTTTGCAGCAGCACGGCCTCATTGGCGACTGTGCCGTCGATTTGCTTGTCCAGCTCTTCCCGCACGAGCCGTGTGATCAGCTCGCGGTCGGCTTCGGGCACGTTTTTCCAGCTGCGACCCGATACCAGCGCGACGCAAGGCATGAACAGCGCATTCAAACGCAGCATCGTCTTGGAGACTTTGTCATAGCGCTGGTTCCAAGACAGGTCGAGGTCGGCCTCTAGCCCGTCGACTTGACCGTTCGACATCGCGTCAAAGACCTGAGGCGTCGGGATCGGTGTCGGGGCCGCGCCCAGCAGCTGATAGAAGTCGCGATAGGCGGGCGTGGTATTGATACGCAGCTTCATGCCACGGATATCATCGATCCCCGAGGTCTCTTTGCCGGTAAAGACCACGCGCAAGGTGGTGATGCCATAGCCAAGGCCAATGGTGCCAGTCTCGGCGGGCAGGACATCCAGCAGGCCCATGGCCGCTGGGCTGCGCACAAGTGCCGCGACCTTCTCGGTGGTGGGGACCAGCCAGGGGGCGTTGATCGCCGCGACTTGGGGGATGCGCGATCCCAGCTCGGCGGTCATGATCCAGCCCATGTCCAGCGCGCCCGATTGCATCTGCTGCAGCATTGCCGCCTCATTGCCCAGTTGGTTCGAGGGGAAGACCTGAACCGAAAGGCGGCCATCGGTTTCTTCAGACAGGCGTTTGCCCATGCTTTCAGCGGCAAGGTTCCAGGGGTGGCCGGGCGGGGTGGTGATGCCAAGGCGATAGACCTTGGCGCCCTGAGCGCGCAAAAGCGTCGGTGCGCTAAGGGCAAAGCCCGCACCCAATGTGGCGGTGGTGATAAAGTTACGGCGCGAGATCGTCATGATATTTCCCTGTCAGTGAGCGTTTTGATTACGAAAAGAAGGTCGAAAGGCTGGGGAAGATCGAGAGCAGCACCAAGATGATGCAGCTGATGAAGAAAAAGGGCAGCGTGACTATGAACATCTTGCCAGGCTTGGCCCCGGTGACGGCGGCCGCGACAAAGAAGTTCAAGCCGACGGGGGGGGACAAGAAGCCCAAGACAAGGTTGATCACGGCGACCACACCGAAATGGACGGGGTCGATGCCATAAACCTCGGTTGCGATGGGCAGCAGGATCGGGACGGTCATGATCAGCCCGGGGGCGCCGTCAATCACAGTGCCGATCACCAGCAAGATGACATTAACAAGCAACATGAAGGTGATCGGGTCATGGGCAACCGTCTGAACCCATTCGGCGACCCGCTGGGGCACCATACCATAGACCAGCACCCATGAGAAAACCGCAGCCGCCGCGATCAGGAACAGGATGCCGGCAGAAAGCACGCCAGCCTTGACGAACATTCCCGGCAATTGACGCAGCTTCAGGTCGCGGGTCACCAGACAGCCAATGACGATTGCGGCGACCACCCCCATGGCAGCGGCCTCGGTCGGATTGGCAAGGCCCGTCAGGATCGAGCCGACGATGACCAGCGGAATGAACAGCGTCGGCAGCGCGCGCAAGGTGATCATCACCCGAGTGCGTATCGGCAGCTTGGTTCCGCGCGGATAGTTGTAGATATAGCCCATCAGCGCGATGATGATGCAAAAGGCAACCGACAGCATCACGCCCGGAATGATCCCCGCAGCCAGCATGGTGCCAACGGGCACCTGAGCCATCACGCTATAGACCACGAACATGATCGAAGGGGGGATGATCGGTCCCAGCATGCCTGCATAGGCTGTCAGGCCAGCGGCGAAGGTCTTGTCATAGCCTGCACGCTCCATTTCGGGGACAACCATCTGCGACATCAGCGCGACCTGTGCCGCAGCCGAGCCCAGGATCGACGCAACAAACATATTGGCGACCAGATTGACATAGGCCAACCCACCCTTAAGTGCCCCGACAAAGGCCATGGCCATATCGATGATCCGGCGCGTGATGCCGCCACCGTTCATGATCTCGCCGATCAGAATGAACAACGGGATCGCGATCAGCCCATAGCTGTCGAGCCCCGAGAACATCTGTGTGGGAAATGAGGCCAGAAGCACCGCATTGTCGCTTTGCCAGATATAGGCCAGTGCGGTCAGGCAAAGAACGATCGAGATGGGCAACCCGATCATCATCAGCACTGCGAAGGAGATAAAGGAAAACATCAGGCAGCCTCCTCGGCGGTGGTCAGCGGGATCTGAACGCGCTTGGCGGCAATGCCGATGTCCTCAAGCAAGTTGGCGGCTGTGTGAATGGTCAGCGTCAGCGCAAAGATCGGCAAGATCAGCGTGATGATCCAGGTGGGCCATTCCAGCGTCTGGCTGCGCTCGGTGTAAAGAAAGTTGAATGTGTCTGCGGCATAGCTTTTGGCGTCAAAGCCATGAGAGGCGATCCCGATCGGATCCAACCAATTCCAGCAGATGACAATGAAGCCCAAGGCAAAGGCCAAAGAGATCGCCGTGGCCACTGCACGCATGACCCGAACGGATTTGGCAGACAGATGTTCAGCCAGCAGGGTGACGGCAAAGTCGATGCGCAACCGCGTCATCACGGATGCGCCGATAAAGCCCAGCCATACCATGGTAAAGATCGAGGCCTCATCGACCCAATAGATCGGCAGGCGTACGAAGCGTGTGACCACATTCATCAAGATCAACGCCAGAAGCAGGCCAATCAACAGGCCTGCCAACACCTTTTCGACCCTGAGAATTCCTTGAGATAATGCCGTGATCGCATTTGCCCAGCCGGCATGACTACCGTCCCTCGTGTCGGTTCCGTCGTGCATCGGCATCCCCTCCCGTTTGCATACTTTTAAAATACTTAAAGCGTGCAGGCCGTATTTCTGTCAACGATTCATTCGCTGGGCGGTCTTGGGCAAGGGGGAGGCTATTTGAAGCGCGCCCGGCTTCAACTGCGGAGAAGTGGCGAGGTTTGGTTGTATGATCTGTTCATTGCTTAGTGAATGGAACGATTCATATATTTTCTAGATTCTTTCGAAATTAATCCTACGAGGAAGGCGCGTATCAATAATTTCTTTAACGTAAGTCATGTAATTATATGATATTATTGCAATATTGTAAAATCTGATCATGCCTTTGGAGGATGTGGTTGGGTGAAGCATTCAATGAAACGATTTATTGACAGGTGAAGGCGGCGTGTTATTCTGTCTCCTAACGACAGGAGGATGCGGTCCCGCGGGAGGAGATGCGGCGCTGCAGGGGTAGGAACCGCCTGCGTTTCGATCATATCGGGAGGAGAGAATATGGTACCGCACTTTAGCCGCCTGCTTGGTGGCGCCTTGCTTGCATCCGTCGCGCTGAGCGGCTCTGGTTTGGCTTGCGAACTCAAAATCGGCGCGCCTGCAGTTCTGTCCGGTCCGGCGGCGCAATGGGGTCTCGCATTACGCGGAGCGCTAGAGTTCGTGGCTAAGGAAACCATGGAGGAACAGCGTCTTGTCGTGAATGGCGAAACCTGCACGGTATCGGTTGTTGCGATCGACTCGAAGTACACGGCCGAGGGCGCGGCATCGGCGATGAACTCACTGGCGGCCGAGGGGGTCAAAGTGATCGTCGGTCCGGTTGGCTCGCCGGAGGTGACCGGCATGAAGCCTGTTGCAGCGCGCAACCGCATGGTCTCGATGGTGAATAGCTTCGCCAAGGATTCCATTGGTCCGCAATGGCCAAACGTCTTTCACATCGGTCCGGGGCCTTCCGGCTGGGCCGGCCCGATCATTGATCGCGGGCTAGAGCTTTACAAATTCAAAACCGTTGCGATCGTCGCCCCCAATGATCAGGGAGGGACTGATGTTGCGGGTGTCAATGCAGAGGTCTTTAAGGCAAAGGGTATCGACGTCACCGAGGAATATTACCAGCGGGGCACCACGAACTTCGCGCCGATCGTTACCCGGTTGATGGGAGCGAGCCCTGGGGCTGTGGATTTGGCATCCTCTCCGGCAGGCGATGCGGGCATTATTGTCAAGCAGCTGCGACAGGCGGGCTTTACTGGGCCGATTTTCCGTTTGGGCGGGCCAGGTACCGAAGAAATCGCGCGTGTCGCTGGCGGCAATAACATTTTGCAGGACTTTCTGTGGTATGAGCCCATCTCCATGGATGATGGCATCCGCGCGCTTGAGGACAAGCACCTCAAACTGATGGGGAAACCCCGGCCAGAAAATGCTGATTTCTTTCGTTGGGTCTTTGCCTCGCGCATGATGGTTAAGGCAGCTCAGGCGGCGCAGTCGGTCGATGATGCACAGAAAATCGCTGATGCGATGCGCGGCCTGCCGGTTGAAGATGAGAACATCGGTGCGGGTCATTGGATCGGACAGAAGTTTTTTGGCATCAACCAAGAGATGTCCTATCCCTTCGCCATCGGTGTGATCCAAGGCGGAGAGGCGCAGCCCTATATTCGCGCTGAGGCCGTCAGCGAAAGCTGAGCCCTGGAGGAACCATGGATACTTTCATTTCGACGGGGCTGATCGGGATCAGCCTCGGGTCCCAATATACCCTGCTGGCACTCGGATTCACGCTGATCTTTGGCATCCTAGGTGTCGTTAACTTCGCGCATGGGGGATTTTATGTCCTAGGCGGTTATATTGCATATTACTGCTCGGTCGTACTGGGACTGCCCTATGCCTTGGCATTGCTGATCGCTCTTGCTGGTACCTTTGTACTGGGCTGGCTGTTCGAGGCGCTTTTGCTGGAGCGGGTGATCGACGACCATCAGGCGACACTGATGGTGACGATGGGCTTCTATCTGGTCCTGGCCACGGTGATCCTGATGATCTTTGGCGCGGAATCACCCGAGTTCTCGTTTCCCATTACAGGGGTCTGGCGTATTGGCGGGGTATATATTCCTTTGGCCAATATGGTCGTGCTGGGGGTCTGCCTGGCGGCAATCGCTTTTGTCTTTTGGCTCGTCTACCGTACCAATGTCGGGCGTTCGCTGCGGGCCATGGCTGAAGATCGCTCGGTCGCCAGTGCGTTAGGCATGCGCACCAAGTTGCTGTTCCCCTTTGCCTTTGCGCTTGCAACCGGACTTGCCGGGCTGACCGGCGCTTTGGTGACACCCATTCTGGCCCTAGCGCCCCATGTAGGGGACCCTGTGCTAGCCTTTTCCTTCCTCACGGTTATCTTGGGTGGGTTGGGAAGCGTAAGCGGTGCGACGATTGCGGCCTTCACGGTCGGCCTGATCGAGGCCTATGCCGCCGTTTATCTGGGCGGCTCGAAGGGGGCCCTGACGCTTTTTGTTCTGGTTTTGGTCATTCTTGTGATCCGCCCGCAGGGGTTGATGGGCAAAGAGGTCCGGCGCGCATGACCAGCACAGTCACAATCCTAAACACAAGTCCCAACGCAATCATCTCTCGTTTGATGAAGCGCCGCACACCTTTCTTCGGGCTGCTAGAATGGCTCACACTTGCCATTGTTGTGGCCATGTTTGCTGTACCTTTTGTTACAGACAACCCGCGGATCATGTCCCAAACCAACCTGATCTTGATCGCAGCAACGGCAGCTTTGGGCGTGTATATCATGCTGCGCATGGATTTGATGAGCTTTGCTGTTCCGTCCTTTATGGCGATCGGAGGCTATACCGTGGCCTTGCTCAGTATCCGTGCAGGCGTCACCGATGTCATCACATTAGCTATTGCGGCCTTTATTGCCTCGGCGCTTTGCGCCATCCCGCTGGGTTGGCTGATCTTGCGACTGAAAGGAGTTTACTTCGTTCTAGTGACCTTCGTCCTGACCGAAATTGTCCAGTTGTTGCTATTTGAGGCCTCGCCTTTGACCGGGGGGGGCGAATGGGCTGGTGGGCATGCCCGCACCGCGTTTCTTTGGTTTCGAGCTGTGGGATAATTCCCATGTCCTTTTGACCACGGCTGGATTGGCGCTGGCGGGCTTTCTGATCACGGCCGTCTTCACCCGTCAATTTCGCTACGAGTTCGCGGCGATCGAAAAGAACGACGTCCTAGCGGAAAGCTTGGGTCTGGCTTGCTGGAAATACAAGGCCATGGCCTTTGCTGTTGCTGCAGGAGTTTCAGGCCTCGCGGGTTTTGCACTGGTCAATATGCTGATGACCGCTCATCCCACCTCTTTCGCGCCGATGTCGTCGGTCACCTATATCACTTATACGATCGTGGGCGGAAAAGGCTCGATCCTAGGCACTTTGGTGGGGGCCGCGCTGTTGATCCCGGCTACGGATTTCTTTGCTCTGCGCGGGGAACTGTCACCGGGGCTGTATGGGCTTCTCATCATCGTCATGACGCTTTTGGCAAAAGGCGGGGTCATTGGGATGGTTGGTACGCTTGGCCAGCGTCTGAATGACTGCCTGGCTGCCCGTCGCAGTGCGGTTAAGGACAAGCGCATGTGTGCACAGGGAGAGGGATAATGGCCCAACAACATGCGAAAACGGGTGATACTTTGCGGGTTGAAAGTATCACCAAGGCCTTCGGTGGGCTCAAGGTCTTTCATGATGTCAGCTTTGAGGTGCCCCCGGGTGGCCTTTTGGGGGTGATCGGGCCTAATGGCGCGGGCAAAACCACGATGATCAACATCATTTCGGGGCGTCTTCCGCCAAGTTCGGGGCGAGTAATGCTGGGTGAGCGTCGCGTTGACAGCCAGCCGGTCGCAGCCAATGCAGCAAAAGGGCTGGTGCGTAGCTTTCAGCAAACTGCGACATTCGCTGGCCAAACCGTCGAGGACAATTTGCTGTCGGCCCTTCGCTTTTCAGGAAGGGAACGTAACGTACTGGAGCGGCTTGCGCATCTGTTGGACCGCTTTGGGCTGATCGAGAACTGGCGCCGCAATGCCGAAGTTCTGCCTTACGGTCTGCAAAAGATGCTTGGGCTGACAATGGCCCTCGCAACCGAGCCACGCATGCTGCTGCTTGATGAACCGGCAGCAGGCCTCGAGAAATCCGAGCGTAGCAATATCGACGACTACATCACCTTTGCCCAGGCCGAGTTCAATTGTGGCGTCCTACTGGTCGAGCATGACATGGACCTGATTAAGCGACTCTGCGGATCAGTCATCGTTATGGACGGCGGCAAGTTGATTGCCGAGGGGGCCCCATCAGAAGTGCTGTCCCATAAAGAGGTCATCGATGCCTATTTGGGCCGCGGCGATGACGATGATGACATCGGTAGCAACGATCTTGGCGGCATAGGAAACGCTGAAGGTGTCGAGCTAAAGGAGGCTGCGAATGCTACGCATCCGTGATTTGCACGTCGCCTACGGCGGTACCCGCGCGGTTGACGGCATCGACCTCGATGTCGCGTCGGGTCAAACCGTGTTGCTGATCGGCGCGAACGGCGCGGGAAAATCCAGCCTGATCAATGCTGTCATTGGGCTTGTCAAGAACTTGCGTGGACGCATCGAGTTTGACGGACGTGATATATCTTCCATGTCCAGTGATGCTCGCGCGCGCTGTGGAATTGGCTATTCACCAGAAGGGCGACGGGTTTTCCCATCGATGACGGTGAAAGACAATGTTTTGGCGGGCGCCCCGGGCCTTGGCTCGCGCCATCACGGGGAGCGTTGGGACCTTTTAGTCGCGTCTTTTCCTTTTCTGGCAGAACGTCAAAACCAGCCTGCGGGCGAACTGTCTGGGGGACAACAACAGCTTGTAGCGATAGCCCGTGCCATGTGCGGAGCGCCGCGTCTGTTGTTGCTTGATGAACCCTTCCTTGGCCTCGCCCCCGTCTGGATCCAGCAGATTTCCACCGCCGTACGTCAGATGCAGCAAGAGGGGATTGCCGTACTGATGACCGAGCAGATGGCACGTCCAGCGCTGAAAATAGCTCAATACGGCCATGTGATGCGCTCGGGCCAAATTCGCCGCTCTGGCCCGACAGAAGAGATCAAGGGTGCCGCTCTGGCCGAGGAATATCTTTAGCGCCGGGCAGCACAGCCAAAATGGAGAAATTTGATAAAATGATTTCCGCGAATTCCTCACCGCTTCACGGTCTTACCGTTCTCGAACTGGGACATTCAGTCGCCGCGCCTTATGCCGGCCTGATCCTGGCTGAACTTGGTCCCAGGGTCATTAAGGTCGAGAACCCTGCAACCGGTGACTATGCTCGCGGCTGGGGGCCCCCCTTT
>NZ_DALZMB010000106.1:0-12661 GCF_032007265.1 Paracoccus sp. (in: a-proteobacteria) | reverse complement strand
CGCAGGGCACCTGCTTGGTTCATAAAGGTGATCCGCCCATCTGCGCGCATTAAATAAGCGCTGTGGGGCAACATACGAAGCAAGGTCAAAGCAAGGGCCGCATTATGGCCGGCAACCTCAGCGTCCTGCGTGGAAAATGCCCCCGCCCTACCGCTAACCTGCGCCTGCCCGAAATAAGCTTTCGCCTCAAAAGGGTCCATATTGTCACCGGAATGGCTGAAGATGGCAGTCAACAACGCCTCACGATAAAGACATATTGACCTTTATGTCAACGCGTGTTCCGGGCATTTTTCTTAATCTTTAGCAACTTAGCAGGCGGAAAGCGCCGCTAAGACCGCTATGAAACAGCCAGCAAGCTGCCCGTCCAACAATGTGGAACGGTGTCCGTGACTGTCGCCAGAAAACGCGCGGATGGCCTATAAGCCGGATTTTGTCCAAGGGTTGCCCCTCTGGATGACCATTCCTCTAGGCCCGCCATTACTGACGGGCTCAAGCTGCCAACCCGGATCTTTCAGGCGAAGACAGCCCTGCAGGTTGCCCTGCGCAAGATCCCTATTCGGCATTGCTCCCGGTGGGGCTTGCCTTGCCAGTCCGGTTACCCGTCCCGCGGTGGGCTCTTACCCCACCGTTTCACCCTTACCCATGCAAGCATGGGCGGTCTGTTCTCTGTGGCGCTTTCCCTAGGGTTTCCCCCGCCGGGCGTTACCCGGCACCGTGCCTTCATGGAGTCCGGACTTTCCTCGCGGGCATGACGCCCCCGCGGTCACCCAGCCATCCGCGCAACTGCCGCATAAAGCCGCAGACGGGGGCGGTCAAGCATTTGTATCGGGCGGGCCCTGAGGGCCCCTGGTTGGGGCACTGATGGGCCTTAGGCTTGCTCGCTCTCTGTGCCAGCCAGTTCCGCCTGCCCGGCCTGCCAATGGGCCGAGAACAGCGGCATGCTTTCCTCGATCCAATCGGCAAGATCGGTAACCTTTTCTGCCGCGGCTTGACCCAATGGGGTCAGGGAATATTCCACATGCGGTGGCACGGTGCGGAAATCATGGCGCAAGACGATCCCATCCCCTTCAAGCCATTGCAGCGTCTGGGCCAGCATCCGCTCGCTGACCCCGCCGATCCGGTTGCGGATCGCGGAAAAGCGATGCGGCCCCTTGGCAAGTACCATCAGGATCAGCACACCCCAACGGCTGGTCAAATGTTTAAGCACCTCGCGCGAGGGGCAAGCCGCTGCCAAAAGGTGGCCACGGCCGCTGTCATCACCAAGGGCGTCAGAAAGTTTCATACTTACCTTCATGTGCGTACTTACGAAAAGTTTGTGTGTCCATATATGCTCATTCGTAAGGCGGCTTTGCAAGTGCTCGCAGCGCCAGAAACCGCCGGGAAAACCGTATCTTTGCGCAGAAAAGTTAAAGATGGAGCAAGACATGACGATTGCAGTAACGGGTGCTACGGGCCAGCTGGGCCGCCTGATTGTCGCCGATCTGAAAAAACGCCTGCCGGATGGGCAGATCGTGGCGTTGGTGCGTGATCCGGCCAAAGCAGCTGACCTTGGTGTGACGGCGCGCCGCTTTGACTATGATGAAAGCCCGGAACAAGAGCTGACAGCCGCGCTGGACGGTGTTGAAAAGCTGATCCTGATCTCGGGTAACGAGGTCGGCAAGCGTGCCACCCAGCACCGCCGCGCCATTGATGCGGCCAAGGCGGCAGGTGTGGGCGAGATCATCTATACAAGCCTGCTCCATGCGCCGACCTCGCCGCTTAATCTGGCGCAAGAGCATGTCGCGACCGAGGCAATGCTTAAGGAATCGGGCATTGCGCATGTGATTTTGCGCAATGGCTGGTATGCGGAGAACTATACCGGCTCGATCGGGGCGGCGCTGGAACATGGCGCGGTAATCGGCGCCGCAGGGACGGGCCGGATCGCCGCCGCGGCGCGCAAGGACTACGCCGAGGCCGCCGCCGCAGTGGCAACCTCCAGCGGTCATCAGGGCAAGATCTATGAGCTGGTGGCCGATCAAGCTTGGACCCTTGCCGATTATGCCGCCGAAATCTCGCGCCAGACCGGCAAAGAGATCCCCTATGTCAACCTCAGCGAGGGTGATTATGCCGCCGCCTTGGTCAAGGCTGGCCTGCCCGCGGGCTTTGCCGCGATGATCGCAAGCTGGGATATCGGCGCCAGCAATGGCGCGCTTTACGACGACAACCGCGCGCTCTCGACGCTGATCGGGCATCCGACGACGCCGCTTGCCGACGTGGTCAAGACCGCACTGCAATCAGTGTAAAAAGCCACACACTTCAGGCCAAGGCCTTCAAGCCAAGGCCACAAATGGCAAGGACAATAAGAAAGGCGGCCCGCTGTGAGGCCGCCTTTTTCATGCGCGCAAACAGGGTCGTGCCTTAGAAGGGCACATCATCGCTGCCCGTTGCGCCCACCGGCTCGACATAGCCTGCCTTGATCGTCTTGAACCCCGTGGAAAATTCGACCGTCAATGTGTCCTCGGCGATCCCCATGACACGGCCTTTGCCGAATTTCTGGTGAAACACCTCATCCCCGACCGAAAAGGCCACGGCAACCTTAGCGTCGATCGTGACCGGCTTTCGTGCCGCAGGCGCATAGGATGTGCTGCGTTCCTGCATACGTTTCCAGCCCGGCGAGTTATAGACATCGGCCTTGGCCGCGCGGTCATGGATGCTTGATTGGCCATAATGCTGCGCCGCAGCCCCATAGCCCCCGCCATAAAGGCCGGGCGGGGTCAGCACGTCGACGTGATCTTCGGGCAGCTCATCGATGAACCGAGAGGGCAGCGAGCTTTGCCATTGCCCATACATCCGACGGTTCCCGGCAAAGCTGATCGTGGCCAGCTCTTCGGCGCGGGTGATGCCAACATAGGCAAGGCGACGCTCCTCCTCAAGGCCGCGCGCGCCCGATTCGTCCATGCTGCGCTGGCTGGGGAACAAGCCATCCTCCCAGCCCGGCAAAAAGACGATCGGGTATTCCAGACCCTTGGCGCCATGCAGCGTCATGATCGAGACCTGCTCGCTTGCCTCTTGCTTGTCGGTGTCCATCACCAAGGAAACATGTTCAAGAAAGCCCTGAAGGTTCTCGAATTCCTCAAGCGCCTTGACCAGTTCCTTAAGGTTGTCCAACCGGCCCGGCGCATCGGGTGATTTGTCGTTCTGCCACATCGCAGTATAGCCGGATTCGTCCAGAATACGCTCGGCCAGCTCAACATGATTGGCGGTGGTATCGATGGCATCAGCATGCCAGCGGCCCATGTTTTCGGTAAACTGGCGCAAGGCATTGCCGCCCTTACCCCCCATCAGCCCTTCTGACACCACGCCAGCCGCACCGTAGATCAACGGCTGATTGAGCAATCGCGCCTGATGCTGAATAGTCTGGATCGCTTTATCACCCAGGCCGCGCTTGGGGACATTGATGATACGCTCGAAGGCCAGATCATCATCGGGGCTGACCGCCAGACGGAAATAAGCCATGGCGTCGCGGATCTCTTGCCGCTCGTAAAAACGCGGGCCACCAATGACGCGATAAGGCAGGCCAATGGTCATGAAGCGGTCTTCAAAAGCGCGCATCTGATGGCTGGCGCGGACCAGAATCGCAATCTGGTTCAGGCTGCGCGGCCCCATTGCCGCGCGATAGCCGCCCTGAAAGGCCTCGATTTCCTCGCCGATCCAGCGGGCCTCGGCCTCGCTGTCCCAATGCCCGATCAGGCGGACCCGCTCCCCCCCTTCAGAGGCGGTCCACAGCGTCTTGCCCAGCCGCCCCTGATTGGCCGAGATCAGCTTAGAGGCTGCCGCCAGAATATGCGGGGTCGAGCGATAGTTCTGCTCGAGGCGGATAACGGTCGCGCCGGGAAAATCGGTCTCGAAGCGCAAGATATTGCCGACCTCGGCACCGCGCCAGCCATAGATCGACTGATCGTCATCGCCGACGACGCAGATATTGTGATGGGCCTGCGCCAAAAGCCGCAGCCACAAATATTGCGCGGCATTGGTGTCCTGATACTCGTCCACCAGCAGATAACGAAAGCGCTCTTGCCACTGGCGCAAGATATCCGGATGGGCCTGAAACAGCGTAACGCAATGCATCAAAAGATCGCCGAAATCGACGGCGTTCAGTGCCAAAAGCCGGTCCTGATAGGCCTGATACAGCTTCAGCCCATGCCCATCAAAGGCGTGGGCATCGGATTTCGGCACGCGCGCAGGCGTCAAAGCGCGGTTTTTCCAACCATCGATCAACCCGGCCAGCATACGTGCAGGCCAGCGCTTTTCATCGATATTTTCTGCCGCGATCAGCTGTTTGAGCAGCCGGATCTGATCATCCGTATCCAGGATGGTAAAACTGGGCTTGAGATGCAGATCGCCGTTGCCGATCAGCTCGGCGTGGCGGCGCAAGATCTTGACCGAGACGCTGTGAAAGGTTCCCAGCCAGGGCATCCCCTCGACAGTTTCGCCCAACAACCGCGCAATCCGGTCTTTCATTTCGCGCGCAGATTTATTCGTAAAGGTCACAGCCAGGATCTGACCGGGGCGCGCTTTGCCAAGCGTCAGCAGATGCGCGATCCGTGTGGTCAGCGCGCGCGTCTTGCCCGTCCCTGCCCCCGCCAACAGCAGGACCGGGCCGTCCAGCTCTTCGACCGCGGCACGTTGCGCCGGGTTCAGCCCGTCAAGATAGGGCGCTGGCCGCGCGCCCATGGCCCGCTGAGACAGCGGAACCGGGGCCGAGGCGGCTTCGAAAGGGTCAAAATCGTCGAACTGGCTCATGCGGCCAACATAGCGGGTGCTTGGCCGCATGAAAAGTGTGCGTTCACGTCTTGTTCCAAAATCGTCACGCCCAGCCTATCGCCGCAACCCCGAGAAGGTCGCAGGATCAAGGCTGGATTGCGCAAAGGTCGGGCCTTGGGTCAAAAGGCTGACCGCATCATGGGAATGAAGCGATTCCTGATGGCTGGCGATGATGCGGAAATCGCCGATGCGCGCGTCGTTCAGCAATTGATCGGCAAAGGCGCGCACGGCATCCTCGACGAAAATCGGGTTTGCGGCATTCAGTTCGGCAAAAGCCTGTTCGTCCTCGCGCTTGACCATCACCTGCGTTTCCGTCGGAACCGCTGCGCGGCACAGCGCGACCATATCCTCGAACCACAGCTTGTCATCGCCCTGCATCACCACCGAAATCCGCGCAACCGAGCGTTGGGAATGGGGGGTGGCAAGCTGGGCACGGGTGTCGCGGGCATGTTCGGACAATTCCAGCGAGCACGGGCAGGTCGAGCTATAGACATAGTCGAAATGCATGATGCGCAAGCGCTCGCCGCCTTGTTCGATCAGCTCTAATGCGATGTCGTAATATTGCCAGCCAGACAGGCCCGAGCGCAGGGATTCGACCTGCATTGGATAGCTGAAACGCATCTGGATGCGCGCGTCGAAACTATCCAGATCGGTCTTATAGGCATCCAGCGCCGCCGACAGGACATCCAGCGAAAAGCGCTTATCGGCATAGCCGTAAAAGCTGCGCATGATCCGGCTCATGTTGATGCCTTTTCGATCAGCCTCAAGGCTGACCGAGCCGGTCACGCTGGTCTCAAGCTGCAACTCGCCGCCATCTTTCTTCTGAAAGCGAATCGGCAGGCGGAAATTCGAGATCCCCACATGCTGGATCGGGGCATTGGCACCCACGATCAGACTGGCTGGCCCGTTTTGCAAATCGGGCAGTGTCGCCTTATAGGCCTCATCCACCTTGAAATCGGCGGGGTATTCGCGGCTGTAGACTGGCTGCGCGGTGGTCACGGGCCGAACATGGGTCATGGCATTCTCCTCGAACGGAACGCTGAATATGGGCGTTCGGGGGCCCGAACGGAACCCCCGGCGTCGTTTCATCATACCGAGTGCCCATGCCGGTATTATGGCAGGGACCGCAATGGTCCCTGTTGGGCATTTTTAAGGATTGTGCCGGCTTTGCGCTTTAATCCGCAAGTGCCTGGTGCAAATCAGCAATCAGATCCTCGGCATGTTCCAACCCGACCGAGATGCGCAGCAGGCCGGGCGTGATGCCCAGGGCCAGCTTGGCATCCTCGGGCAAGCGCTGATGCGTGGTCGTGGCCGGATGGGTCACGATGGATTTCGCATCACCGAGGTTGTTCGAGATCTTCGCGACATGAAGCCGGTTCAGCGTGCGAAACGCCTCTTCTTTGGTGCCGACATCGATCGCGATCATCGTGCTGCCCGTGCCCATCTGACGCATCGCCAGCTCGTGCTGGGGATGGCTTGGCAGGCCCGGATAAACGACGCGCGACAGTTTGGGATGACCTTCCAGGGCCTGTGCAACCTGCAAGGCGGAATCCGACATCGCACGCACTCGCAGATCAAGCGAGGTCAGCCCGTTCAGCATCAGCCATGCGTTAAAGGGGCTGCTCGCCGCGCCCGTATGTTTCAGATAGGGCTCGGCCACCTCGCGCACGAAATGGCGGGTTCCGCAGATCACGCCGCCCAGACAGCGACCGCCGCCATCGACATGTTTGGTCGTCGAATAGACGACCACATCCGCGCCCTGCTCGACCGCACGCGAAAAGATCGGCGTGGCAAAGACGTTATCCACGATCACCAGTGCCCCGACCGCATGGGCCAGCTTGGCGACGGATTCGATATCGGTGACCTCAAGCCCCGGGTTCGACACGCTTTCAAAGAAAACGGCCTTGGTGCCGGGGCGGATCGCCGTTGCCCATTGGTCCAGATCGGTGCCATCGACATAGGTGACTTCGACGCCGAATTTGACCAGAAGATCAAGGATAAAGATGCAAGAGCCAAACAGCGCCTTGGCCGAGACAATATGATCGCCGGGCTTGGCGATGCACATCAGCGCACCATTCACGGCCGCCATGCCGCTTGCGGTGGCGAATGCATCTTCGGTGCCCTCAAGGCTGGCCATGCGATCCTCGAACATGCGGCTCGTGGGGTTGGCATAGCGGGCATAGATGAATTCTTCGGGGCCTGCGTCAATGAATCGCGCCTCGGCCTGCTCGGCGCTGTCATAGACAAAGCCTTGCGTCATATAAAGCGCTTCGGCCATCTCGCCATATTGGCTGCGGCGCGAACCGGCATGGACGGCGCGGGTACGGGGGTGAAGCTGCGAATTCTTATCACTGGACATGGCGGATTCCCGAAATTGTGCAGCCCGGAGTTACTCCTCGGCCAGCGCTGGTGCAAGTTCAGCTTGGCAGGAATTCCCCAAACTGCGCATTCCGCGCCATTTCAAGGGGTTTTACTGGCCGTTTGGCCCGTTTTGACCGTCTTGATCTGTCTTGGGCAAGGCAAAGCGCTCGAACAATTTGGCGTTGAGCATGAAAAAGCCAAACATAATGATCATCAGACCAAAGGTTTTGAAGTAAACCCAAGCCGATTGAGACATCGTGCGGCGCACGATCTCATTGGCCAGCGCCATTGCGATGAACAAGACCACCAGCCGGATCGTCAAAATCCGCCAGCCCTCGGGACGCATGGGCAGTGCCTCGCCCAATACTGCCTGCAACCAGTTTTTGCGCAACGCCAAGCTTAGTCCCAGCAGCCCTGCGAAAAAGAGATAAAGGATCGTCGGCTTCATCTCGAGAAACTTGGGATCATTCAGCCAGGCCGTCAGCCCGCCAAAGAACACAACCAAGACCACCGTCATGATCTGCATCACCGAGATCTTGCCGGTCAGACGCCACAGCAAAAGCGAGGCAATGACCTGAACCGGGACAAAGATCATCGTGGCAATGACAAAGCCCTGATAATCCGTGCCTGCCAAGGAAATGGTGCGTTCACGCAAAAACAGGAAAATGACCAGAAACAGCAGCGCAGGCCCGTATTCAAGCGCTGGCTTGACCCATGCCGGGGTTGCAGAGGCGGGTTTGCGGGGCTCGGTCATGGTTTCTCCTGCGGGTGGTTCCGGTCTGTGCAGCCAGCACCTGTGAAATCGGGCCGATGCGACAGAGGCGGCGCTTGGGGCGTCGCACCGACCTGCCCTATCCGGGACGTGGCCGTCAATCCACTTTGCCGTCAACTCGCCTTGAGATCAGTCCAGCTTGACGGCCGCCAGAATGGCGCCTGCAGGCGCGCCCTTCCGACCGATCTGTTGGGCCAGAATGGCGTGGCGCGTATCGGCGGGGAAATCCTGCCCACCTTTGGCCGAGTTGGACACCTTAAGGCGCAAAGGCGCCTTGCCATCCCAATGCGCGATCTGTTCGACCCCCAGCACGATATTGCGATAACTCAGCGTCAGCCCGCGATTCTCGCCGGCTTTGACCTCGACCTGACGGCGCGGCGCATAGCGCACCAGCAGCAAGACCACCCCCCGCTTCAATTGGGCACGCGGGGTCAGCTCGATCTGATAGCTGTCATTCACGTTCTGCGCCGTCACCGACAGCGCCACCGGACGCGCCAGATGCGAGTTGATCATGCCCATCAGCTCGGCCGGGCGCAGGTCGATCAATGTATCCGTGCCATCGACAAGGATCTGAGGCGTATAAATCGAACGCTCTCCTGCCGCGCTGGCATATTGCTTTTGGCGTTGGGTGAACTCGGGGCGGGCGAATTCATCCGCCCAGCCAAGATAGTCCCAATAATCGACATGCCATGACAGGGCCAAGACATCAGGGCGATCTGACAGCTCGGCCAGCATATCATCCGCCGGGGGACAGGCGGTGCACCCCTGCGAGGTGAACAGCTCGACCACGACAGGCGTCTGCCCCAGCGGGCCGATCTCTGGCGCGGGCGCGCTTGCAAATTTCGCGGCAGGCTGTCCGGCCAGAAAGCTATTGCCGAAAAGCCCGGTCTCTGGCTGGGTCAGGCTGAAGAAAGGATCGGCCTGCGAGGGCGGGACCGGATATCCGCTGCCACCAAGTGGCGCCCGGATCAGGCCAGCCTCACCATCCGAGGCATCCAGCATCGATCCGACCATATCTTCGCCGGTCAGGCCCTGCGCCATTTCGTCGCCCTCGAAAGAGCTGTGATCCTCTTGTGCCCATAGCGGTTGGGCGATCACGCCATACACCAGCGCCAGCAGCCCGACGATTGCCAGACGGCGCATACGCCCCGGACGCAGCGCGCCTGCAGTCCCGTGGTGATACAAAAGTGCCGTCATAATTGGTTATCCAAAGGCATCATGCCGATCAAAAAGCCTGTTCACCTAATCGCTGAGGGTGCTAGGTGACAAATCAAGGCTTTGTTAGAATGCTCTCGCGTTGCTCGAGCGTGCTTCGGCGGCAACAGCCAGCGGGTTGGGATCACTTTTAGCATACAATTGCATACAATTGCATGCCAGAGCCTTGCGCCGCGCGCCAAAAAAGCGCAAATGACGTCCAGACAGCCTTAAAGCCACCTTTGCAACGATAGGGAGCGAGCCATGCCCATCGAAACGGGAAAAGACACCTCGAAAACCCGCCGCAGCCTTACGGCCGCTGGTAAAACTTATGCTTATTATTCAATCCCTGCCGCGACCGAAGCAGGGCTGGGCGATTTTTCTAAACTTCCCGCGGCTCTGAAGGTCGTGCTGGAAAACCTGCTGCGCTTTGAAGACGGCGGCAAAACCGTTTCGGTTGACGATATCAAGGCCTTTGCTGAATGGGCTACGCTTGGCGGTCAGAACCCGCGTGAGATTGCCTATCGCCCTGCCCGCGTGCTGATGCAGGACTTCACCGGCGTTCCCGCCGTCGTCGACCTTGCCGCGATGCGCGACGGCATCAAGGCGCTTGGCGGCGATCCGCAGAAAATCAACCCGCTGAACCCGGTTGATCTGGTCATCGACCATTCGGTCATGATCGACGAATTCGGCACGCCGCGCGCCTTCCAGCGCAACGTCGAGCTGGAATACGAGCGCAACATGGAGCGTTACACCTTCCTTAAATGGGGTCAGAACGCCTTTAACAACTTCCGCGTCGTGCCCCCCGGCACCGGCATCTGCCATCAGGTGAACCTGGAATATCTGGCGCAGACCGTCTGGACCGACAAGGACCAGAACGGCGAAGAAGTCGCCTATCCCGATACGCTGGTCGGCACCGACAGCCACACCACCATGGTCAACGGCTTGGCCGTTCTGGGCTGGGGCGTTGGCGGGATCGAAGCCGAGGCCGCGATGCTGGGCCAGCCGGTTTCGATGCTAATCCCCGAGGTCGTGGGCTTCAAGATCACCGGCGCACTGAAGGAAGGCGTCACCGCGACCGACCTCGTGCTCAAAGTCGTGCAAATGCTGCGCAAACACGGCGTTGTCGGCAAATTCGTCGAATTCTACGGCGAAGGTCTTGACCATATGCCGCTGGCCGATCGCGCGACCATCGCCAATATGGCGCCCGAATATGGCGCAACCTGCGGCTTTTTCCCGATCGACAACGAGACCCTGCGCTATCTGCGTCAGACCGGTCGCGAAGAAGACCGGATTGCGCTGGTCGAAGCTTACGCCAAAGAAAACGGCTTCTGGCGCGGTGCCGATTACGCGCCGGTCTATTCCTCGACGCTGGAACTGGATCAGGGCGATGTCGTTCCCGCGATTTCGGGCCCCAAACGTCCACAAGACCACGTGCCGCTGACCGCTTCAGCCGAAGAATTCCGCAAATACATCTGCGGCACCCGCGATCTGCCTCAGCCCACCGAAAAGGCCGAGCGTCGCTGGAAAGAAGAAGGCGGCGCCCCTGCCCCTGACGATCTGCCGGGCCATCACGATGGCTATAAATCTGGCGATGTCGAAGGTCAGGATTACAAGCTGCATGACGGCTCAATCGTGATCGCCTCGATCACTTCTTGCACCAATACCTCGAACCCCTATGTGCTGATGGCCGCTGGTCTGGTCGCTCGCAAGGCGCGCGCCCTTGGCCTGACCCGCAAGCCTTGGGTCAAAACCTCGCTCGCCCCCGGCTCGCAGGTCGTCGAGGAATATCTGAAGGCCGCCAACCTTCAGGAAGATCTGGATGCGCTTGGCTTTAACCTTGTCGGTTTCGGCTGCACGACCTGTATCGGCAACTCGGGCCCGCTTGAGCCCGCAATCTCGAAGTCGATCAACGACAATGATCTGGTCGCGGTCTCGGTCCTGTCGGGCAACCGCAACTTCGAGGGCCGCATCAGCCCGGATGTGCGCGCGAACTATCTGGCATCCCCGCCCTTGGTCGTGGCTTATGCCATCGCAGGCGATATGAATATCGATCTGACCACCGAGCCGCTGGGTTACTCGAACGAGGGCAAGCCGGTCTTTCTTAAAGACATCTGGCCGTCCTCGAAAGAGGTTGCGGAACTGGTTGACACCATCGTCACGCGCGAGATGTTCCAGTCGAAATACGCCGATGTGTTCAAAGGCGACGAGCGTTGGCAGGCCGTGAAGGTCACCGACAGCGAGACCTATGACTGGCCGGCAGGTTCGACCTATATCCAGAACCCGCCCTATTTCCGCGGCATGTCCAAAGATCCGGGTGCGATCCACGATATCGAAGGCGCGCGCATTCTGGCGCTGCTGGGCGATATGATCACGACCGACCACATCTCGCCCGCGGGTTCGTTCAAACCGACGACCCCGGCTGGTATTTACCTGACCGAACATCAGGTCGCGCCCAAGGACTTCAACAGCTACGGCTCGCGCCGCGGCAACCACGAAGTCATGATGCGCGGCACCTTTGCCAATATCCGCATCAAGAACGAGATGCTGGATAATGTCGAAGGCGGCTATACCAAGGATCTGGATGGCAAGCAGACGGCAATCTATGACGCCGCTATGGCCTATCAGGCGGCAGGCATTCCGCTGATCATCGTTGGCGGCATCGAATATGGTGCAGGCTCGTCGCGCGACTGGGCGGCAAAGGGCACCAACCTGCTGGGCGTCAAGGCCGTGATCGCGGAAAGCTTTGAGCGCATCCACCGGTCCAACCTTGTTGGCATGGGTGTGATCCCCTTCGAGTTCACCGAAGGTGCGACGCGCAAATCGCTGGGGTTGACGGGTGACGAGGTCATCTCGATCGACGGGCTTGAGGACGAGTTCAAGCCGCTGTCGCTGGTCCCTTGCCACATCCTTTATGCCGATGGCCGCGAGCGGACCATCCAGCTGAAGGCACGTGTCGATACCGAGGTCGAGATTGAATATCTCGAAAACGGTGGCGTGCTGCATTACGTGCTGCGCAATCTTGCCAAGGCCTGATCAGCGGGTCTGACGATACAGGCCATGATCTGGCCCCTGGAAATTGACAAAGCCCCGGCATCATCGCCGGGGCTTTTCACTTTGAGGCATGAGCCAAGCTTGCTGCTGTGAGCTTTGGCCGGTCCGATCTGTAGGCGTGGCCACTGCCGTCGCCGCGCAATTCGCGCCAACCCTTCAAGGGCTAGACGGCGGCCAAGGGCAACCTTGCGCCGCCCGGCCCACTGTTACGGCGTCGTGCCGTCCGCTGCTGCCTGCGGCGCTGCCCCACTGGCATCATCAGCCGCGCCCGGCGTGACGGTTGGGCTTGTCCCGCCGGTTGCACCCTGAGCGCCAGCGGCGCTTGGCGCGGTCGGCTGCGGCGCTGGCGCGACCGGGGGCAAGGTCGTGCTCCAGACGACATTGTCGGCCGGATCCTCGCCGGGTGACAGCCCCAGCGGCATATCTTCGGGGCTGGGGACGTAGGGCTCGGGCTGGGGTAATGGCTGCGACGCGCTC
>NZ_DALZMB010000105.1:0-13052 GCF_032007265.1 Paracoccus sp. (in: a-proteobacteria) | reverse complement strand
TTTCGTCATGGCGCAAAAGAATATGGTCGTGGCGACCACTTTTGCCTCGAACGTGGCGCGTCTGAAAACCCTGGCCGAGGCGGGCGTTGCTGCGGGCCGCAAGGTTTGCTTGCTGGGCCGCGCCATGCGCCGCATGGTCAGCGTCGCGCAGGAAACCGGTGTTTTGGGGGCATTCCCGCCCGTCATCGGCCCGGAAGAGGCGGCGGATCTGCCGCGTGACAAGGTCATGCTGATCGTCACCGGCTCGCAAGGCGAACGCCGCGCGGCTTCGGCGCAGCTCTCGCGTGGGCGCTATCTTGGCCTGAACCTGAAGGATGGTGACAGCTTCCTGTTCAGCTCTCGCACCATTCCCGGCAACGAGCGTGGCGTGATCCGCATCATGAACTCATTCTCGGAAATGGGGGTCGATGTCTATGATGCCGATGATGGCACCTATCACGTGTCCGGCCATGCCAACCGTCCCGACATCGAGGCCGTGCACGAGCTGCTGAAGCCGCAGATGGTCATTCCGATGCATGGCGAGCATATGCATTTGCGCGAACACGCAACGATTGCCGCCAACAAGGGGATTGCCTCGATTGTGGCCACTAACGGCACCATGGTCGATGTGACGGGAAATCGTCCGGTGGTCGCGGAACGTATCGAAACCAGCCGAATTTATCTAGATGGCTCGGTGCTGATCGGGGCGATGGACGGCGTTGTACGTGACCGTATCCGTATGGCGCTGAACGGGCATGCGATCGTCTCGATCATCGTGGATGAGGATGACCATCTGATTCCGGATGCTTTGGTGGAAACCATGGGCCTGCCCGAGCGTGGCCGGGCAGGGGTCAGCCTGGCCGAGCAGATCGAATCCGAGCTGTCGGAATTCCTGGATCGCGCTGACGATGCCACCGCGCGCAGCGATAAACGCCTGGAAGAGGCGATCCGGAAGATCACCCGTCAGGTCTCGATGGAAGAGATCGGCAAGAAGCCGGAAGTCACGGTCGTCATCAGCCGACTGGCTGCTGAATAAGCGGTGATGCGGGGTCGCTTGACCTTTTCGCGTCAGCCGGGCAAAGCCCGGATATGAGCGAATTCGATCCAGCCCCCCCGCGTCGCAACTTTTACGGACGCCGCCACGGCAAGACCCTCCGCCAGAGCCAAAAAGGCTATCTGGCCGAGGATCTTGGCGATCTGCGTCCGCAAGGTATCACCATCGAAGAAAATCCCGAACGTCTGATTGTGACGCCCGCCAGCATCTTTGGCGATGCGCGTCCGGTCTGGCTAGAGGTCGGCTTTGGTGGGGGCGAGCACATGGTCCATATGGCCGCGCGCTACCCCGAGGTTGGCGTGATCGGCTGCGAGCCCTTCATCAACGGCGTCGCCATGCTTTTGGGCAAGATCCGCGCAGCGGCTGTCGAAAACGTCAGCGTTCATGCGGGCGATGCGCGTGATTTGATGGATGTGCTTCCACCGGCCTCGATCGACAAGGCCTTTTTGAACTATCCAGATCCCTGGCCCAAGGCGCGTCACCACCGCCGTCGCTTTGTCACCCCCGAGCATCTGATCCCGCTTGCGCGCGTGCTGAAGCCGGGTGCCGAATTCCGCGTGGCTACGGATATTCCCGATTACGTCCGCCAGACCCTCGAAGAGGTTCCGCCCGCCGGTTTCACCCTGATCAGCGAGGGCGGCGTGGCTTGGGACGACTGGATTTCGACCCGCTATGAACAGAAGGCCCTGCGTGAGGGCCGTGTGCCCCATTATGTCACCTTCCGTCGCAACGATGTCTGATCTGCGTATCATCTGAAAGGCTGCCCCATGTCTCATTCCGCTGAACCCAAGCCCATGAAAGCCCATCGCTCGGGGGCATTGACCGGCGAGGCCGCTGTTCCAGGCGACAAGTCGATCAGCCATCGTGCGCTGATTCTGGGCGCTTTGGCGGTTGGTGAGACCACCATCACCGGCCTTCTGGAGGGCGAGGATGTGCTGGACACCGCCAAGGCCATGCAAGCCTTTGGTGCGACGGTGACGCGCACGGGCGAGGGGGCATGGTCGGTGCAGGGTGTGGGCGTTGGCGGCTTTGCCGAGCCCGAATCCGTGATCGATTGCGGAAACTCGGGCACCGGCGTGCGTCTGATCATGGGGGCCATGGCCACGACACCGATCACCACGACCTTTACGGGCGATGCCAGCCTGTCGCGGCGTCCGATGGCGCGTGTGACCGATCCTTTGGCATTGTTTGGCTGCCAGATTTCGTCGCGCGAAGGCGGCCGTTTGCCTGTCACCATCCAAGGCGCGGCCGAGCCGGTACCGGTCCGTTACAAAACCCCGGTGGCCAGCGCGCAGATCAAATCCGCGATCCTTTTTGCCGGGCTGAATGCCCCCGGCGACACGGTCGTGATCGAGGCCGAGGCCACCCGCGATCATACCGAGCGTATGTTCAAGGGCTTTGGTGCACAGATCCAGACCGAAGTAACCCCCGAAGGACATGTCATCACGCTGACAGGGCGCCCGGAATTGCGCGCTCAAAGCGTGGCGGTCCCTCGCGATCCGTCAAGCGCGGCCTTTCCGGTCGCCGCAGCGCTGATCGTTCCGGGTTCTGAAATCCGCGTGCCGGGTGTCAGCCGCAACCCGACGCGCGATGGTCTATACGTCACCTTGCTAGAGATGGGCGCGGATATCACCTTTGAAAACACCCGCGAAGAGGGGGGTGAGCCCGTCGCGGATCTGGTGGTGCGCTATAGCCCGCTGAAAGGTGTCAGCGTTCCTGCCGAGCGCGCGGCCAGCATGATCGATGAATTCCCGATCCTGTCGGTCATTGCCTGCTTTGCACAAGGCCCGACCGTGATGAATGGCGTGGCCGAATTGCGCGTCAAGGAAAGCGACCGCATTGATGCCATGGCCGTCGGGCTGCGCGCCAACGGTGCGCAGGTCGAGGAAACCCGCGACAGCATGACGGTGATCGGCACCGGCAGCCTGCAAGGCGGCGCCGAGGCCGTGACCCATCTGGATCACCGCATCGCCATGTCGTTCCTGATCGCAGGTCTGGCATCGGATCAGCCGATCAGTGTCGATGACGGCAGCCCGATCATGACCTCTTTCCCGGACTTCCTGCCGCTGATGCAGCGACTGGGTGCCCATATCGCGTAAGGGCATTTGCTTGCGCGCAGGCTGACAGATGATCAAACGGGCGCCCAAGGGCGCCCGTTTTCACATTCATGCCTCTTTGGCGTAGCCGATGCTTTGCAGGGCAAGGCGGATCTCATCAAGAATGGCAGGATCATCGATGGTCGCGGGCGGCGCGAAGGTCTGGTTGTCGGCGATCTTGGCCATGCTGGCGCGCAAGATCTTACCGGAACGGGTTTTGGGCAGCCGATCGACCACCACTGCCGATTTAAAGGCAGCCACCGGGCCAATACGGTCGCGCACCAGTGCCACGACCTCTTTGACCACCTGATCATGAGGCGTGCTGACACCTTTTTTCAGGCAAAGGAAACCAACAGGCATCTGGCCCTTCAACTGATCGGCCGCACCGATGACCGCACATTCCGCAACATCGGGATGCGAGGCCAGAACCTCTTCCATCGCGCCCGTCGACAGGCGATGGCCCGCGACATTGATCACGTCATCGGTGCGCGCCATGATGTAGACATAGCCCTCGTCATCAAGATATCCCGCATCGCCTGTCTCGTAATAGCCGGGGAATTTCTCGAGATAGCTTTTGCGAAACCGCGCCTCGGCCTGCCATAGCCCGGGAAGAGTTCCGGGCGGCAGGGGCAGTTTGATCGCAATCGCACCCAATTCACCCGCAGGCAGGGGGCGCCCCTCATCATCAAGCACCTGCACATCATAGCCCGGCATCGGCAAGGTCGGGCTGCCCGGCTTGACCGGCAACAGTTCGATCCCAAAGGGGTTTGCGGCAATGGGCCAACCGGATTCGGTCTGCCACCAATGATCAATCACCGGAACGTTCAGGTGCTTTTGCAGCCAAGCAATGGTTTCCGGATCAGCCCGTTCCCCCGCCAGAAACACCGCCTGAAGGTTCGACAGGTTATAGTCCTTGATCATCAACCCGTCAGGATCTTCGCGTCGGATCGCCCGAATGGCGGTGGGGGCGGTGAAAAAGCTTTTGACCTTATGGTTCTGGATCACCTGCCAGAACATGCCCGCATCCGGGGTGCCGACAGGCTTGCCCTCGTAGATGACCGAGGTCGCACCGACGAATAGGGGGCCATAGCAGATATAGCTGTGCCCCACGACCCAGCCGACGTCGGATGCCGTCCAAAACCGATCGCCCGGACCGATGTTATAGATGTTTTTCATCGTCCAATTCAGCGCAACCAGCTGCCCGCCGGTATGGCGGATCACGCCCTTGGGCTGGCCAGTCGTTCCCGATGTATAAAGAATATAGGCGGGGTGATTGCCCTCGACGGGCACGCATTCTGCGGGCTCGACGCCAAAGCGGAAGCTGTGCCAGGCGTAATCGCGACCTGGGATCAGCTCGCAGATTTCCTGTTCGCGCTGATAGATCACGCAGAAATCGGGCTTGTGGCTGGACAGCTCGATCGCTTTATCAAGCAGCGGTTTGTAATGGACAATGCGGCCCGGCTCGATCCCGCAGGAGGCGGCGATAATGGCCTTGGGCTTGCAATCTTCGATGCGCACGGCCAGCTCATTGGCCGCAAAGCCGCCAAAGACCACGGAATGAACGGCACCGATGCGTGCACAGGCCAGCATCGCCTCGACCGCTTGGGCAATCATCGGCATATAGATGATGACGCGATCGCCTTTTTTAACGCCTTTGTCACGCAGCCCGCCCGCAATTCCCGCAACATGATCACGCAATTCGCGATAGGTCACGCCCTTGACCGTATGCGTGACCGGCGAGGAATGGATCAGCGCCAGCTGATCGCCGCGGCCCGCCTCGACATGGCGGTCCACCGCATTCCAGCAGGTGTTTACCAGCCCATCCGAAAACCATTCGTAAATCGGGGCTTTGTCGTCAAACAGGGCTTTGGAAGGGGGGCGAAACCAGTCAATCTGCCGGGCGGCTTCCATCCAGAATGCCTCGGGATCGTTTTTCCAGCCGTCGTAAATGTCTTTGTATGCCATGGTATCCCCCTCAGGCTCCGCAGCTTTATTACGCTAAGGAGTCGGATATCGCAATTATGATGCGCATCGCGATTGCGATAACAGGGGATTGTCGCACAAATGCGGAAATTCCGCATTTGTGCTAAAGGTTTAGACCCGCAACGCGCCTTAGCTGTAATGGGTCAGCGGCGTGCCGGCGATTGCGCTCATGTTCAACAGGCCGCGGGTTGTGATCGAGGGGGTCACGATATGGGCGCGGTTGCCCATCCCCATCAGAATCGGGCCAACCTCAAGTCCGTTTGCCTTCAGCTTCAAGGCGTTACGAACACCAGAGGCCGAATCCGTTCCCGAGAACACCAGAATGTTTGCCGCCCCTTCGATACGCGAATGCGGCAAAAGACGCTCGCGGATGGACGGGTCCAGCGCCGAGTCGACATGCATCTCGCCGTCGAACACGAAATCGACATTGCGTGCCTCAAGAATGGCCAAAGCGGCGCGCATCTTACGACCCGAATCGGTGTCGAGATTGCCGAACTGCGAGTGGCTGCACAAAGCGACCTTGGGCGTGACGCCAAAGCGGCGCACATGGCGCGCAGCACCGATTACGGTATCGGCGATCTGTTCGGGCGTCGGCGCGTGGTTGACCTGAGTGTCGGCCACAAACAGCGGACCATCTTCCAAGATCAGCAGCGACAAGGCACCGACAGGGCGCAGCCCGTCACGAGCAAGGATCTGATTGACATAGTTCAGATGCCAAGAGAATTGCCCGAATGTACCGCAGATCAGGCTGTCGGCCTCGCCACGATGCACCATGACCGAACCGATGGCGGTGGTATTGGTGCGCATGATTGCGCGCGCAATATCGGGCGTGACGCCCTGGCGTGCCATCAGCTCGTGATAGGTGCCCCAATAGTCGCGATAGCGGGGATCGTTTTCGGGGTTCACGATCTCGAAATCGACATTCGGTCGGATCGGAAGACCCGCACGTTCGGCGCGCATCTCGATGACCTCGGGGCGACCGATTAGGATCGGAACATCCGTCGTTTCCTCAAGCATGGCATTGGCGGCACGCAAGACACGCTCGTCCTCGCCTTCGGCAAAGACGATGCGGCGCTTGGCGGTTGCTGCGGCCTCAAAGACCGGGCGCATGATCATGGCCGAGCGGAAGACCGACCCGTCAAGCCCGCGCTTATAGGCGGCAATATCCGCCAGCGGGCGGGTGGCGACGCCGGTTTCCATGGCCGCTTTGGCCACAGCCGTTGCAACCGTACCGATCAGGCGCGGATCAAAGGGTTTGGGGATCAGGTAATCCGCGCCAAAGGTCAGTCGCTCGCCCTGATAGGCGGCGGCAGCCTCGGCCGAGGTGGTGGCGCGGGCAAGGGCGGCAATGGCCTTGATGCAGGCAATCTGCATTTCGTCATTGATGACCGTCGCGCCAACATCCAGCGCCCCCCGGAAGATGAAGGGGAAGCACAGGACGTTATTGACCTGGTTGGGGAAATCCGAGCGCCCGGTCGCGATCAAAGCATCGGGGGCGACGCTGCGCACATCCTCGGGCAGGATTTCCGGGGTCGGGTTTGCAAGGGCGAACACGATCGGGCGCTTGGCCATTTTGCTGACCATCTCGGGCGTCAGAACGCCAGGACCGGACAGGCCAAGGAAAAGATCCGCGCCATCGATCACGTCATTCAACTGACGCAGCTCGCTGTCTTGCGCATATTCCGCCTTTTGCGGCGTCATCTGGCTGGTGCGGCCTTTATAGACCAGACCATCAATATCACACAGCCAGACATTCTCGCGCTTGACGCCCAGTTTCAGCAGCATGTTCAGGCAGGCAATGCCCGCTGCGCCACCGCCGGTCGAGACGACTTTGATATCCTCGAACTTCTTGCCCACGACATGCAGCGCGTTGGTGGCGGCGGCGCCCACAACGATGGCGGTGCCGTGCTGGTCATCGTGAAAGACCGGGATATTCATCCGCTCGCGGCACAGCTTTTCCACGATGAAGCAATCAGGTGCCTTGATGTCTTCAAGGTTGATCGCACCAAAGGTTGGCTCTAGCGCGCAAACGATATCGGCCAGCTTTTCGGGATCGGTTTCATTCAGCTCGATATCGAAACAGTCGATATTGGCGAATTTCTTGAAGAGGACGGCCTTGCCTTCCATCACCGGCTTGGATGCCAGCGCACCGATGTTGCCCAGACCCAGAACCGCGGTGCCGTTCGAGACGACAGCGACCAGATTGCCGCGCGACGTATAACGTGCGGCATTTGCCGGATCTTCCTTGATCTCAAGGCAGGCCTCGGCGACGCCAGGGGAATAGGCGCGGCTTAGGTCGCGACCATTGGCAAGCGGCTTGGTCGCACGTATCTCAAGTTTACCGGGGCGAGGGAATTCGTGATAGTCCAATGCCGCCTGTTTTGCGTTATCCTGCCTACGCTCTTTCATCTGGTCCTCCTGCAGATGGTTCAGCGTTAAACTATTTTTTCGACGGGGAACAGGGGGCGTTGTGTGACTTGCAACACAAGACCGTGCCAAGCAAGATCGGCAGAGAAAGCGAGGGGGCCATGACCGATATGTCGAACCAGGATAGGCAGGCGCGTGATGGCACATTGCAGCCAGCAGATACAGACCTGCTAAAGGCCGCGCGGCAGGTGCGCGAGCGCGCCTATGCGCCCTATTCCAACTTCAAGGTCGGGGCGGCGATACGCGGCGCCTCGGGTCAGATTTATCAAGGCTGTAACGTGGAAAACGTCGCCTATCCCGAGGGGACCTGCGCCGAGGCCGGGGCAATCGCCGCCATGATCGCGGCGGGCGAAACCCAGTTGACCGCGGTCTGTGTGATTGCCGATAGCCCAGCCCCCACGCCGCCCTGTGGGGGGTGTCGCCAAAAGCTTGCCGAATTTGGCGCGCCGGCCACTCCGGTTCTTTTGGCCAGCGTTGCAGGGGCGCTTGATCAGACCAGCATCGGCGAATTGCTGCCGGGCCGCTTTGGCCGCGATCATATGACCATCCCCCTATGAGCGATCCCCGGACGGTTATCGCGGCGTTGCGACAAGGGCAGGGGCTTAGCCCGCAAGGCGCGCAGCTGATCGCGCGCGGTCTGGTCGATGGCACTGTCACCGATGCTCAGGCGGCGGCCTTTGCCATGGCGGTTCTCTTGCGTGGCGCAGGGGCGCAGGGGCGAGCGGCGCTGACCCAGGCCATGCGGGATTCGGGTGACGTTCTGGCATGGGATCTGCCCGGCCCCGTTCTGGACAAGCATTCGACAGGCGGGATCGGCGACAGCGTCAGCTTGATCCTTGCCCCGGTTCTGGCGGCATGTGGAGCTTATGTGCCCATGATCTCGGGGCGCGGTCTGGGGCATACAGGCGGCACCTTGGACAAGTTAGAGGCCATTCCCGGCTTTCGCGTCCAACTCAGCGATGCCGAGTTTCGCAAGACCGTTGCCGAATGCGGCGCGGCAATCATCGCTGCCAATGCGCGGCTGGCGCCTGCGGATGCGCGTCTTTATGCCATTCGCGATGAAAGCGGGTCGGTATCCAGTCTTGATCTGATCACGGCCTCGATCCTGTCGAAAAAGCTGGCTGCAGGGCTTGAGGGGCTGGTACTTGATGTCAAATGCGGCTCGGGGGCGTTTTGCCGTGATCTGGGGGCTGCGCGCGAATTGGCCCATGCGCTGGTCAGCACTGCCAATGCGGCGGGTTGCCCGACGATGGCCTGCATCACCGATATGGATCAACCCTTGGCCACGGCTGCGGGGAATGCGCTAGAGATCAACGCGGTGATTGAGGCATTCCACACCGGCACGGGTCGGCTTGTCACACTTGCGCTGAGCCTGGCCGAGGAATGCCTGACGCTTGCGGGTATGGATCGCGCCCGTGCCAGGTCGGTTTTCGGTTCGGGTGCCGCGGCCCAGCATTTCGCACGAATGATTGCCGCGCAGGGGGGGCCGCCCGATTTAATCGATAATCCGCAACGCTATTTTGCCAAGGCAAGCGTCAGCCTGCCGGTTTTCGCGCAGAATTGCGGCGAGGGGCGCCACTATGTCACTGCGATTGACGCAACCGCAATTGGCGAGGCGGTGGTGGCACTTGGCGGGGGGCGGCAACGCGCAACGGATCAGATTAATCCAAGTGTTGGCTTCGACGGGCTTTTGGCGCTTGGCGATGAGGTGACGCCCCAGCGACCTTTGGGCTTTGTTCACGCCAGCAGCGTGACCGCAGCCGAGAGCGCGGCTGCGCGGCTGCGTGCAGCCTATCATCTGGGCCCGCTCGCCCCGGATTTGCCCAAGCTTATTCGCGAAAGGATCACCCAAGATGTCTAAGCCACGCGGTTTTTTGGTGGTGATGGACAGTCTGGGCATCGGCGGCGCGCCCGATGCCGATCAGTTTTTCAATGGTGCCTGCCCTGATACGGGCGCCAATACCTTGGCCCATATTGCCGCGGCCCACCCTTTGCATCTGCCCCATCTGGACCGGTTGGGATTGGGGGCGGCGCTCAAGCTGGCCTCGGGCATGGATGGGCCGGGTTTGGGCGCCATTCCCGAAGGGATATGGGGGGCGGCGACCGAAGTCTCGGGGGGCAAGGACACCCCCTCGGGTCATTGGGAGCTGGCGGGCGTGCCCGTGCCGTGGCGCTGGCATTATTTTCCCAACACAACGCCCAGCTTTCCCCCCGCATTAAGCCGCCAGATTGCTGATCTTGCGGGGGTTGAGGGCATATTGGGGGATTGCCATGCCTCGGGCACCGAGATCATAGCACGCCTTGGTGCCCAACATCTGCAAAATGGCTGGCCGATCTGCTATACTTCGGGCGATAGCGTCTTGCAGATTGCCGCACATGAAGATCACTTTGGCCTAAAGCGCCTGCTTGCCCTTTGCGTCGAGGTGGCAAAGATCGTGCATCCGATGCGGGTTGGCCGTGTGATCGCGCGACCTTTCATCGGAACGGTGGGCGACTTTACCCGCACCGCCAATCGCCATGATTACGCTATTCCTGCGCCCGCAGATACGCTGTTGGACCGCGCCTTTGGCCAAGGCCGCACCACCCATGCGATTGGCAAGATCGGCGACATTTTCTCGCATCGCGGCATCAGCCAATTGCATCTTGGCAAAAGCGATCTTGATCTGGCCCAGCACCTTTTGCAGCTGGCTGAAACCGCCGAGTCCGGCAGTCTGACTTTTGCCAATTTCGTGGAATTCGACAGCATTTACGGCCATCGCCGCGATATTTCCGGCTATGCCCGCGCGCTGGAATGGTTCGATCAGATCGTGGGGCAGATGCTGGCGCGCCTTCGCCCGGGCGATCTGGTGATCTTTACTGCCGATCATGGCAACGATCCCAGCTGGACGGGCACGGACCACACCCGAGAGCGCGTGCCCGTGCTGGGCTGGGGGCGGGGGCTTTTGCCGATCGGGCAAGTGGCCTATGCCGATGTCGCGGCATCCTTTGCCGATCATCTGGGGCTGGCCCCGGTTGGCCCCGGACGTTCATTTCTGAAGGCATTATGAAAAAGACAGAACTTCACTTGCATCTGGAAGGGGCGGCTCCGCCGGCTTTTGTGCGCGCGCTGGCCAAGGAAAAGCGTATCGATCTGCCACGGTTGTTCGATGACAAAGGCAATTATGCCTATCGCGACTTTTTCGAATTTTTGCGCCTTTATGAAAGCGTGACCTCGCTTTTGACATCGCCGCGCGATTATGCGCGCCTGCTTGGCGAGGTGCTAAGTGAACGCGCCGAAGATGGCGTGATCTATTGCGAAATCTTCATCGCACCCGATTTTTGCGGCGGGGGCGATCTCTATGCCTGGCAGGACCATGTAGCGGCCATGACCGAGGTGGCACATAGCTTTCGCGCACAAGGGATCGAATGCCGCGCTATTGCCACTGCCGTGCGCCATTTTGGCCAAGACCAAAGCAAACGCGCTGCGCGCTGCGCTGCCGAAACCTCGGGCGGGTGGTGCACGGGCTTTGGCATGGGCGGGGCCGAGACGGTCGGAAGCGCCGAGGATCACGCCTGGGCCTTTGATTGCGCCCGCGAGGCTGGGTTGGGCCTGACATGCCACGCAGGCGAATGGGCAGGGCCCCAATCCATCCGCGAGGCCTTGCGCCTAGGCGTCACTCGACTTGGCCATGGCGTGCGCGCGGTCGAAGATCCTGCCTTGATGCGCGATCTGGCGGACCGCGCCATCACGCTTGAATGCTGCCCCGGCTCGAACCTTGCGCTGGGGATTTATCCGGATTGGCATGCTCATCCAATTGCGCGATTGGCGGATGCGGGGGTGCGGGTCACGATCTCGACCGACGACCCGCCTTTTTTCAAAACGACGCTGCGGCAGGAATATGAAAGGCTCGCAGAAGCATTCTCTTGGCACGATGAGGACTTTCGCCGCATGAATCTCTGGGCTATCGAGGCGGCTTTCTGCGATACTGACACGAAGACCCGCCTGCAAAAGGAATTGTCATGACCGAGCACCTCACCGTCGTGAACCACCCGCTGGTTCAGCACAAACTGACCATCATGCGCGACAAGGGAACCTCGACTGCGGGGTTTCGCAGGCTGTTGCGCGAAATCAGCTTGCTTTTGGCCTATGAGGTCACGCGCGAGCTGGACCTGACCACCACCCATATTGAAACGCCGCTTTGCTCGATGGAAGCGCCGACCCTTGAGGGGAAAAAGCTGGCGCTGATCTCGATCTTGCGGGCCGGAAACGGTCTGATGGACGGGATTCTCGAGCTGATCCCGGCTGCGCGCGTGGGCTTTATCGGGCTTTACCGTGACCCGGAAACGCTGCAACCGGTTCAATATTATTCGAAAGTGCCCAACGAGCTGGATGCGCGCATGACCATCGTGGTCGATCCGATGCTGGCAACCGGCAACTCTTCGGTCGCGGCGATCGATATTCTGAAACAGGCGGGCGCGCGCAACCTGCGCTTCCTGTGCCTTCTGGCGACGCCTGAAGGGGTCAAGCGCATGAAAGAGGCCCATCCCGATGTACCGATCGTCACCGCCTCGCTGGACGAGCGTCTGGACGAGCATGGCTATATCGTGCCGGGTCTGGGCGATGCGGGCGATCGGATGTTTGGCACCAAGTAAGCGCCGTTAACTCCAAGTTCAGGTCTTTGCCCTATTCCGAAAGGGACGGGGCAAAGATAGGGCACGGGGTTGGACAAAGCGATTATCACTCTGGCGGCATTGCTTTGGGGCGGTGCTGCCACCGCTCAGGCCTTTGCGCTGGCCGAGCAGCCGCTTGCCGACTTTACTGCGCATCAGTATATCGACAGCACGGGCTGCGTCTTTACGCGCAAGGACCAAGACTGGACGGCGCGGGTTGCCCGCGATGGCACTCAGCTATGCGGCTATCCGCCCAGTCTGACTGCGCGCAGATATCTTTCGGATCAAAATGCGGCCTCGGAAACGGATGCCGCACCTGCGCAGACCCGTGCGCAACAAATCGAACACGCGCTGACGGATGCGATTGTCACGCAACTGCGGCCGGGCGAATTGGTCAGTGACACGCGGCCGCAAACCCAATTGCCCGACCTTGGCCCCGAGCCGGCCGATGCTGGCCCGGCGCTGCAGCTGCGTGCGGAAACCGCGGCAGAGCCCTTGATCCGGCAGGAAATGGGCCGGGGGCTGCGTCCCAATCAAGATCTGTGCCACCTTTTGGGCTATAATGGGAAAGCTGAAACGGGTGAATCCGGGGGCGGGGATCGTGCCCAAGGTTTGGGACAGGACCCAACTCAGGGGTTTTGTGATCAGTTGCCGCGCAGTGACTTGGCGCGGCTCGCATTTACCCGGCCTGTACCCGCGATCGATCCATCGACCTCCGGGCAGGATCAGGACGAGGAGGGATCTACGCCTTCAGCATCCGACCCAGATGCGCAAACCGATAAGCCAGAGCAGGCCCGTTTGGGTGATCCTTTGGCCCATCCGACGGCCAAGCCCAAGCGCACCTCCCCGCCGATTGGCACCGG
>NZ_DALZMB010000104.1:0-13204 GCF_032007265.1 Paracoccus sp. (in: a-proteobacteria) | reverse complement strand
ATCAGCCCCCCGGATTCGGGCGGGCGGAATGTCGGCGCCCTCTGGCCCTCCGACCGCTTAAAGATGGGATGCGCCCGCTTTGGTTTCAAGCCCGACTACCGAAGCCCGACTACCGAAGCCTGACCACCGGAACCCGGCCACTGCAACCTGAGCTCTACCCAACCCTGTGTGGCGCGCTTGAAGATAACAGGTGAACATGCGCCCTGATCGCGCGCGGCGCTTTTGCGAAGCGGCAGGCAAGCCTTGATCACTGGCCCTTGCCTTATGACAGCGAGGCGGCTTGAAGCGGGATGACCAGCCGCGCAGCCTTGGGATCTTTGGCCGCAACCAAAATCCCAGGGCCGCGATCATTCAGGCCAGCGCTGCGGGTTTTGGGCCACCGGTCGCCCAGTCCAACAGCTCGACCGTGTGTACGATCGGCACTTCGGTCGCCGAGCCGATCTGCATCATGCAGCCGATATTTCCCGCGGCGATGATCTGGGGCGACAGCGCCTCGATCGTCGCAACTTTGCGCTGTTTCAGCTCTTGGGACAGCTCGGGCTGCATCAGGTTATACGTCCCGGCCGAGCCACAGCACAAATGCGGATTGGCCGGTTCCAGCACCTGATAGCCTGCAGCCGCCAAAAGCGTTTTCGGCGCGCTGCGGATCTGCTGGCCATGCTGCAACGAGCAGGCCGAGTGATAGGCGACGCGCAAAGGTACCGCAACGGAGGCATCCCCGGCCCTGTCTGGCAGTCCGTGACCCTCCAAAAACTCTGTCACATCACGCGCCAGACCCGCGATCTTGCTGGCCTCGGCTGCCATGGCATCGCCCGCGAACATATGCCCGTAATCCTTGATCGTCGTGCCGCAACCCGAGGTGTTAATGATGATCGCATCCAGCGCGCCTGCGCGATCAGCCGCAAGAAAGCCGTTGATGGTGGCGCGGGCGGATCGCAGCGCATCTGTTTCGCGCCCCATATGATGGGTCAAAGCCCCGCAGCAGCCGAATTTTTCGGGGATCACGACCTCGCAGCCTGCGCGACGCAACAGGCGGATGGTGGCATCGTTGATATCGGTGTTCAGCGCCCGCTGCGCGCAACCGGGCATCAAGGCCACCCGCGCCCGCTTGGTACCAATCGCGGCAAAGGTCTGGCCATCATCATTGCGGCTGACGCTGGGGATGACCTTCGGGCTCATCTCCAGCATGGCACGCAGGCGCCGATCCGGCATCAGCCCGGCAAAGGGCCGCGCGATCTTTGCACCCAGCAGCGCCAGACGAAAGCGCTTGGGATAAGGCAAAAGCCGCGCCAAAAGCCAACGCAGCGCACGATCACTTAAGGGTCTGCGATAGGTCTTTTCGACATGAACGCGCGCATGATCGATCAGATGCATGTAGTTCACCCCCGAGGGGCAGGTCGTCATGCAAGACAGACATGACAAGCAACGATCCAGATGCTTGACCGTTTTTTCATCGGCAGGCCGATCATTTTCCAGCATGTCCTTGATCAGATAGATCCGCCCGCGCGGGCTATCCAATTCATCGCCCAGGACCTGATAGGTCGGGCAGGTCGCGGTGCAAAATCCGCAATGCACACAAGAGCGCAAAATCTTGTTGGCATGGGCAATACCGGGATCTTGCAGTTGCTCAGGGGTAAAGTTCGTCTGCATCTTATGCGCTCTTTCCTGCATGCCCGGACGTTCCGGCAAAAATACTGCGCGGATCGAATTTGGCGCGCAGGCTGTCGTTCAGCCGCGCGACCACGGGGTTCATGGCGGGAAGATCATGGGGATCTTGCCCGGTCATGCGTGTTGCCTGCCCCTGAAACTCGGGCAGAACGGGTAACTCTCCTTCGGGCAGGGCCACCCAGATCAACCCGCCGCCCCAATCCACCGCCAATGGCTGAGGAAGCGCCTTGAGCAGCGCCGGGGCCTGCGTCGGCAGGCAAAGGATGCGCCACAGATCCCCCACAGGGGCGCGGGATGGCACCAACTGGGCAGCAAGCGCTGGGTCCACCTCGGTGATTTGACCAAATCGCGCCAAGCTGGTGCCAATGGCACGGCTGCGCAGATCGACCGAGCCCGCAAGCCCTTCAAGGCGGATCACCGCCCCCTCACCCGCAAGCCAGCCCGCCGCGCTGATGTCGAAAGGCCCGGTCAGCGCCTCGGTCAGGGCGGCGATGGCCGTTTGCGGATCCAGCCCCCTTAGCGCAAGCAAACGGCTCGCGGGCGGAATCGGCGCGGTCTTCAGCGAAATCTCGGTCAAAATCCCCAAAGTTCCGCGCGAGCCCGCCATCAGCTTGACCAGATCATAACCGGTGACATTCTTCATCACCCGGCCGCCGTTTTTGACGATTTCGCCCTCGCCGGTGACAAAGCGAACCCCCAGCATGGCGTCACGGCAGGCGCCAACCTGAACCCGACGCGGCCCCGAAGCATTGCTTGCAGCGATCCCGCCAATGGTCGAGCCGGCCCGCGCATCCGGCTCGAATGCCAGCATCTGCCCTTCAGCCGCCAGGATGCGGTTGATCTCGGCCAATGGGGTGCCCGCGCGCGCGACCAAGGTCAACGCCTCTGGCTCGTACAGAGTTACCCCGCTGATCCCCGTCAAATCGATATGGCTGCCCTGCCCTTCGCCGGGACGCAAACGGCTGGCGCCGCCGATCGGCGTCACCGGAAATTTGGCAGTGCGGATGATCTCGGCCAGTTCAATCTCGGATTCAGGCCGCATTCGGGCGCCCCTCGCGGCGCGGGGCCGAACTGGCCAGCGGGAACACCTTGGCCGCATTCAGCAACCAATGCGGATCGAAACTGTCTTTGACACGCATCTGCATCTCCAGATCTTCGGGGGCGAACTGAGCCGCCATCAATTCGCGTTTTTCAACGCCCACGCCATGTTCGCCGGTCAGGCAACCACCCACCTCGACGCAAAGACGCAAGATATCCGCGCCAAAGGCCTCGCACAGTTCAAGATCGCCGGGCTTATTCGCGTTATAAAGGATCAGCGGGTGCATATTGCCGTCGCCCGCGTGAAAGACATTGGCAACGCCCAGCCCATATTGCGCCGAAAGCCGCGCGATTTCCGTCAGCACTTTCGGCAAGGTCGAGACCGGGATCGTGCCATCCAGGCACATGTAATCATTGATCTGCCCCATCGCGCCAAAGGCGGATTTTCGGCCCAGCCAAATCCTGCGCGATTCATCCTCGGATTTGCTTTCGCGAAACTCGATCGGGTTGAACCCTTCGGCAATGACGCGGATCAGATCAAGCTGTTCGCTGATTTCCTCGGGCGTGCCCTCGACTTCGATGATCAGCAAGGCCTCGCAATCGGGATAGCCTGCCTTGGCGAATTCTTCGGTGGCGCGGATGCAGGGCCGGTCCATGAACTCAATCGCGACCGGGATGACACCGGCGCGGATAATGGCCGCGACACAGGCCCCCGCACCCTCGCTGGAATCAAAGCCGACCAGCACCGGGCGAGCGCCTGCGGGCTTGGGCAAGATGCGCAATGTCGCCTCGGTGACAATGCCCAGCTGCCCCTCCGAGCCGCAGACCACGCCCAAAAGGTCCAGGCCCTGCGCCTCGCCCATCGGGCCGCCCAGATCGACGATGGTGCCATCCATCATCACCATGCGCAGGCCAAGCAGGTTATTCGTCGTCACCCCATATTTCAGGCAATGCGCACCGCCCGAGTTCATGCCGATATTGCCACCAATGGCGCAGGCAAGCTGGCTTGAGGGGTCAGGCGCATAGAAAAATCCATCGCCATCCACCGCCCCCGAAATCGAAAGATTGGTTCGCCCCGCCTGCACGCGGATCTGGCGATCAGCATAGCTTGTCTCGAGGATCGCGGTCATGCGCGACAGCCCGACCACCACTGCATCCGCCGTCGGCATCGAGCCTCCTGCAAGGCTGGTGCCCGCGCCACGCGGCACGACCGGCACGCCCTCTTCGTGGCAAATGCGCAAAACCTCTGCCACTTCCTCAGTGGTTGCGGGCAAAACCACTGCCAAAGGCGGGCAGCGATAGGCCGACAAAGCATCACATTCATAGGCGCGTGTTTCGGCAGGATCCTCGATCACGGCACCGGGCACAACCGCACGCAAGCGCGCGGCAATCGCACTGCCGCGGGCAATGATCTGGCGGTCGGGTATCGGCATTTCCATGAAGAATTCCTTAATGCTGGCAGCAGATCAGGGCGGGTCGGGCGGCCCAGAGAAGGGCTGAGACAGGGGCTGAGCCTGTGCATCCTGTGGGGGTGCGGGGGGCGCCAAATCTGGATCGAGCCAAGGCCGATGCGTGGCCCCCGGCGCGCGCCATCACCAAAATCGCGCGGCCCATCACGGCCTTTTCGCAAAAAGCTGGTATCATTTCCCCTCCGCTGGTGATCAGGATATTGTCTAAGATATCTTGGACAACATATTGATCTTCTTGCTGCACAACCCTCGCCCGGTCTGCCCAGTTTCCCGTCACGCAACCCAAAGTTTTGCGACAGATTGGAAATGGTCAGCCCGCCCTCCTGGCGATAACTGTCGGCAAGTGGATAACGCCAGCGCGCGGCACAGGCAACCGCTGTGGGCTGAATCTCGGCGGAAAGGATAGCCATGACGAATGCGGCCATGACAATACTGAAATCCTTTGATCTTTGGGATCTGGTCGCAGTGCTTTGGCTGGTTGGCAGCTGGCTGTGGATTGGTTGGCGCACCGAGCATCCGCCCGACAACAAACCCTCGGTTTCGGTGCTGATGAAGGCGCTGCGCCGCGAATGGATGGAGCAGTTCGTCCATCGTGACCCGCGGATCTTTGACGCCAATATCTTATCGAACCTGCGCGAAAGCACCGCGTTTTTCGCGTCGGCCTGCATGATTGCCATTGGCGGCGGTCTGGCCCTGATCGGCAATGCCGATCGCATCAGCGGCCTGGCACGGCAATTCGACATGGCGCATATCCCGACCATCCAATGGGAGGTCAAGATCGTCGTCATCTTGCTGTTCGTTGTCGACGCATTCCTGAAATTCGTCTGGTCGAACCGCCTGTTTGGCTATTGCGCCATCATCATGGGATCGGTGCCAAATGACGCCAATGATCCTCGGTCCATGCCCCGCGCCATGCAGGCCGCCGAGATCAATATCCGCGCAGCCCGCAGCTTTAACGGAGGGCTGCGCGGTGTCTATTTCGCGCTGGGGGGCCTTGCCTGGCTGGCCGGGCCTGCGGCGCTGATCGTGGCGGTCAGCGTGGTCTTGTTCATCACCTGGCGGCGCGAATTCGCCTCGGGGTCGCGCCGGGTGCTATTGGGTCAAGGTGCCCGTGAGCCGCGCGTGACGCCAGGTCAGCCATAGCGTCAAAAGCCCCGCCATCGACAAAGCGACGCCCACCAGCCCCGACGAGCGCCAGCCCCAGCCTGCGGTCAATGCCATGCCGGCAAGCCACGGGCCAAGCGCATTGGCTGCGTTGAAAGCGGCGTGGTTCATGGCTGCCGCCATGCTTTGCGCCTTGCCTGCGACATCCATCAGCCGGGTCTGCAATGGCACGACCGTGCCCGATCCCAGCCCCAGCAGGAAGGATGACAGCACCATCATTTGCCAGTTGCCGACCGCCACAGACGCAAAGGCCTGAGTGGCCGCCATGAACAGGATCAAGGTGCAGCAGCTGCGGAAAATGCCCAGTCGGATCGTCAGCCGTGCGGCCCCGATACTGCCGATCGTTCCGCCGATGCCAAAGACCGACAACATCAGCGGGATCGCCCAGCCCGGTGCCTGCGTGGTGGCCAGCATCGCGGCCGAAAGATAGGCATAGACGGCGAAAAGCCCACCAAAGCCGATGGCCCCCACCAAAAGCGTCAAGATCACCGAAGGGTTGCGCAGCGCCTTCAGCTCTTCAAAGGGGCGCGCATTGGGGTCAACACCGACCCGCGGGGCCAGCTTCAGGATCAGAACCGCAGCCGCCAGCGCGATAAAGCCCGGCAGCGCAAATCCCCATCGCCAGCCGATCCCCTGCCCCAAGGCACCCGCCAGCGGCACGCCCGCGATATTGGCGACGGTCAGCCCCAACAGCACATAGGTCACGCCCTTGGCGCGCTGCTCGCGTGGCAAGGTGTCTGCGGCGAAAAGCATGGCCACGCCCAGAAACCCGCCATGAGGCAGACCGGCCAGAAAACGCATGAAGGCCAGCGTATGAAAGCCCGGAAGGGCCGCCGCCAAAAGGTTGAACACCCCGTAAATCGCAATCAGCGACGCCAGATAGCGCCGACGCGGCAGCCTTGCCCCCAAAATCGAGGTCAGCGGCGCCCCCACGACCACGCCCAGCGCATAGGCCGATATGACATGGCCCGCCTGCGGATCGGTGATCCCCAGATCCGCCGCGAACCAAGGCAACAGCCCCATGGCCGCAAATTCAGAGGTACCGATGGCGAATGCGCCAAGGGCAAGGGCAAGAACAGCCCATTTCAGATTGGGTTGCGGCGACATGGCTGCACCTTTGACACTTCAGGATTACGAGGACGGGCGATATGATGGCGTTAACATCACCCTCTCGACATGTCAGCCTGTATCAGCGGAATATCCTGTATTCCGGCGCTGCAAGGCTGATTTATCAAAGCTGCATCCAAGGCTAGCTTTGCCAAACGGGCTTGGACTTGTTGAAAAAGGCCAAGACCCCTTGCTTGGCTTCGGGCGCATCCCAGATCGCGACCAGCGCCTCGATCGAGGTTTCAATCTGGCGGGCATCGATGGGTGAGCCCAGATCCCGCAACAAGCGCTTGGCCGCGGCGACCGCACCCGGTGCCGCCTCAAGATAGGGTTCGATCTGGGCCTCGATGGCGCGGTCCAGATCGGCTGCGGGGTGAACTGCTGACAACAGATCCAGCCGCAAAGCCTCGTCCGAGGTAAAGACCCGGCCTGACATGAACATGCGACGCGCCCGCGCCTCGCCCAGCCGCGACAGGATATAGGGGCCGATGGTGGCAGGGATCAGACCCAGCCGGGTTTCGGTCAGGCCAAAGCGCGCCCCCTCGACGCCGACCGCGCTGTCACAAACCGCGATCAGGCCCAGCCCGCCCCCGAAAGCCGCGCCCTGCACGCGACCGATCAGCGGCTTTGGGAGTTCATTCATCGCCTTGAGCATCATTGCCAATGCGCGCGCGCCCTGTCTGCGCGTATGGGCATCGGCCTCTATTTGCGCGCGCATCCATGCCAGATCACCGCCCGCGCAAAAGCTGGTGCCTTCAGCGGCCAGAACGACAAGCCGCGTGTCAGGATCAGCACCCAAACGCGCGGCGGCTACGCCCAGCTCGGCGATCATGTCGGCAGAAAGGGCGTTGTGCTTGTCAGGGCGCGCCAACCAGATCGTGGCAATGCCGCGCCGATCCCGAACAATGCGAATGCTTGTGATCATGATTACCCCTTTTCGCCGCGGTCGCGACCTGCGCTTGTATGCAGGCTTCGGGCCAAGCAGGCCGCATCGGCCAGTGCTGCCGCATCAAGCCCGGTCTGAAAGCCCCGAGCCGCCAGATGCGCCGCCAAAGTTTCTGTGGCGATATTGCCCTTGGCACCGGGCGCATAGGGACACCCCCCCAAGCCGCCAACCGCCGCATCGAAAATCCGAAGCCCATGCGATAGCGCCACATCGATATTCTCAAGCGCCCGACCGGCGGTGTCATGAAAATGCCCGGCAAGGCAATCGGCTGGAACCTGGGTCAAGACTGCGCGCAGCATCGCATCGGTGGCCTCGGCATGGGCCAGGCCCAAGGTCTCGCCCAGGCTGATTTCAAAGCAGCCGATCCCCAACAATCGCGCCGCCACATCAGCCACCGCCCAAGGCGAGACCGCGCCCTCGTATGGGCAATCGGTCACGACGCTGACATAGCCCCGCACCCCGATCCCATCTGCCTTTGCAGCCGCGATGACAGGCAGGAAGCGCGTCAGGCTTTCTGCAATGCTGGCATTCAGATTGGCGCGCGAAAACCCTTCGGAGGCGCTGGCAAAGACCGCGACCTCATCAGCACCCGCGGCGCGGGCGGCAAGATAGCCCTGCATATTGGGGGTCAGGGCCGTATAGCGCAGCCCCGGTTTGCGCCTGATCCCCGCCATGACCTGCGCAGCATCCGCCAGCTGCGGCACCCAGCGCGGCGAGACGAAGCTGGTGACTTCGATCCGACGAAAGCCCACATCCGACAGCAAATCCACCAAGGCAATCTTATCTGAGGTTGGTATTTGGCCAGCCTCGTTTTGCAGCCCATCCCGGGGGCCAACCTCAAAAATCTCGACCTTTGACTTTGGGGGCACCAGACGGGCTTGAGCCGTGGCTGCCCGTGTTTCATCAATGGCAGCCGAGCCAAGGTCCGCCCCCCCAACAGATGCCGTCATGCCAGCTCCAGCAACTGCGCTTGCTTGCAGTGGTGATTTGGAGCGACAGGATCTCACCGCCCAAAGGTTTCCTGGGGCGATCATGTTGTTCCGCCCTTGATGCCGCGCCGAGAGCCAGTATCAGGGCCACCTTCAGTATCAGCACCCCCAACAGATGCCGTCACGCCAGTTCCACCAACCGCGCGTGCTGGCGGTGGTGATTTGGGGCGACAGGATCTCACCGCCCGAAGGTTTCCTGGTGTGATCATGTTGTTCCAGCCTTGATGCCGCGCCGAGAGCCAGCATTAGGTCCAATCTCGGTGCCACCCTTTTCGCCGCCCTCAGGATCAGCGCCCGGATCTCGATCTTGGGCCAAGCGGATCAGAGGCATGCCGGCCGCGACCTGATCGCCGGGCGACACCAGCACCTCGGCCACCGTCCCCGCGCGTGCGGCCTTGAGCGAATGCTCCATCTTCATCGCTTCGAGCACCACCAAGACACCGCCTGTCTGAACGGCCTTGCCGGGGCCGATCAGCACCGCTTTGACCATGCCGGGCATCGGGGATAGTGTCAGCCCTGTGTCCGCATCGCTGTTGCCGGGGCCGGATTGTCGCGCCAGTGGATCCTCGCGGTAAAGGGTAAGATGGGTGGTGCCAAAGACGCTGACCCCACCCTGATGTGCCACCAATCTGGCAGGGCTGGCCACCCCGTCGACCCACCACCGACCATCAATCCAATCGATGTGATGGGCACCGCTATCTAGGGTTACACGAGCCTGGCCCGGCCCCAAGACCTCAAGCATTGCTGCACCGCCCCGCCAGTTGATGCCCCGGCGCAAAGGTGCCCAAAGCGTGGTTCCCTGCCAGTTCTGCGGTGGTCCCAGATCGGCCAGTCCGAGCACGGCCAGCGCCATCTCGGCCATGGTGGGCGGTGCGATCTGGGTCAGCTGCGACAGGTCGCGGGCAATCAGCCCGGTATCGACCTCGCCGCGCCGAAAACCAGCGTGGCGGCACAAGGCGATCAGAAAATCCAGATTGGTGATGGTGCCTGCCACCTCGGTCTGGCTCAGGGCGCTGTCCAAACGCTGCAGGGCCAAGTCTCGGGTTGGGGCGGCGGTTATGATCTTGGCAATCATTGGATCATAATAGGGGCTGATGTGATCCCCCTGCCGCACCCCGGTTTCAATGCGGGCATCTTGCGCGAAGCGAAGATGGGCCAGCGTGCCGGTTGCTGGCAGAAAACCTGCCGCAACATCTTCGGCGTAAAGCCGCGCCTCGAAAGCATGGCCTTTGATCGACAGATCCTGTTGGCGCAAAGGTAGGCTTTCACCGGCTGCGACGCGGATCTGCCATTCGACCAGATCGACGCCGGTGATCATTTCTGTGACGGGATGTTCGACCTGAAGGCGGGTGTTCATCTCCATGAACCAGAAGCGAGCAGGACGCAGGCCCTGAGATGCGTCGGCGATGAACTCCACGGTGCCCGCCCCACGATAGCCGATGGCCTGGGCCGCGCGCACGGCCGCATCGCCCATTGCCGCGCGCATCTGAGCGCTCATGCCGGGGGCTGGCGCCTCTTCGATGACCTTCTGGTGGCGCCGCTGCAAAGAGCAGTCGCGTTCGAAAAGATGGACCGCATCTGTGCCATCGCCAAAGACCTGAACCTCGATATGGCGCGGGTGGGGGATATAGGTTTCGATCAGGACGGCAGAATTTCCAAAGGCGCTGCTGGCCTCGCGTTGGGCCGAGGCCAGCGCGTCAAGAAAATCCTGTGGCCGCTCAACCAGTCGCATACCCTTGCCGCCGCCGCCCGCAACCGCCTTGATCAGCACCGGATAGCCGATCTTGGCCGCCTCTTGTGCCATCAGATCAGGGGATTGATCCGCGCCTTGATAGCCCGGGACCACCGGCACACCCGAGGCTTGCATCAGGGCCTTGGCGGCATCCTTGAGGCCCATTTTGCGGATGGCGCTGGCGGTGGGGCCAATGAAGGTCAGGCCAGATGCTTCGACCTGAGCCGCGAAATCGGGGTTTTCGCTGAGAAAGCCATAGCCCGGATGAATGGCCTGAGCGCCCGTATCGCGCGCCGCCTGAAGAATCGCCTGCGCGTTGAGGTAACTATCTTGGGGTGCCAGCCCGCCGATTGCCACCGCCTCATCGGCCATGGCGGTATGGCGGGCAAGACGGTCGGGTTGAGAAAAAACGGCAACGCTGCGCAGGCCAAGTCGACGCGCGGTGGTAATGATCCGGCACGCAATCTCGCCGCGATTGGCGATGAGGATTTTTGAAAACATCACGCACCCTTCTTCGGTTCTGGCTGGCACGCCCGCCACCCCGCATTCCGGCCCATGGCGCTGGCAGGAGAGATGTCGTCACGGGTTGCGGCACAGACCAGCGGGCGGACCCGAGCGCAGATCGAAGCGTAGATCGAAGCGTAGATCGAAGCGTAGATCGAAGTGTCCGCCGGGGGCTGCGCGCCCCCGGACCCCAGCGGGATATTTGAGCATGAGAGATCAGGCCTGCGCGCGCCTGAGCGCCAAAAGGGTTGGCGGGTGCGACCTTGCGCAGTGACTTGATGCCAATCCTGAGGGCGGTGTTGCGAAGTCATGGCGTCCCTACATGCGAAATAGGCCAAAGCGGGTCGGGGAGATCGGGGCATTGAGCGCGGCCCTGAGCGAGAGAGCGAGAATGTCGCGGCTTCGGCGCGGGTCGATAATGCCGTCATCCCAAAGCCGTGCCGAGGCATAAAGCGGGCGGGACTGGCGCTCGAACATCTCGAGGGTCGGGCGTTTGAATTCGGCCTCTTCTGCGCTGGACCAGCTGCCGCCTTTGGCCTCGATGGCGTCGCGCCTTAGGCTGGCCAAGACGCCCGCTGCCTGATCGCCGCCCATGACCGAGATGCGTGAATTGGGCCAGCTCCAGAGGAAGCGGGGGGAAAAGGCACGGCCGGACATGCCATAATTTCCTGCGCCAAAAGACCCGCCCACAAGCAGCGTGATCTTGGGCACATTGGTCGTGGCAACCGCCGTGACCATCTTGGCGCCGTGACGGGCGATCCCCTCGTTTTCGTATTGGCGCCCGACCATGAACCCGGTCACATTTTGCAAAAAGACCAGCGGAATATTGCGCTGGCTGCACAGTTCGATGAAATGCGCGCCCTTTTGCGCGGCTTCCGAAAAAATCACTCCATTATTGGCGATGATGCCAATCGGGCAGCCCTGAAGATGCGCAAATCCCGTCACCAATGTTTCGCCAAACCGGGCCTTGAACTCATCAAAGCGCGAGCCATCGACGATACGGGCAATCACCTCGCGGATATCATAGGGGGTGCGCAGATCGCTGGGGACAAGGCCAAGAATGTCCTCGGGGTCATAGGCGGGCGCCTCGGCGGGCTGCCAGACCACTGTTTCGGGCAAGCGGCGGTTCAGATTGGCAACCGCCCTGCGGGCCAAAGCCAGGGCATGGGCGTCGTCCTCGGCCAGGTAATCGGCAACCCCCGACAGCCGCGTGTGGACATCGCCCCCACCCAACGCCTCGGCAGAGACGATCTCGCCGGTTGCGGCTTTGACCAGAGGCGGGCCTGCCAGAAAGATCGTTCCCTGATCGCGCACGATGATGGTGACATCGGACATGGCAGGCACATAGGCGCCGCCCGCAGTGCACGAGCCCATGACCACGGCAATCTGGGCAATTCCCTGGGCGGACATCTGGGCCTGATTGTAGAAGATACGCCCGAAATGATCGCGGTCGGGAAAGACCTCATCCTGATTGGGCAGGTTGGCGCCGCCGCTATCGACCAGATAGATGCAGGGCAGATGGCATGCGGCGGCAATTTCCTGAGCGCGCAAATGCTTTTTCACGGTCATCGGATAGTAGCTGCCGCCTTTGACCGTCGCGTCATTGGCCACGATCATGACGTCCTGACCCTCGACCTGGCCGATCCCCGCGATCAGCCCCGCCCCCGGAGCCGCGCCCTCGTAAAGGTCATGGCCCGCCGTCGCGCCGATCTCCAGAAAAGACGAGCCGGGATCCAAGAGATTGGCCACGCGCTGGCGCGGCAGCATTTTCCCGCGTGCCAAATGCCGCTGTTGTGCCGCAGCCCCCCCCCCTTCTGCGGCCAAATCTGCGGCGCGGCGGACCTCGTCCAGCATCTTAAGATGGGCCGCGCGATTGGCACGGAAGCTTTCAGATCCGGTCAAGACAGCCGAGCCGAGTTTCATGCACAGACCTTTGCATCGAAGCGAGGAGGGGAAAGTTGGCGGTCCGCAAACAGGCAGCCATGCGTCGCGACAGGGACAAAACTGTTGCCCTTATGTGACAATCTCCGGCCTGATCTGCCTGTCGGGGCCTGCCTTTGACCTGTATCAAGGAGGGCCACGCGCATTCGGCGCAACTTTAGATCATCAAAAATCACAAGAGGCCAATTGCTATGAAAGCCCTTTATCTTGCCCTTGCCGCCATTGTCGCGGCCAGCCCGGTCGCTGCGCAATCTGCAGGTGAATGGACCGTGGGTCTTGGCATTGCCAATGTTGCGCCAGTGAATAATCCGGGCACGCTGGATGGTGGGTTGAAGACCCGCATTGACAATAATGCGCGCCCGACCCTGACCTTTGAATATTTCATCAAGGACAACCTTGGCATCGAGGTGCTGGCTGCCTCGCCCTTCAAGCATGACGTGAAAATCGATGGGCTGGGCAAGGTCGGCAGCGTCAAGCATTTGCCCCCGGTGATCTCTTTGCAGGCGCATTTCGATACCAATACCCCCTTCAAACCCTTTGTCGGTGTGGGTGTGAACTGGACGAATTTCTTCTCGGAAAAAACCTCGGGCGCGCTTGAGGGCAGCAAGCTGGACGTCAAGCACAGCTTCGGCGTCGCGCTGCATCT
>NZ_DALZMB010000103.1:0-13449 GCF_032007265.1 Paracoccus sp. (in: a-proteobacteria) | reverse complement strand
CCGACATCGTCCAAGAGGGATTGTGGCGCAGGATCAGCGCCTCGGTCGCCTCGACAACATTGCCAGCCAGCGGCAGCCAGTCGAAATGGGCAATGACACGATGACGGCGAGACGGGCCGGCGTTGTGGGGCTTGGTCAGCATTTGTTCGCGTGCGGTGGCCCGCCTTCATTCTTGCAAAAGCGCACCATCAGGTCTGGCGTGAATACGCCAACTTCAAGCGGATTGGCGTGTGGCCACAGTCCAAAGATGAGGATCGCTTTCAGTGGGAAGAAGGGACGTTTTGCTTGCCAAAAGGATCGCCTCAGCATAGTTTAAACAGAACGACGATCCGCATAGCAGAACGATAGATTGAGTCAGCGGGATCGAGTGAAGGTCAGAGAGGTAGGGAAAGAATGCACGACGATCCGCAAATGGGCGCCCATTGGCACGAGCCGGCTGGCAATAAGAAGGCGGGATTTGGCGAGTTTCAGAAACAGCCGACGCCCTATGACCGTTTCATGGATGAAGAGGATATCCCGGTCTATCGCGATCTCGGCGTATCGGATGTCAAAAATCTGCCGCTGAAGCCCTGGGCGCGGACCGGTGGGCGCGGGACCTATATCCAGCTTTACGGCACCGAGACCAAATGGGGCTGCCACCTTGTCGAAGTGCCGGCAGCTGGCGAGCTTAAACCCGAAAAACACATGTATGAGGAAATCTACATCGTGGTCGAGGGGCGTGGCTCGACCGAAGTCTGGCTTGAGGGCGAGACGCGCAAGCATGTTTTCGAATGGCAGGAAGGGTCAATGTTCTCGATCCCGGTCAATGCCTGGCACCGGATCGTCAACGCGACCAATAGTCCGGCACTGCTGCTGGGCGGTACGACTGCGCCTGTGGTGATCAATGCGCTGCAAAACACGGATGCGGTCTTCAACAACCCCTATGTCTTCCGTGACCGTTTCTCGGCCGATGACGGTTTTTACAAATATCGCGAAGAGATCGAGCCTGATCCGGTGCGCGGTCTGGCGATGCGTCGGACAAACTTTATCCCGGATGCGGTGCATTGCGATCTTCCGCTCGATAACCGCCGCTCGCCGGGGTATCGCCGGGTCGAGCCCTTCATGACCAATAACTCGTTCTACTTCTGGTTTGGCCAGCATGAGAATGGGCGTTATTCCAAGGCGCATGCGCATACTTCGGCCGCGGTGCTGATCTGTCTTCAGGGTGAAGGATATACCTATACCTGGCCTGAAAAATACGGCGTTAACCCTTGGGCTAATGGCCATGCCGATAAGGTTCGCCGCCTTGATTACGGCAAATTTGGCATGGTGACAGCTGCACCGGGCGGCGCACGTTGGTATCACCAGCATTTCTCGGTCTCAAAGGACCCCTTCCGCCTGATGGCTTGGTTTGGTCCCCATAATCCGGGCCGCGATCCCGGCGCACCGGGCGAAAAGCACACGGACTACACCGCGATCGATGTCAATGAGGGGGGCACGGCGATCCCCTATTGGATGGAAGATCCCTATATTCGCAACGAATACGAGGCCCATCTCAAGCGAAACGGGGTCGAGCTGCGGATGAAGCCGGAATGGTATGAAAAGCCCGCAGATACGACCACGAAGAAATCAACCGTGGTCTGATCAGATGATGGATCTGGAGGATCGACAGGGCGGGCGCATCTTCTTTTCAAGCGTCGGACGCAGCATGGAAACCGAGGATGAGCTTGAGCTGGTAAGCGTCGGCATCGATATCGGATCGTCGACCTCGCATCTTGCATTCTCGAAGATCATCCTTGAACGTCTTGATACCCGATACATGGTGGTGGAGCGCACGCTCCTCCACCAATCAGACGTTTTGCTGACGCCTTATCTGGCGGATGATACGATAGATGCCGAGGCGCTTGGTGATTTCATCGCACAGCAATATAAGCTTGCGGGGCTGACGCCCGACGGCATCGACACAGGCGCATTGATCCTGACCGGTGTTGCAGTGCGACGTTCGAATGCGCGGGCGATCGGCGAGCTCTTCTCGGCGCAAAGCGGTCGCTTTGTCGTCGTATCGGCGGGGGATGCGCTGGAAACCACCTTGGCGGCCTTTGGCTCTGGGGCGGTCGCGCTCTCGGGCACAGGGGGTGGGCAGCGCGTTCTCAATATCGACATTGGTGGCGGGACGTCGAAACTTGCCCTTGCCAAAGGGGGGGCTATCCAGTCGATCAGCGCACTTGATTCCGGGGCGCGGATCATTGCCTTTGATGAGGCGCGTCGGGTGACGCGTCTTGAGGATGCTGGGCGGCATTTCTCGCGTCAGACTGGCCATGCGCTGGAAATCGGCCAGAAGCTGTCGGTGGAGGCCGAGCACGTGATTGCCGGGGCGATTGCGGATGCGATCTGTGAGGCGGCGGGGATCTTGCCTTTGTCGCAAGAGGTCAGTGCGCTGCACCGACTCGAGCCGCTGGTCGTGGGCGCGCGCCCCGATGCGGTCACGGTGTCGGGTGGGGTGTCCGAGTTCCTCTATGGTCGCGAAGAGGCCGGTTTTGGTGATCTTGGTCCCGCGTTGGCGCAGGCCTTGCGGAAACGGCTTGAGGGGTGGGGCGTGCCCTTGGTTGCACCACAACAGGGCATCCGGGCAACTGTGGTCGGCGCCTCGCAATATACGGTGCAGGTCAGTGGCAGCACGATCTTTGTGCATCCGATGGAGCTTTTGCCGATCCGCAACATTCCGGTCATCAAGCCAGCCTTGGATTTCGGCGACGAGATCGATCCTGTGGCGGTCGCCCGCGCCGTCAGCGAGGCATTGTCGCGGCTTGATCTTGGGCATGGCGAGACGCCCGTCGCACTTTACTATCACTTTCAGGGCTCGGCGAGCTTCCGGCGCCTCGACAGTTTCTGCCGCGGTGTCACTGAAGGGCTGGCACCACTACTTGAGGCGGGGCACCCTGTCGTTCTTGTCGCCAACAGCGATGTTGGTGGTCTGGTTGGGATGCATTTTCTCGAAAACTTTAACCAGCGCCGGGTCGTCTCGATTGATGGCGTTGAGCTGGAAGAGTTCGAGTTTATCGACATTGGCGCGATCCTCGAAACCTCGGGTTCGGTGCCGGTGGTCGTCAAGTCGCTGGTCTTTCCCGGTCATGGCCTTGGGAATACTGCGACTGGTTAACGCATAAGGGCAAGTTAACGCATAAAGGCTGCGGGCAGGCTGCCCGCAGATTCCTTGTTTGGCTATCAGGCAATCAACTTTGCATGGCGCGCAGCGATCCGAGGCAGCTCGGATTTGCTGATGCCAGCACGGCGACGTTCCTGCGCCGTCATTTGGGCCAATGCCTGATAGGCGCGATAGGCTTGCAACCCAGCCATCAGGCCAAGCGAACCAGCCGGAGCGCTGCGCCGCAGGCGGTCAGTTTTCCCGGTCAGGGCAATATTTACATCAGAGATCGTCATGGTTTGGTTCCTTTCCAATACTGAGATGGCATCGATGTTGCGCTGCGCCAAGGGACGGAATGCCGCACCGCAGAATAAATTCAATCCCTCATCCTTTCGTGTGAAATTTGCCGCAGGATTGTGGGTATCCATGCCGTTCGTTCCTCTATGCAAAACATCGGATCGCATGCAGGCGCAATATATTCACATATCGGAACGATTCTGATTGACAGACTCGGCAAGAGAGTATGAATATTTAATAATTAGATCATACTTCTCGAAGGGTAAAGTATGTCTTTCTCTTTTTGTCGACTTTTCGTTTTAGGGACGTTCTGCCTTGTGTCAGGGGCGGCCGAGGCGCGCCCACTGGTGCTTGCTGTCGGCGGTGAGCCCGAGCTTGGTTTTGATCCGGTGATGGGCTGGGGGCTTTATGGCAGCCCGCTGTTTCAGGCCACCTTGCTGCGTCGTGATGCGCAGCTGGATTTCATCGGCGATCTTGCGACCAAGTGGACTGCCTCTGCCGATCGGCTGGTGTGGAATGTTCAGATCCGAACCGATGCGAAATTCTCGGACGGTATGCCCCTGACGGTCGAGGACGTTGCCTTTACCTATGAAACGGCCCGAAAGGCTGGTGGGCTGGTCGATTTGAGCGTGCTTGACGCGGTGCGGGTGACTGGATCGGACACGATTGAATTTGTCCTGAAACGGCCGCAGATCAGCTTTCTGAGCCAGATGGCGACGCTCGGCATTGTTCCCGCCAAGAGCTATGGCAAAGATTACGGTCGCGCTCCGGTTGGGGCCGGGCCTTTTCGCATGCTCGAATGGCGACAGGGCGAACAGCTGGTGGTCGAGCCGAATCCCTATTGGTTCGGCGGCGACATCCCCTTTGAGCGCGTGACCTTCGTCTTTGGCTCCGAGGAAACCGCGATGGCACTGGCCCATTCCGGTGTCGCGGATCTTGTTGCGGTGCCACCCGCGCGCGCCGATGTCGTGCCGGCAGGCATGGCGCTTTTGAACGTTAAATCCGTAGACAATCGCGGCATCAGCTTTCCGATGGTTGCATCACGCGAGATTGCCGGCAACGACGGCGTGCCGGTTGGCAATGACGTGACGGCCGATCCCGCGATCCGCCAGGCAATCGACCGGGCGCTTGACCGCCAGCAACTGGTTGATCTTGCGGTATCCGGCCATGGTCGCCCGGCCTATGGCCCGGCAGACGGGCTGCCTTGGGATAATGCCGAGGCGCGGGTGAGCGACAACGATCCCCAGGGCGCGCGCCAGCTTCTTGCGGCAGCGGGCTGGACCGATCAGGACGGCGACGGGGTACTGGACCGCGACGGAAGGGCTGCGCGCTTCAGCCTGCTTTATCCGGCCTCCGACAGCACGCGACAGGTTCTGGCGCTTGGCGTTGCACAGCAGTTGCACGAAATCGGCATTGATGCGCGGCCCGAGGGGCTTTCATGGCCCGAGCTTGGTCGCCGAATGCACAGCGAAGCGGTGGTCTTTGGCTGGGGCTCGCATGACCCGCTTGAGGTCTTCAATCTGTATCACTCCGGGCGGGCGGGCATCGATTACCTCAACCCCGGCTATTACGCCAATCCCGTGGTCGATGCCCATTTTGCACAGGCTGAATCAGCGCCTGATTTCACCAGCTCGCTTGACGCCTGGAAGGCCGCGCAATGGGACGGAACGACCGGTTTTGGCAGCAAGGGCGACGCCGCCTGGGCTTGGCTTGTCAATATCGATCATCCCTATTGGGTATCTGATTGTCTTGATCTTGGCCCCTTGCAGCTGCATCCGCATGGGCACGGCTTCCCGATCACCCATGACCTGCCAAGCTGGCGCTGGACATGCGAGTGAACGGCTGGCTTGTCCGACTGCTTTGGGAACGTGCGCTGCGGCTGGCGCTTTTATTGCCTCTGGCTGCGATATGTCTTTTCACCCTCGTGTCCTTGGCGCCGCTCGATCCGATCCGTGCATTCGTCGGTGCCCGCATGGCCCTGATCGGGCCTGAGCAGCAGGCGCAGATCGCCGAGGTCTGGGGTCTGAACGAGCCGCCCACCCAAAGGTTTCTGCTTTGGGCAGGGCAGGTGCTGCAGGGCGATTTTGGCGACAGCATGGCCTATAATGCGCCGGTTCTTCAGGTGATTGCGGCGAATTTCCCGCCGACGCTGGTGTTGCTGGTGGTGGCTTTCGTGCTGGCGCTGGTGCTTGGCATGGCTGCGGGGATGGCCGCGGCCGTCTGGCGCGGGCGCTGGCCGGACCGGCTGATCCGGACCGGCGCGGTGATTGTCGCCGCCTCGCCGGGGTTCTGGATCGCGATCCTTTTGATCGCGGTCTTTGCGGTGGCACTTGGCTGGCTGCCTGCCTGTTGCGCGATGTCGCCGGGCAGGCTGGCCAGCGAAAGCGCGCTGGGTGATCGCTTGCGCCATATGATCCTGCCGGTATTGGCGCTTTCGGTGGTGAATATGCCAAGCGTTATCCTGATCAGCCGCCAAAAGCTGATCGGCTTTCTTGAGGGCCCTGCCGCCGCCCACCTGCGCGTGCATGGCTATTCCGATCTGGGGATCGCGCGTGGGCCGGGCCTGCGCCATACCCTAGGAACAGCGCTTGCCGTCCATCTGGCGAGTGCGGGCGAGCTGTTCGGCGGCGCCGTGCTGATCGAGACCGCTTTTGCACTGCAGGGTATGGGGCAGGCGACGGCGCGGGCGGCCTTGGGCGGCGATGTGCCTTTGCTTCTGGGGATCGGGCTGGCGACGCTGATCTTTGTTTTCATTGGCAATACGCTTGCTGATGTCGCAGCGGGCCTGCTCGATCACCGCCAGCGCAGCGGGTATCGGTCATGACCATGCTGCCCGATCCTGCTCGCCTCCAATGGCCTGTCCTTTCGCTGCTTGGCATTGCGGCGCTTGGCCTTTTCGGCTTTGCGATGCAGGGGCTTGATTGGTCGGCGGCCGAGCGTGTCGCCGCCGCAAGCCGCGGTCTGTCGCCTAGTTTCGCCCATCCTTTCGGAACCGATATGTTAGGACGCGACGGGCTGACGCGAACGCTTCTGGCGCTTTGGACCAGCGTCAGGATTGGGTTGACGGCCTCAGCCATATCGACGGTGATTGCGCTGGTGATGGCACTGGCCGCCGCGTCCCATCCGGTGATCGACCGGCTGGTGCAGATCCTGACCGAGCTGGTGTTAGGCCTGCCGCATCTGGTTTTGGTGATCTTCGTCTCTTATGCGGCGGGGGGCGGTGCTTCGGGTGTCGTACTTGGCGTGGCGCTGACCCATTGGCCGCGACTCTCGCGGGTGCTGCGCCACGAGGCCCAGTTGGTGGCGACAAGCGATTATGTTCTGATCTCGCGGATGTTGGGGCGCGGCCCGCTGTGGCTGGCACGACATCATCTGATCCCGCATCTCATTCCCTTTCTGATCGCAGGATTCGTGCTGATCTTTCCCCATGCGGTGCTGCATGAGGCGGCGCTTAGCTTTCTTGGCCTTGGGGTCGAGCCGCATGTGCCCTCGATTGGCATCATGCTGTCGGAATCCTTGCGCGCGATCATGGCGGGGCAATGGTGGACCGCGCTTTTTCCCGGACTTGGCCTGCTGACCGTCGCCTTGTCCTTTGAAATCTGCGGCGAAAGGCTTGCGCGCCGCAGCCAGCTTGCAACCTCTGTCGAGGAGATCTCCAGATGACCCTTTCGCTGCGTGACCTGAGCCTGCATTCAACGCTTGCCCCCGCGCCGCTGCTAGACGGGCTATCGCTCGAGATCCCGCGCGGCGCGGTGACTGGTTTGTGCGGTGGGTCAGGGGCAGGAAAAAGCCTGATTGGCGCCGCCCTGATCGGCCAGCTGCCACGGGGGATTCGCCAAAGTGGCACCATCGACCGCGGGCAGGGACCCTGCCGGATCGCGATTGCTCCGCAAAGTCTTGAAGGGCTGGATCCGCTGGCACGCGTGGGGGCGCAGTTGCGCCGCTTTGCGCGGTTCGGCGATGTCGCGGCCGACCCCTTGGCGTTGCTGGACAAGGTTGGCTTGCCCACCACCTGTGCAAAACTCTGGCCGCATCAGCTGTCGGGTGGGCAGGCGCGGCGGGTACTGCTTGCGACTGCGCTGGCGACGGGTGCGGATTACCTGATCGCCGATGAGCCGACAGCCGGACTTGATGCGCCCCAGGCGCTGCGGATCATGGCGCTGTTGCGCGGTTTTGCAGATCGCGGGCAGGGGGTGCTGATCATCAGTCATGATCTCGTCTCGCTGGCGGGGGTCGCTGACCGGATCGCGGTTTTGCATCAGGGGCGTCTGGTCGAGACCGCGCCCGGCCGAGCGTTCTCGTCCAAGGGGCAGGATTTGTCCGAGGGCTATGCACGCGACCTTTGGTGTGCGCAGGCGGCCTGAGATGTTGCAAGCCCGCGGCATTGCGCTGTCCTATGGCAATAAGGTCTGCCTTGCCGGGGTCGATCTTGCCATCGCTTCCGGCAGGATCATCGGCCTGAGCGGGGCCTCGGGGGTGGGTAAGTCCAGCCTTGGGCGTGTCATGGCGGGGGCATTGACCGCGCAGCAAGGGCAAGTGATGCTGGATGGTGCCCGCTATGACGGCCCCCAAAGGGGGCGGGTCGCCACGGTGCAATATGCGCCGCAGGTTACCGAAAAGGCCGTCGACCCGCGCTGGAGCATCGCCAAGATCCTTGCGAATGGTGGCCAGACCCCGGATGCGATGCGCGAGGCCTTTGGTATCAAGCCGGATTGGCTAGGGCGTAAGGCGGGCGAGATTTCAGGCGGTCAGCTTGCGCGCGTATCGCTGGTGCGGCTGTTTTTGCCCAAGGTTCGTTTTGTCATCTGTGACGAGATCGTAGCCCATCTTGATGCCTTGTCAGCGATCGAAATATTGACCGTTCTGCAAGGCGTTGCTCGCGAAAGCAACATTGGTATTCTACTGATTTCTCATAATAAAGCTCTTCTCAATCGCTTTGCTGACCAAAGTTTCGAACTGGTGGAAGGGCGGCTGAAGTCGGGAAAATGAACCTTGGCATATCGAAGCCGCGATGCCCCGGTTGACCGATCATCTTGCTCTGATATACTTCATTTAAAGAACATCGGTCCGCATGTAGGAACGTAAGTGCGGGGGCCCAGCGGTTGAATGCGGGGCCGTTTATCAGTCTTGAGGAGGACGGTTTGGCGACGAAGCTGGTTTTGAAGACGGCACTTGGCGCACATGCCCATGTCAAACCGTTAAGGGATGGTCGCGTCAACTCGGATCGGGTCACGCTTGAGTTTCACGATTTCGAGCCTTTGCCCAAGGCCTTTCGCCTGATGGTGCGAGGCGATGATCTTGATCTGTCGGAAATGGCGGTCGTAACTCATCTGCTTGCTGTCGATTGCGGCCGCGAACATATTGGGTTGGCGATCCCGCTGTGGTCGCGCCTGCCTCATGCCAATCTTGTCTGCGCTGCGAACGGGCCCATCAACTGCGTCAAGGATCTTGAAGGCACACGGGTTGGGGTACGCGCCTATGCTCAAACCTCGGGCGTCTGGGTGCGAGGTATCCTTGAGGAAGACTACGGCGTCGATCTGAATTCGATCCTGTGGGGCACGATGGAGGATGCGCATCTGCCCGAATATGTCGATCCGTCGATCACGCGGCGCTATCCGCCCAAGCCTGCCCTGCGCGATCTGATGCTGGCGGGCGAGTTTTCCGCAATCATGGGCGAGCGTGTGGTCGATCCGGCCAATATCCGACCGGTCATCCCCGATGCCGAAATCCGCGCCCGCGAATGGATCGCGCGCACAGGTATCCATCCGATCAACCACACCCTGTCGATCCGCCGCGCACTGACCCAGGCCCATCCCTGGCTTGCAGCCGAGCTGATGGAAATGTTCGACCGTGCCCGCAGCCTAGCCATTGCCGAAGACGGGGCCGAGGCGCCCCCGGCCTATGGATATGAGGCGAACACCGCCACCATCGACAAGCTGCTCGACTATTCGCATCGCCAGCAGATCACACAGCGGCGCTATTTGCCGTCCGAACTTTACCTTCCGATCTGAGCCGAAAAGGACCGATCTATGACCGATACCGCGACCGCCGCTCAAGACCTGCCCATCACCCCGGACCCCGAACATCGCAAATTTCTGCTCGACCCCTACAAGAGCTGGGCCGAGGGCGAGGGCATTCCGGTTCATCTTGATTTCGGCCATCAGCTTCTTGGGCTAAAGACAGGTGACTGGGACCGCTACGAGGCCAAAGGCTGCTTTGCACATACCCATGGCATGGGCGACTTCATGGCCAATTACGTCCTCGAGGTCGCGCCTGGTCAAAAGACCCGGCCCGTGCAGCACATCTACGAATCCTTTTTCTTCGTGCTCGAGGGCTATGGCTCGACCGTGGTCTGGCTGCCTGATGGCACCCGCCGCAGTTTCGAGTGGGGGCCCAAGGCGCTTTTCGCAATCCCGCTGAACTGCAAATACCAGATCCTGAACGCGACAGGTCAGAAAACGGTGCGGCTGTCTGTGACCAATGACGCGCCGCTGGTTATCAACCTGTTCCATAACCTTGATTTCGTCTTCAACAACCCCTGCACGTTCCCCGACCGCGTCGGCGATCCTGACCAGTTCGAGGGAGGCGGCAAGCTTTACTCTTACGGCAAGGATTCACTCAGCAAGGTCCAGAATATCTGGGAGACGAACTTCATCAACGATCTGTCCAAAGTCCGGCTTTATGCCTTCGTGGGCCGCGGCAAAGGATCGACCAATGTGAACTTCTCGCTGGCTGACGGCACGGTTCACGCCCATGTCTCGCAGATGCCGACCGGGCGCTATAAAAAGGCACATCGCCATGCCGCGGGCACGCATGTCCATGCGATTGACGGCACCGGCTATTCGCTGCTGTGGTATGAGGGCGACAGCGAATTCGTCGAGATCCCCTGGGAACATGGCTTCATGTATACGCCGCCTTTCTGGATGTATCATCAGCACTTCAACACCTGCGACCAGCCAGCACGCTATTTCGCCTGTTCGCTTGGCAGCCGCCGCTATCCGTTCATCGCGCTGCGCCGCAAAAGCGCCGAGGGCAAGGGGGCGGAATCGGTCAAGAAGGGCGGTCGTCAGATCGAATACGAGGATCAGGATCCCCGCATTCACCGCAAGTTTCTGGACGAACTTGCCGCCAACGGCGTTGCCTCGCAGATGGGCGATACCTTTGACGAGGCTGCGATTGCGGCACTTGACCCTGCCAGCCTGACCGGTGTGATCAAGGTGCCACAATCGACTGGCCCGGCGATCTGATCCCAGATCGCCCGAGCCAACCCACAAGACGACCCAAGAGCCGACCCGGAAGCAGGAGTGAACCATGCATGATCTAGAGTTTGACCATGAGCATGAGGCAGCGCTGGACGAGGCTGTCCAGCTGGCCATCGCAGAGGCAATCTGGGAGCAGGAAACCGTCGACCTGCTGACGGTGGGAATCGATATCGGCTCATCGACCACGCATCTGCTGTTCGCGCGCGTCATTTTGCGCCGCGAGCAGCACGATCTCTCAAGCCGCTTCCGGGTGGTTGAGCGTCGCATCATCTGGCGCAGTCCGATCCGATTGACGCCGTTCCGGCCGGACGGGACGATTGACGCCCATGAGCTGCGCCACTTCTTTGGCCATTGCTACGAGGATGCCGGTTATAAGCGCGCCGATGTCGATACAGGTGCGGTCATCCTGACCGGTGAGGCGATCAAGAAAGTCAACGCCCGCGCCATCAACGAGATCTTTGCCGGGGAATCCGGGCGCTTTGTCTGTGCCACTGCCGGGCATCGGCTAGAGGCGACGCTGGCCGCGCAGGGCTCGGGGGCGGTGACGCTGTCGCAAGAACGTGGCTGTGGGCTGCATGTCGACATTGGCGGGGGCACCACCAAGCTTGCGCTGGTGCGCGACGGCGAGGTTCTGGATGTTGCGGCTTTTGCCGTCGGTGGTCGCCTGATTGCACAAGACAAGGACGGCGTCTGGAGCCGTATCGATGATTCCGCGCGTTTGCTGGCGCAGGATCTGGGCATCGCCGCAACCCCCGAGGCCATGGCCGATCAAGATAACCGCAACCGCATTGCCCACCGTATGGCGGGGCTGGTGATGGATCAGATCCGCGGCGAGGGCCTTGACGCGCTGGGCCAGTCGCTTTTGCTGACGGCGCCGCTTCGGCGCGATTGCTCACCGAATTTCATCAGCTTTTCCGGCGGAGTCTCGGAATATATCTTTGGCTATGAGACCGCTGATTTCGGCGATATCGCGCGAATGTTGGCAGGTGAAATCGTCGATCAGCTGCGCCAGCAAAGTGATGCCGTGATCATCGACGCGGGTCAGCGCATCCGCGCGACGGTGATCGGTGCTTCGCAGTTCACCGTGCAGGTCAGTGGCAAGACGCTTTACCTGACCCGCGAAGAGGCGCTGCCGCAGCGCAATGTCCCGGTGGTGCGTCTGTCAGGGGATTTGCCAGATGTGATCATCGCCGATGATGTCGCTTCTGCGCTGCGCCATGCAGCCGCCATGCAGGATTTGGCGCTTTCAGGCGCGATAGCTTTGGCCTTCACCTGGAGCGGTATCCCCGATTATGCGCGGCTGCGGGCATTGGCCGAGGGGCTTGTTTTGGCGGCGCTTGGCGATGGGCCACGTGATGGTCTGCTTGCGGTGGTGATCGATGGCGATGTTGGACTTAGCATCGGTCGTATCCTGCGCGAAGAGCTGGGCTTTGACGGCGATCTTGTCTGCCTTGATGGCATCCAGCTGAAGGACCTCGATTTTGTTGATATTGGCTCTTTGATGGAGCCGCCTGGGGTGATTCCGCTGGTCATCAAATCACTGCTCTTTTCCTAGACGGCGAGCAGGGCGCTGGTCTTTGCCACAGTTCTGCGGCAGATCTGAACGCAATAGGAGCGCGGCCAAAAGGAGAGCCTTGCCATGATCCGGACCACCATCACCCTTGATGACGAGCTGGCGCAGGAACTCGACGCCTATATCGAACGCTCGGGCGCGGCCAACCGATCCGAGGCCGTGCGAGATCTGGTGCGGCGGGGCCTGAATACCGACGCGGCCGAAAGGTCAGATGCTGATTGCATGGGCGTGATTTCCTATGCGATTGATCAGCAAATACCGGGTCTTGCCAAAAAGACGCGGCTGGCTCGGCTGGATCGCCATGATGAATTCATCGCGATCCAAAGCATTCCGGTCAACCATCGTTGGACGCTGGACATTGCGGTAATGCGCAGCACCGTGGCACGGGTCACGGACTATTCTCACCAGCTTTTCCTTGAGCGCGGCGTGCGCCATGGCAGCACGGCGCTGTTGCCGATCGGGGCCGAGGATCACGACCATGATCATGAGGGCAGGGCGCATCACCGCCATGTCCGGATTCAGGAAAGCTTTTGAAGCAGCGGCCGCCCGGATGTCCGGCAGCGGCCGCTTTGCAATCTTACAGCCCTTGGGCGGCCAGCTGATCATCCAGTCGCGGATAGGCGCGGCGCGCATTACCGGAAAAGACCTTGTTGCGGTCATCGGCGCTTAGACCCAGCGCGTCGATATAGCGCTTGGTGTCGTCGAAATGATGGCCGGTCTCGGGGTCGATTCCTTTGACCGCTCCGAACATTTCCGAGGCGAAAAGGATGTTGTCGATATCAATGACCTTGAACAACAGATCGATTCCCGGCTGGTGATAGACGCAGGTGTCGAACCAGACGTTTTTCATGACGTGCTGGTTCGGATGCGGACGCCCAAGCATATCCGCCAGGCCGCGATAGCGCCCCCAGTGATAGGGTACCGCGCCGCCGCCATGCGGAATAATCAGGCGCAGGTCCGGGAAATCGCGGAACAGATCACCTTGCAGGAACTGCATAAAGGCGGTCGTATCAGCGTTGATGTAATGGGCGCCGGTGGCATGGAAGTTCGGATTGCAGGTGCCCGAGACATGGATCATCGCCGGGACGCGCAGCTCGACCAGCTTTTCATAAAAGGGATACCAGCTGCGGTCGGTCAGCGGTGCGCTGGTCCAGTTGCCGCCCGAAGGGTCGGGGTTCAGGTTGCAACCGACA
>NZ_DALZMB010000102.1:0-13623 GCF_032007265.1 Paracoccus sp. (in: a-proteobacteria) | reverse complement strand
AATTGTCACGCGATCCGATGTTCGGGACGCCCAAGGTCTCGGACCAAATCCGGGTAATGGACTGCGCCAATGCCGCGCTATTGGCCGCCTTATCTTTGTCGCCACCCGCTTCGGGTGCGGCTGTGGCCGGAACCACGACCGGCGGAGCCACCGGTTTGGGTGAGGTCACCTGAACCGCCCGCACAACCGTTCCGCCCGGCAGCGGCAATTGCTTGCGATCGATCTTGCGGTTCGGCGTCAGCGGCATCTGTTCCAGAACCACGATCCGCCCCGGCACCATATGAGCGGGCAGTCGTTCGATTAGCGCCTCGCGCATCCGCGCCTCATCCAGGGATTGGCCGGTCACATAGGCCACCAGCCTGCGATCGCCGGGGGTGTCCTCGCGCACGATCGCCACCGCCTCACGCACACCGCCAAGTTCGGAGAGGGCCGATTCGATTTCACCCAGCTCGATCCGGAAACCGCGCAGCTTGATCTGATGATCGGCGCGGCCGATGTAATCAAGCAAACCGTCCTCGCGCCAGCGCACAAGATCGCCGGTCTTATACATGCGCGCCCCCGCAGGCGCGGCGTCTTGTGCAAGAACGAAGGGATCAGGCCGGAAGGCGGCATCGGTCAAATCGTCGCGCCGCCAATAGCCGCGCGTTACCCCATGCCCACCGATCCACAGCTCGCCCTGCCCGTCCGGAGCCACAGGGTTTCCTTCGCTATCAAGGACATAGACCTGGGTATTCGCGATTGGGCGGCCCAGTGTAACCTCGGCATCGCCAGACAGATCTGCAACGGTTGACCAAATCGTGGTTTCAGTCGGACCGTACATGTTCAGGATTTTTGCATCCGAAACACGGCGTAGCTCGGCCAAAAGCGACGGTGGTAGTGCTTCACCGCCGACCATGATGCATTTCAGGCGCGCCATTTCCGCCGCAACCACCGGGTCGGATACCAAAATCCGCGCCATCGAGGGCGTACATTGCAAATGGGTCACGCCATGACGACGGATCTGCGCAGCAAGCGAGAAGTCACGCTCATCCTCGACCGGGGCAACTGCCTGACGTAGCTGTGCCAAAAGCGGAAAGCCCGCAACCACTTGCGCTGGTGCGATGCCATAATCGATCAGGCAGGCAATTTCGCCCACCCCGATCTTGCGCAGATGCTCGACCCGCGCAATCCCATCCTCAAGCGAGCCGAATAGACCGGAATCGTCAAAATAGCGCAAGAAAGCGAAATCAAGAATCCCGTCCAGCTCATCCTCGGTCAGTGAGCCCAGATCGATTGCCATCGGATTGGTCATGCCCTCTGGGCGGCGGAAGGCCGGGAAATCCCACGCATATTGCTTCACCAGCGCTGCTGCGCTGCGCAAATAGGCCTTCATCGGCTCTCGCGCGATTTCTCGGGCGGTATCGCGATCGGCGGCCAGACAGGTGTGCAGCATCAGCGAGACTTTGAAATCCGCCGGATCATACCCTGCCTCGCGCAAAGCAGCGTGATAGTCCTTGATCCGGGCTTCGACCGTATCGATGCTTTGGCCCAAAAGATGGGTCAGCACATGCATGCCCAGCCGGCCCGCCTCTTTCCATGTGTCGGGGTTGCCGGCCACGGTCATCCACAAGGGAATCTCGGGCTGAACCGGACGCGGTTGCGTCACCACGTCGAAATTGGTGCCATCACCTTTGGGAAAACCCACAGCCTCGCCGCGCCACAGACGGCGCAACTGATCGATCCCTTCGATCATCGAGGGTTTGTTCTGCGGCGGACGATTTTCCGGGCGCAGGATGAAATCATCAGGCTGCCAGCCCGAGGCGATCGCCAGCCCAGCCCGACCGCCCGTCAGGTTGTCGATCACCGACCATTCTTCGGCCACACGCGCGGGGTGGTGAAGCGGCAAGACGCAGCTGCCTGCACGTACGGCCAGATTTTTGGTCACTGCGGCAACGGCCGCGCCGGTGACAGACGGGTTGGGATAAGGCCCGCCAAATGCATGAAAGTGACGCTCGGGGGTCCAGACCGCGACAAAGCCATTCTCATCGGCAAAGCGCGCACCATCCAGCAACAGCTTGTATTTCTGCGGCCCCGGCCCGTCGTCATTGCCCCAGTAAAACAGGCTGAAATCCATATGCTGTCCCGCCGGACGCGGTGCCGCGCCCGACACAGCAAGGCGCGACTGCTCATCCGCGATGACCAGTTTCATGCCGCGCGCCAAGGTCCAAAAGATCTCGAGGACAGAAATGTCAAAAGAGAGGCTGGTCACGGCCAGCCAGGCATCACCCTGACCATGCGGGATGAATTCATCCATACCCGCAAAGAAGTTCGAGACGTTGCGATGCTCGATCATAACGCCCTTGGGACGGCCCGTCGAACCAGAGGTAAAGATCAGATAGGCCAGATTTTCGGGCGTCACCTTGGTCGCTGGCGCCTCGGCGCTGGCGGGGATGTCTGCGGGAATGGTGATGACCTGTGCGCCATGCGGCGGCAGATCTTTTTCCAGCCCCGGCTGGACCAGCACGACCGCTGCCGCGCTGTCTTCGACATATAGCGCGATGCGATCGGCCGGATAATCGGGATCAAGCGGCACATAGGCCCCGCCTGCCTTCAAAATCGCCAAAGCCCCGATCACCAGCTCGGGCGAGCGGCGTGCGAAAATGCCAACCGGCTTATCCGGCCCGACGCCCAGCTTGACTAAGGTGGCGGCCAAGGCATTTGCGGCCCGGTCCAGCTCGCCCCGGGTGATCTTGCGATCCTCGAACACAAGCGCGACGGCATCGGGATCTGCCGCAGCCGTTGCCGCAATCAGATCATGCATACAGGCAGGTTCCAGCGCGCGCGCCGTATTATTTCGGGTATAAAGCAGCTCTTGCCGCTCGCTTTCCGACAAAAGCGGAATGTCGCGGATCAATGTCTGGGGCGGCAGCGCCACCGCGATCAAGATTGCCTGCGCGGTGCGTTCGGCACGGGCAGGCGACAGGCGGGTGGCATCGTAATCGATCCAGCCATGCCCATCCGCCAGGGTGACACGCAAAGCCGATGGGGTCGTCGCACCATCGGCGGTCAAGCTGATCGCCAGATCGGGCATCGCCGCGTCACGCAATTCGGGCGCGCGGTGAAGCAGATCGGTCATAAACGGGCCGCGCTTGGCGATTTGCGCCTGGGCCGCAGTCAGGCTGTCGGCCAGCGCGGAAAGGCTGCTGCGTGGGGCCGCCTCGACGGCCAGAGGGACCCAATCGCTGACAATGCCGCGAAAGCCCTGAAACCCCTCGGGGCGCAGCGCAAGATCGGTCGCCGTTTGCCCCGATAGCCGCGCCAGAATCGCCGCAACCGCCGCCAGCGCATGCGGGCCAGCCATTTGACCCAGATCGATGCGCTGCCTTGGGGCGCCCGGCTCGGCCGTGCCGGGCATGACCGCGGGGTTCATCGCGGCCAGACGTTTGCGCCAAAAACCATCGCTTTTAGCGGCCTCTTGCGCCGCCCGGTCCAGATCTTGACGCTCAGTCGCGCTCAGCAGGGACAGGGTCTCGCCAATGGCCTCGACCGGGGTGGCCAAAACCAAACGCACCGCGCCATCGCAGGTCGCAATGCTGACCTGATCGCCCTCATGCGACAGAACCTGACCCGGTGTGCCAGAGCCCTCGGCGTAATCTGCCGTGCGAACCGCAACAACGTGACCATTGGCCAAGACCACCTTGGGCTCGGTCATCGGGTTCCAATAACCGCTGTGATCCAGCGCCCGGACCAGATCGACGATGCGACGCGCGCTTTGGGTAAAATCAAGCACACCCGCCGCGGCGGGCCGCTTGGACAGCGCATAATAGCCACGCTGGCTCAAATCCTGCTTTTGCCGGATGGGCTGGCCGCTTTCCAGCATTTGAACGACATCGGCAAAGGCCTCGGCACCGCGGGCAAAACAGCGCGCATTCAGCGTCAGCGCATTATCATCGGGCCGGATCGGAAACTGACGCGAGGCAAGAATATCGCCCTCATCGATGCCGCCTTCGATCAGATGCCAGGTAATGGCGTGATCTGTACGCCCCTCGATCATGCCCCAAAGCGGCACGTTCAGACCTGCCATGCGTGGCAGCGGGCCATCATGAAAGTTGATCGCGCCCAAGCGACCGCGTGCAAGCGTTTCAGGCTTGAGAATCGAAAGGTTTGCCACACTGAACAGCCAGTCAGCCACAGGCGCATCAGCGGGTTGCGGGGCGTCTTGATCTTCTACGCGCAGGCCCGTGGCTTGGGCCCAATCGCGCAGCTCGGGATTGCGTGTCACCACGGCCACCACACGATGCCCGCGCGAGATCAGCGTCTCGACGGCATGGCGCATCAGGGATTCATTGCCGATAACAACGGCGGAAAACTCGGTCATGGCTGGCCCTTTTCGAAATGGACTGGCTTTGGCTGACGGCGCAAAGCATGGCGGGTCAAAATCCCTATATGCCCGTCAGGCAGGCCGGGGTCTCTGCGTTGGATCAAACAGCGCAAGCGCCATAATCCGGTACCCGCAAGATGAGCGGCGGTCGCGCCTAATGCGCCGACACGGCCGTGATGTTTCTCGAAATAGCGACGCCGCGAATCGTACCAATAATCCGGCACGCGCGACCATCGCTTCATCCCGGTCGAAGCCGAGCCGATATGGGCGATCTCGCTTTCATAGACGTAATGGGTCTGCCAGCCCGCGTCGGCGGCACGGCGGCACAGATCGGTTTCCTCGAAGTAAAGGAAAAACCCTTCGTCAAAGAGGCCGATCTGATCCAGCATCTGCGTCCGCATCATCATCGAGGCACCCGCTGACCAATCCACCTGCAGCGAATGATCCGGCTGCGCCATCGCCACGATCTTGTTGCGCAGCAATTTAGAGATCGGACCGGTTTTGGCCGTCCCTTCAAACTCGCCACCGATCGAGGGAAAGCGGAAGGCGGTATGGTGAGGCTCGCCATCCATGCCGCGAATGCGCGAGCAGGCAATGCCTGCTTTGGGATGGGCGTTCAGATAATCAATCAAAGCGCGGATCGAGCCAGGCTGCGGAATCGCATCGGAGTTGAGAAGATAGACCAGATCCGCGCGGCGCCCATCGGGCGTGCCTCGGCGAATGCCATAGTTGTTTCCCGCACCAAAACCGCCGTTCTGCCCTGCCGAGACAATGGCCAGTCGCCCCGTTTCCAGCCAGCCGCGTGCCTCAGCCTCGGCCTGCATTTTCTCAAGCGATCCATCGCCCGAATCGTTATCGACCAGCGTAACGCCGCCCTCGATCCCTTCCATCTCGCGCAAAGCGCCTTCGACGGCCATCAAAGACAGCTCGGGCGTCCGGAAATTCAGGACGATCGTATTCAAAACCGGGGTATTCACATCAGATCCGATCATCTTCACTCTGCCGCCTCGGCCTGTGCCTCGACCTGTTGATCTGCTGCACGCAAAATATCGCGCAGCACCGAAGCCAGACGGCGAACGTTGGGTTCAAGCACCATGGAATCATGGTCGCCCGGAACCTCGATCACATTCAGCTGCGTCATCCAGTCAGACCAGCCGTTATCCTCGTACAGATATTCGCGGCCAGTGGTGACCCAGCGCCCCCCCGAGACCTTAAAACGCCGGTCCAAAGGCGGGCGGAACATCGCAACCGGCCCGTCCCATTTTGCCAGCTCGACCTTGGGCAGGGCTTCGCGGAAGGCGGCCTCGATTGCGAGGTCATGAAAGGCTGCGCCCTCGGCCTCGGGGGCAGCGGCCTGAGCACGCTGGCGGCGCGACAGCTCGTATCCAAGCTTGTTCTTGACCCAGTTTGCGGCAAATGCCGGGCCCTGCTCTCGCATTTCAGTAAAGCGGATCAAAAGCTTGTCTTGCTTGCTTAGACCCGGGCGCAAAGGCAGCGGCGTATCCAGCATCACCAGCTGCGCCACTTCTTCGCCCTCGGCCTGCAACATCCGCGCCATTTCCAGCGCGATCAAGCCACCGCCCGAAAAGCCCCCCAAAAGATAGGGGCCATGAGGCTGAACCTGTCGCACCTCACCCAAGTAATCGCGTGCAGCATCGACAAAGCTGGTATGAGGCTTGTCATCGCCAAACAAACCGCGCGCCTGCAAGCCGTAGAAATGGCGATCCGGCCCGATGCGCTGCGCGAGCTGGCGCAGGTTCATGATATTGCCGAACATGCCCGCAACCATGAAAAAGGGCGTCCCCTCGTCCGCGCCGCCCATGTCGACGACAAAGCGGCGCGCGGGCTTGTCGCCCTGCTCGCTGGCCTCGACCAGACGCGGTGCGGTCAGCGCCACTCCGTCGCGCGGCGCAACGCGGGGCGCAATCAATGCGGCCAATTTGGCAATCGTCGGCGCCTCGAACAGGGTCGAGATCGGCAGGTCGATCCCGATGCTTTTCTTCACCTGCGCGAACATGCGCACCGCGATCAAAGAGTGCCCCCCCAGATCGAAAAAGCTATCTGCCGCGCCGATTTGGGCGATACCCAGCAGCTCGGACCAGATTGCGGCAATCTCGGTCTCTAGCCCCGGCGCGGGTTCGACGAAATCAGCGTCCAAATCGGGACGCTCGAAGCCGCCCTCATTCGAGGTGGCTGTTTCAGGAAGGGCCGCCTCGGCGATCAACGAGGGCAGATCAAGCGATGAAACAAAGACCTGTGGCAAGCCCGTAGCCAGCGCACGTTTCAGCATATCGGGGCCAATATCTGCCGGAATCCCTTGCGAGATATTGTGATGCAAGCGCCGCTCGGCGGGGCTAAGCGGACGGCCGGCCTCGACCTTGGCACGCGGGGCCGCGCTAAACCCACCCTCAAGCTTGCGGATCGAGAAGCCGCGGATTTCAACGGCAATTTGACCATCAGGCAAGGCCAGATCGATATCGAATTGGGCCATGCCCGCAGCCGCGCTATTGGTTCCAGCATTGCGGATGCGGCTGATCACATGGCCGCCCATCGGGCCATGCACGGTGATCGCGCTGTAACCCATGGGCACCCATAGGTGATCGGGGCGCCACCTCTCGACCAGTTCCATCGCCCAGCCCGTGGCAATGTCCAAAAGAGCTGGGTGCAGGATATATCCCTGTGTCAAATCGCCAGCAAAGGCGGGGTCCAGCGCCAATTCGGCCATGCCCTCACCCCCATCGATACGATAGCGACGAAGCACCTGCCAACGCTGGCCAAATCGCATCTGGCTGTCTTGGGCCGAGCGCAAGGCAGCGCCGTTTGCGTCCTTTTGCCAGTCGGTCGGCGCCGTCAGCCCTTGGGGCTGGGCGGCGATTGCCGTTTCGATGCGCGCGGTCACATTCGCCCCGGCCTGCGGATCGTCAAGCACATTGACCCGCAGCCCGTCGCCTTCGGGTTCCAGCCGAACCGTGATCAGGGTGGAGCCGCCATCCGCGACCAGAACCGGGCGCAAAAATTCTAGATCCGAGATCGTGATAGGCAGCGCAAGCCCCGCCTCGACCGCAGCTTCGGTGATCAATTCGATCCAGCCCGTACCCGGCATCAGCGCTTGCCCCGTGGCGGTGCGGTGGCCACCGATGATCCAATCCTCGATCTTCAGAAGTTTGCGGAACTGTCGGCCCCCCGGCATTGGCTGGCTGTCATCCAGCAGCGGACGGCCGACCGGCGCGGCGATTGCATCACTGGCGGGGCGGTCAAGTCCGGCGGCGCGCGCAGCCATACCTGCATCGGCCCAAACCCCCCAGTTCACGGCCAAGACCTGTCCCAGGGCTGGCGGCGCCGAACGCGCAACCGCGTTCAGATATTCGTTCGCGGCGACGTAATCGGCCTGACCCGCAGCGCCGATCACCGAAGATGTCGATGAAAACAGCACCGTCTGCTTGGCCGGGTGATCGGACAAAGCCGCGATCAGCGCCTGCGTGCCCAGCAATTTGGGGGCCAGAACATCCCATGAATCATCGTCCGTCTTGGCCGCGATCAGCGCATCACGGGTCACCCCCGCAGCGTGAAGCACGACATCGACCGAGCCAAAGCGCGCACGCCCCTCGTCCACGGCACGTCGCATATCCTCTGGGCTGGTCACTTCGGCGCGTACCGCCAAGACCTCGGCCCCCAGCTCTTCAAGCTGGCGCAAGGCCGCGCCCACGCGGGCGGAATTGATGGCGCTGCGGGTGGTCAGGACCAGCTTTGCCCCACCTTTTTTTGCCAAATCGCGCGCAATCGTCTGGCCGATACCACCAAAGCCGCCAGTGATCAGGGTAACGCCTGCGCCCTTTGCCGCAACCTCGGGCAGGCTCACGGCCTCGATCCCTTGGGCAAAACGGCGCGCTTGACGCCAGGCGACGACCTCGATTCCGGTCAGCGGCGACAGGACCTCTTCTGTCAGTTGGCCCGCCAGCAGATCCAGCGCCGCCACATCGGTCTTCACCCCACCAAAGGTGCTGCGCCGGATCGCTGGGCTACGCAGATCGACCAGCCGGGTCCGCACGCCTGCCGCCTCGTGCGGCAAGACACGCAATGGCCCCAAAGCGGTGGCTTTCTCGGGCTGGCTTGCACCTTCGGAGCCGACCGACAGCGCATCCGATGTCACCGCGATCAGATCAAGTCTCGCATCGGCCATTTCCGATCCGATGGCCTGCGCCAGATGCAGAAGGCTGAAAAAGCCCCGCTCAAGCCGGGTGTTAAGCACCGAAGAGCCGGGGCGGATCTGATCTTCGGTCGAGGCGGACCAAAGATGAACGATACGCGCAGGGGCAAGATCTTGTCCGATCAAAGCGGCCAGAAGAATCTCATAGCCTTCACGGTCAGATTCGGGTGGCAGAGTAAAGTGCCCGCCGCCCAAGTCGTGAAAGCGATCGCCCGGCTTTACGGTCAAGACCTGCTGCCCCAAAGCGATCAGTCTGGCGGCCAGACGTTCACCCAATCCTGCCTCATCCATGAAGATCAGGTAGCGATGGGCGTCTTGGATCACGGGCTGGCCATGCGGGCCGATCTCGATGCCCGGTGCGGCCAGACGCCATGCCGGACGCCAGCCCCACTGGGCCGGATCCTCAATGCGCACCAGCTCTTCGGTGGCGCTGGCAGTTTCTGGCTGAGCCGCCTCGATGAAATAGCGCTTGCGCTGGAATTGATACCCCGGAAGCGACAGGCGGCGGCGCTGTTCGCCACCCCAGATCTGATCCCAGTCAATTGCCACGCCCGCAGCCCAAAGACGGGCAAGTCCCAGCATGAAATAGACATCATCGCCCACCGCATGATCACGGTGCCGCAGGGTCGAGATGACCTGATTGGCGCTGATATCGGGATGAGATTGCGCCATCACCTTCATGGCTCGTCCCGGTCCGACCTCTAGGAACACCCGGCCCGGCACGCGTGCAAGGTGATTGATCCCATCGGCAAAGCGTACGGTGCCGCGCAGATGGGCGACCCAATAATCCGGGTCGGTGGCCTGCGCATCGGTCAAAACCACGCCCGAACGGTTCGAGATGATCGGGATTTGTGGCGTATTCAGCGTGATTGCGGCCAGATAATCGCGGAACCGCTTCAGGATCGGTTCAAGCATCCGCGAATGGGCAGCAATCGAAATGGCGATGCGATTGACCTGAATATCGCGCTTGGCCATGCGCGCCGCAAAGGCATCCAGCCGGTCATCGGGGCCGGAAACCACCGAAAGGCCGGGCGCATTGACCGCTGCAAGGTCCAGTTCCAGCTCGGCCAGCTCGGTGGCAAATTCCGCCGGATCCAGCTCGATGCTGAGCATGCCACCTGCGGGAACCGTATCGAACAGCTGACCGCGCAGATGCACCAAACCAATGCAATCCTCAAAGGACATCACACCCGCCAGCGCGGCAGCGGTGTTTTCGCCCATCGAATGCCCGATCAACGCGGCGGGGCGAACGCCCCAGCTGATCCAAAGCTGTGCCAGCGCATATTCGGTGATCATCAGCAAAGGAAGCTGGATCGAGGGCTTCAGCAGACGTCCATCGGCTGCCCGGCGCTTATCCTCGGTCGGCAGCCACAATGCCCGCAGATCCTCGCCGCTGGCTTTGGCCATATGGTCAAGCCCACGGTCCATCCATTCGCGAAACACCGGCTCGGTGCTGTAAAGATCGCGCGCCATGCCCGCATATTGTGCCCCGCCGCCGGGCAGCATGAAGACGACCTCGGCATCCTCGGCGACCAGTTGCTGGTCGAAAACCAGCTGGGGATCGGGGCTCACAAGCTGGCTGGCAGCCTCAGCCGCATCATGGGCGATCAGAACACGGCGGCGGTCAAACCGGCGCCGACCATGGCTAAGCGTGTAAGAAAGATCGGCCAGATCGACGTCAGGATTGGCCTTAAGCCAATCCGCCACCGCCTCGGCATTGGCATCAAGCGCGGCTTTGCTGCGCCCGGACACCGTGATGATCTGAAACGGCCAATCCGATTGTGCGGGTGCCGCGATGACGGGGGGCTGCTCGACGACGACATGGGCGTTGGTTCCGCCCACACCCAGCGAGTTCACGCCCGCGCGGCGCAAGGGTGTCTCCCACGAGCGCAGCTGATCGTTGACCTGAAACGGGCCGCCGTCAAAGTCGATGGCAGGGTTGGGACGTTCAAAGCCAAGACTGGGCGGAATTTTGGCATGATGGACCGCAAGGGCCGTCTTGATCAGGCTGGCCCCGCCAGCGGCGGTATCCAGATGGCCGATATTGGTCTTGACCGAACCGATATAACAAGGCGCCGCACGCGGGCCCGGCACACGCTCGAACGCCTGATTAAGCGCCGCCACCTCGATCGGGTCGCCCAAGGCCGTGCCGGTGCCGTGACATTCGACATATCCGATCGAGCCGGAATCGACCCCCGACATCACCAAAGCCTCGGAGATCGCCTGCGCCTGCCCCTCGACGCTGGGGGCCAGATAACCCGCCTTGGCCGAGCCGTCGTTGTTGATGGCTGATCCCTTGATGACCGCCCAAATGTGATCGCCATCGGCAATCGCATCCGACAGGCGCCGCAACACCAGCACCGCCGCCCCCGAGCCGAACACCGTGCCCTGCGCGCGGTGATCAAAGGCGTGGCAGTGACCGTCCGGCGAAAGGATCTCGTTTTCTTTATAGAGATAGCCACGTCCCTGTGGCAGCTCGATGGTGACGCCCCCGGCCAAGGCCATGTCACATTCCCCCGACAACAGGGATTGTGCCGCCATATGGATCGCAACCAGCGAAGTCGAGCAGGCCGTCTGCACGTTGATACTTGGCCCGGTCAGGTCAAAGACATGGCTGACCCGAGTGGAAAGAAAATCTTTGTCATTGCCGGTATGGCGCAGAAGAAAATGCCCGACATTGTCGACCAGATCGCGGTTTGAACACAAGTTCCAGTAGAAATAACTGCCCATGCCGCAACCGGCATAAACGCCGATTGGCCGTTTGAAATCCTCTGGCATATGGGCGGCATCTTCTAATGCATGCCAGCAGGTTTCCAGAAACTTGCGATGCTGAGGGTCCATGATCGCTGCCTCTTTGGGGCTAAGCCCAAAGAATTCGGCGTCAAAGCCATCAAAGCCGTCGAGGACAGCAGCCGAGCGCACGTAATTCGGGTCGCGCAACCTAGCACGCGTTTCACCCGCAGCGATCAAGGCATCCTCGTCAAGCGGACGGATGGATTCGACACCCCGGCACAGATTGTCCCAATACTCGGATACATCCTTCGCGCCGGGCAATTGAGCAGCCATGCCGACAATTGCAATGTCGGTATCCTCAATGCGCGGGAAATCTAATGACATATCAAGTACCTCTAAAAAACACTGTACCGCCATCATAGACCAAAACAACCGGCCGGCGGGTGACTTGGCCTATATATAGGACAGGCGTACCTTCGCCTATATCAGCGACTCAAATACTGTCTTTTTGTGCAGGATATTATCCCGACTATTTTCAGTTTGGGTGAAATATTGCCCCTGGCGCATGCGAACCGCGCTTCCGGCCAGCATGCCGGTCATCAACCAGGAAATTGGTGTCAGGGTCGCATTGGGAATCAGATCGACCATATTCAGCCCCATGATCATGGCAATGGCCGCCAATGTCATATCGGCCTCGTCGGGTTTTCCGCGATTGCGGGGCCATGCCCGCCAAGCCATGATGATTGGCAAAAGCAGCAGACCAAATTCAGCAACAAAGCCGAAAATGCCGCGCTCGCCCAAAAGGCGAATCCATTCGCCATCGGTAATCGTCTCATACCGCGCCGAGACCGGATCAACGATCAGGGGCCGCCCCCAGCCGCCCCAGCCAAAGGCCGGACGCTCGAGCGCGCGCTGCAGCAGCCGGGTTTCATTGACCAGGCGAAATTCCAGCGATTGTCCACGATCGGCATCGGTTCCACTTGCGGTCGCGACGATTCCCTCGATCGGCATCCAGGGTTGCGCGCGCACCACCGGATAGCTGACGACGGCAATTCCCAGAAACATCGCAACCGTCACGATCAGCCGCGGGCGCGCAAACCACAAAAAGGGCAGCGCAATAACGCAATGCAACAAAACCCCAAGCGATTTGCACATCAGCAAAATCACACCCAGATAGCCGGAGGTCGCATACCATTTGCTGTCACGCATAACCCGGGTGATCGCAATTGCGCAAAGCAGGCTGGTCATACACAGAAAAGCCACCCAAAGCGGATGCTCTAGGAAAACAATCGGGCGAAAGCCGCCATAGCGCATGGTCTGGACGAAATCATGTTGGAAATAGCCATAAATCCAGACGTTCATCTGCGGTGAAAGGCGCACCTCGATAATCATCAGGACCGAATAGGCCAACATGCCAGTAACAAGGGCACGGGCCAGAATGCTGACGCCTTGCGGGGTAGAAAGATACCAATATCCCAATAAAAACGGCAACAGATGCGCAAAGACCAGCATCGATTCGGCGATCCCTTGCGAAAGAGCCGCACCGGGCCTGACCGAGATCCCCTCGACCAGCGTATCGGTATTGGTCACAGTGGTCAGCAAAGGTGCCGCCAGCATCATCACCAACAGCACAAGAATCGGAGCGCTTAGCTTAGGCGGCGCAATTTCGTCGTCGCTTTTTCCGATATAACAAAAGAATGCGGCAGAAAGCGCGGGAATGATTGCTTTATCCAGACTGGGAAAAAGCGGCAGATCAATGGCGGCAACCGGCGGCAGCACCAAATAACCTGCAAGGATCGACCAGACGATGGCCTTTGCCCTTGGCATCCGGCTGAAAATCATGGCGACCACCACGGGCCAGACCATCAACATGATCAGGGCTTGCGGCGTCATCATTGCGGAAATCCAGCCAAGACGGACAAAGAATGAATAACCATATCCTCGTTGTGGACATTGCAATCGCGCCTGCCGCGACCCATGCTGTTCAAGGGATAGCCGTTACGAGGGGTCAGATGCAATTCCGCTTTAAAGACGGGGTTACCGTCGCGGTTAACTGTCAAGATCAAGCCAGTCTTTTGCAAGAGGTTCGCTTGCGCCTTGCGCAAAACCGACCCTTTGCACTGGCCACGATCAATGTCGATCACTTGCAGCGCTTGCCCGAAGATGCGGCCTTTCGTCAGGCCTATAGTCAGCATGACCTGATTTGCGCGGATGGCAACCCGATTGTCTGGTTGTCGCGCCTGGCGCGCCGTCCGGTGTCGCTGGTGCCGGGATCGGATCTGGTGGTGCCCCTGATGCAAGAGGCGCGCAACGCCAATCTGCC
>NZ_DALZMB010000101.1:0-13807 GCF_032007265.1 Paracoccus sp. (in: a-proteobacteria) | reverse complement strand
GCAATGCCATAAGCGCGCAGCTTGTAGCGCCCGGCTTGGGTCCGCCAATCGCTTGTCCAAGGCGGCGACAGACGGCGATCAAGGCGCAGCTTGTCGACCCCATGGCCGCGCAGGGCGGTCTCGATATCAAGATTGATGATCGAGGTCGCCGGGCAGCCCGAATAGGTGGGCGTGACGGTCACGACCAGCAGATCATCCTCGAAATGGACATCGCGGATGATGCCCAGATCGGTCAGGGCGATGACCGGGATCTCGGGGTCGGGAACCTCGGCCAGCCATTGCCAGACCTGCGCGACACTGGGAAGGCTTGCGCCGCTCATGGCGTTACCAGGTCGCGCCGGGGTAGGCGCGCTGCAAAAATTGCATCTCTGCCAGCAAAAAGCCCAGATGTTCGGTGTGAATACCGGTTTTCCCGCCTTTATGCTGCCAGCTGGCCTCGGGCATGGTCAGCGTCGCTTCGTCAAAGACGTGGCGCAGCGTCGCTTCCCAGCCTGCTTTCAGGCTGCTGGGCAGGGGGGCAATCCCCGCATCGGCCATGGCCTGATCGGTGGCATCATCGCCAAACATCTCGCCGGTATAGGCCCAAAGCGCGTTCAGCGATTTTTGCATCCGGTTGTGGCTTTCCTCGGTGCCATCGCCCAGGCGCACGACAAGATCGGCCGAGCGTTCAAGATGATAGGCGACCTCTTTGGCCGCTTTGGCCGCGATTTCGGCCACGCGCGGATCGCTTGAGCCCTGCAAGGCGCGCAGCAGTTCCATATGATAGGCGTCAAACAGGAATTGGCGCATCAGGGTCTGGCCGAAATCGCCATTCGGGCGCTCGAGCATCAAAATGTTACGAAAGGCGCCTGCGTCACGAAGGAAGGCCAGATTGTCGGCGCTGCGGCCCTTGGCTTCGACCTGACCCGCCAGCTCTAGCCACAATTGTGTCTGGCCGATCAGATCAAGCGCCGTATTCGAGATCGCGATGTCTTCTTCCAGCGCGGGCGCATGTCCGCACCATTGCGAGACCCGATGACCCAGGATCAGCGTGTTATCCCCGATGCGGCAAAGCCAGTCAAAGAAGGCGGCCTGATCGACCGCGGTTGCGGTATCGGCCATCACATATGCCCCACTTCATCAGGGATCGGGAAGAAGGTCGGATGACGATAGACCTTGTCATTCGACGGCTCGAACAGCGGACCCTTGTCCGAAGGCGAGGAGGCCGAAATATCATTCGACTTCACCACCCAGATCGAGACGCCCTCATTGCGACGGGTATAGACATCGCGCGCATTGCGGATCGCCATTTCGGCATCGGGCGCATGAAGGCTGCCGACATGGCGGTGGTTCAGACCGTGCTGACCACGGATAAAGACTTCCCAAAGGGGCCATTCGTTGGACATGTAAATTCCTCCCTAAGCTTGGGGATTTCTGGCTGGGTGGACAAGACGGGCGTTGACGCCCGCCAGATCATCAGACGGTTACTCGGCTGCCTGCAGCGCGTGGCGTGCGGCGGATTTCTCGGCATGTGCCATCAGCCCATCGCGAAACCATGCGCCATTGTCCCAGGCATCAACGCGGGCCTGAAGGCGCTCGGCATTGCAGGGGCCATTTCCGGCGATGACGGCGAAGAACTCGTTCCAGTCCGGCTCGCTGAAATCATAGCCGCCCTTTTCCTCGTTCCAGACAAGGTTCTCGTCAGGAACGGTCAGGCCCAGATATTTCGCCTGAGGCACGGTCTGATCGACGAACTTTTGACGCAATTCGTCATTGGTGTTCATCTTGATCTTCCAGGCCATCGACTGGGCCGAGTGGACGGAATCCTTGTCCGAGGGGCCGAACATCATCAGCGAGGGATACCAAAAGCGGTTCAGGGCATCCTGCGCCATCGCCTTTTGTTCGGGCGTGCCGGCGCACATCTTCATCATGATGTCGTAGCCCTGACGCTGATGAAAGCTTTCCTCTTTGCAGATGCGGATCATGGCACGGCTATAGGGGCCATAAGATGTCCGTTGCAGCGGCACCTGGTTCATGATCGCCGCACCATCAACCAGCCAGCCGACCGCGCCCATATCGGCCCAGGTCAGGGTGGGATAGTTGAAGATCGAGGAATATTTCATCGAGCCATTGTGCAGCTTTTCGAGCAGCTCATCGCGCGAGACCCCAAGGGTTTCGGCAGCCGAGTACAGATAAAGCCCATGGCCCGCCTCATCTTGAACCTTGGCCAGCAAGATCGCCTTACGCTCAAGCGTGGGGGCGCGTGTGATCCAGTTGCCCTCGGGCAGCTGGCCCACGATTTCGCTATGTGCGTGCTGGCCCATCTGGCGGATCAGCGTCTTGCGATAGCCGTCGGGCATCCATTCCTTGGGCTCGATCTTTTCGTTGCGGTCGATGCGCTCTTGAAAGGCGCGCTCTTGGGGGGGCATTTCGGCGGCGGTTTTGGCGCCTTCGGTTTTGACGAGCTGTGCATACATGGCTTGCGAAACTCCCTTAACTCAAACGCGTTCGATGATCAGCGCGATGCCCTGACCGACGCCGATACACATGGTACAAAGCGCATAGCGCCCGCCCGTGCGATGCAGTTGATACATGGCCGTCGTGACCAGACGCGCCCCCGACATGCCAAGGGGATGTCCGATGGCGATCGCCCCGCCATTGGGGTTCACCTGAGGCGCATCATCCGGCAGGCCAAGATCGCGCAGCACGGCCAAAGCCTGCGCCGCAAAGGCCTCGTTCAATTCTATCACATCCATATCGGCCAGCGTGAGGCGTGTTTTGGCCAGAACCTTGCGCACGGCCGGGGCGGGGCCAAAGCCCATGATCCGCGGCGCAAGCCCTGCGGCTGCCATGCCGATGATGCGGGCCTTGGGCGTCAGCCCTTGGGCTTTGGCTGCGTCAGCAGATAGAATGGCCAGCGCCGCTGCGCCGTCATTCACGCCCGAGGCATTGCCCGCGGTGACGCTCAGATCTGGTCCGTTCACCCCTTTGAGGCGGCCCAGTTGCTCGATCGTCGTGCCGGGGCGCGGATGTTCATCCGTGTCGATGATCAGCGGTTCTTGCTTTTTGCGCGCGACTGAAACCGGGACGATTTCATCCTTGAACAGGCCTGCCTCTTGCGCGGCGGCCCAACGGGCCTGGCTGCGCGCCGCAAATGCATCCTGATCTTCGCGCGAGATGTTGAAATCTGCGGCGACATTATCGGCCGTCTGCGGCATCGTATCGACGCCATAAGCCGCCTTAAGCGCCGGGTTCACGAAGCGCCAACCGATCGTCGTGTCGTAAACCGCATTACTGCGCGAAAATGCGGATTCCGCTTTCGGCATCACAAAAGGCGCGCGTGACATGGATTCGACACCGCCCGCGATTACAAAGTCGCAATCGCCCGCCTTGATCGCCCGCGCCGCCATGCCGATGGCGTCCATGCCCGAGCCGCAAAGCCGGTTGACCGTGGTACCCGGAACCTCGACCGGCATCCCCGACAGCAAAACCGCCATCCGTCCGACGTTGCGGTTATCTTCGCCCGCCTGATTGGCGCATCCAAAGATCAGATCATCGACCTGCGACCAGTCAACATGCGGGTTGCGCTCCATCAGCGCCTTAAGCGGCAGGGCGGCCAGATCATCAGCCCGAACCGAAGATAAGGCACCAGCATAGCGCCCGATCGGTGTGCGTACCGCGTCGCAGATAAAGGCATCCTTCACGCCCGGTCTCCCTCATGTCAGTGGCGAAGGCTGACGATGCTCCTATTCGTCAACCGATTGGTCAACTTATAACACTCAAACATTACAGAACAAAGAGAAAAGTTAATGCAAGTGTAATGTCTTAAATTTCCAAGGATTGCTTAGGGAATTCATCATTCTAGGGGGCGAAGTTAGATCAGATCGTCCAGACGGGCCTTGGAAATCACGCTGCTCATAGGAAGAAAGCCGTCCTCGCCGACAAGGTTCCTTGCGATATGTGATTCAGCCGGGGCGGACAAAGAACATAAAGGCGCGCGAAGAGTTGGGCCGCCGCATGGCCCGCCCAATCGGCAGCCAAGGCAGAGGGCGGCAGGCGGGGGTCCCGCAAAAGCGTGCTTCGATAGCATTCAACCAGCAAGAGCCTGGCAATCAGCGCATCCTCGGGCGAAATCTCTGCCCCTTCGGCCAGCGATTGTGCCAGGGGCGAAAAGCGGGCCAAAAGGTCTTGATAGCCAGCTTGCAGCGGCGCCAGATCCCAACAACTGGCGATCTGGCGGTCATCCGGGCCAAGTGCTGCGCGCAACACCATGACCGCTTCGGGCAGGCTTTGGCCGTGATCGGGGGCGATCAGAACGCCGCCCTCGATCCGGCCAAGGCGCTGGCGGCGGATCACATCCTCGGTCAAGGTGGGGGCATGCAGGACGATCCAGCCCAGAGGGGGCTCGGGCGCGCGATAAAGCAGCTTGGCCACCTGCGCGAATTCGGTGCGCGCGGCGGGCGCCAAACGGTAATAGCTGCGCCGACCCACGCGTTCACCCGCCAGGCGGCCCGCCTGGACGAGGCGCGAAACGGCGGTGCGGACCAGGGATTCGCTGATGCCCACGCGCGCGCAGATCTCGATCAGATTGCCCATCCACAAAACCTCGCCGCGCGGCACGACGACATCGCCATAGACGGTGACAATGAACGAGCTGGCCCGCAGCGGCATGTCTTTTTGAAGCTGGGGCAGGATTGAGGTCATCGTCATGCGCGCAATCTTTACTGATCTTATGGCGGGCCGGGTGATTTGGATTGGCGGGCTGTTTTCCCAAGGAAAGGGCGTGCTGTGTTTATTCGCTAGGCGGCGCAGCGGCGCTTGTCAAATCGCTGCCCCATCGCGTCGCCTGCCCCAGAAAGGGCAATGGCGTCGGGCGACCCGCGCCAGCCTGCATTTCAACAATGTCTTGAGCCTTGTTCAGGCGGCGTTTGGCTGGCCTAAACCCCAAGCCAGCGCTGCGCGATATCAGGACCAAGCGTGGACATAGGCCCGCTCCAGACCGAGGTTCCGCGTTCAAGGATAACGGCATGATCCGCCACGCCGGCCAGTTCTTTCAGCGATTTGTCGACGACAAGGATCGATAGCCCCTCGGATTTCAGGGCGCGGATGCCGGCCCAGATCTCTTGGCGAACGACCGGGGCCAGCCCCTCGGTCGCCTCATCTAAAATCAGCAGGCGCGGGTTGGTCATCAAGGCCCGGCCGATCGCCAACATCTGCTGCTCTCCGCCAGAGAGTGTGCTGGCACGCTGGCCCATGCGTTCGCCCAGACGAGGGAAAAGCGCGGTCACACGCGCGATATCCCATGGGCCCGGTCGCGCGGCGACGGTCAGATTTTCCATGACATTGAGCGGCCCAAAGACCCGGCGCCCCTCGGGAACCAGCCCCAATCCGGCGCGGGCCGCCTGATGGGGGGCAAGACGGGTCAAATCGGCACCGGCAAAACGGATCTCACCTTGCAGCGTCGGTAAAAGCCGCATGATGGTTTTGATCGTCGTGGACTTTCCCATGCCATTGCGGCCCATCAGGGCCAAAACCGTGCCCTCGGGCAGGGTCAGGCTAACGTCATGGAGCACGGTGGCCTGACCGTAGGCCGCACGAATATTGCGCAGGGTCAAAAGGCTCATGGCTCTTCTCCTAGATAAGAGCGCTGAACCTCGGGATGAGCGCGGATCTGGGCGACGGTGCCAGTGGCGATAATGCGGCCATAGACCAGAACCGAAATGCGATCGGCCAAGGAAAAGACCGCGTCCATGTCATGCTCGACCAATAAAATCGGTGCCTTATGGCGAAGGTCTGACAAAAGCGCGGTCAATTGCGCAGCCCCTTCAAGGCCCATTCCCGCCATAGGTTCATCCAGCAAAAGCGCTTTGGGCGCCAATGCCAGGGCCATCGCGATCTCAAGTTTGCGCCTTTCGCCATGGGCCAGCTCACCCGCCTTGACCGCGCGGCGTTCGGACAGTCCCGCGGCCTCGATATGGGTCAGCGCGGGTGCCGTCAGCTGCGCCTGCCGCAAAGCGGCTTTGCCAAAGCGAAAGACCCGCCCCGAAGCACCCATGACGGCAAGAACCACATTCTCGAGCACGGTGAAATCTGGGATGACCGCCGATACCTGAAAACTGCGCGCCAGCCCCAGCCGTGCCCTAGCGGCGACATCCAGCGCATCGATCGGTTTGCCCTGGAATTTGACCAAGCCACTATCGGGGCGAATCTCACCGGTGATTTGCTTGATCAGCGTCGATTTTCCCGCGCCATTGGGGCCGATCAGGGCGTGGATCTCGCCGGGCAGCAGGGTCAGGCTGACATCATCCGTCGCGGTTAATGCGCCAAAGCTTTTGCGCAGGCCTTGCAGCTCGAGCACGGGGTTAGTCATGGCGCTTTTCCCGCAAGATCAATCCACTTAGGCCGCCGGGGGCGAAAAGTACGATCATCAAAAGCAGCAAGCCGACCAGCCCCAGCCAATAGTCCGACACCGGACCCAGGATTTGCTCGAGCAGGATATAGACCGCAGCCCCCGCAATCGGTCCCGCCAGCCTGCCAACGCCGCCCAAAATGACAAAGACCATGATCTCGCCCGACATATGCCATGACATGCTGGCGGGGCTGACGAAGCGGTTCAGCTCGGCGTAAAGCGCGCCTGCCAGACCGCAGATCATGGCCGAGATCACAAAGGCCACCAGCTGCACCGCATAGGGGCGGATGCCCACCGCCGCCGAACGCGCGGGGCTTTGACGTGCGGCCATCAGGGCAAGACCGAAACGCGCGAGGGTCAGGCGATGGCTTGCCAAAAGCACGATCGCCAAAAGCCCTGCGCAAATGGCAAAGAATTGCAGCGGATCAAAGGTGTTAAGGCCGGGAAAGCTGTTGCGTGTGTAAAACGACAGGCCGTCCTCGCCGCCGTAAGCAGGCCAGCTGACCGCCAGATAGTAAAGCATCTGCGCAAAGGCCAGCGTCACCATGATGAAATAGACCCCAGAAGTGCGCAGCGACAAAGCGCCGATCACCAATCCGGCCAGCCCCGCTACCGCAATGGCAAAGGGCCAGATTGCCAGCATTTGATTGGTGCCCTCAAAGCCAATGATTAGCGGCTCGTAATTTGCGGCATGGCTGGCAAGGATCGCGGTTACATAGCCGCCAATGCCAAAAAATGCCGCATGGCCGAAGGAGACCAGCCCGCCATATCCAAGCGCAAGGTTCAGGCCGACGCCCGCCATGCCAAGGATCGCAACCTTGGTGGCCAAGGTGACGGTAAAGCTTTGACCAAGCAGCGAGGCGATCAGCGCGACCGCCACCAGAAGCGCGAAAATCGACAGATCCAGCAGGGTTTCACGGCGAAAGGTCACGCTTTTGCTCCGTAAAGGCCTTGGGGGCGCACGATCAGCACGGCTGCCATCACCAGATAGATCAGCACCGAAGCAAGCGCCGCACCCACGGGGCCGGCATTGGTCCCGATCAATGGTTGCAAAATGATCGGCAAAAGCGCCTTACCCAGCGTATCGGTCATCCCCACGACCAGCGCGCCGATAAAGGCGCCCTTGATCGATCCGATCCCGCCAATGACCACCGTGACAAAGGCCAGGATCAACACCGGCTCTCCCATTCCGACCTGAACCGATTGCAGCGTGCCGACCAAGGCACCGGCCATGCCCGCAAGTGCGGCGCCAAGTGCAAAGACGGCCGTGTAAAGCGCGCCAATATCCACCCCAAGCGCCGAGATCATCTCGCGGTCGGCTTCTCCGGCGCGGATGCGGATGCCAAGGCGCGTGCGCGTGATCAGCAGCCACAGCCCCAGCGCAATCAGCGCGCCGATGGCGATGATGACCAGCCTGAACAGGGGATAGGTGATGCCGCCCGGCAAATGCACAGCGCCAGCCAGCAGAGGAGGCAAAGACAGATAAAGCGGGAAAGAGCCGAACAGCCAGCGCGTGCCTTCGGAAAAAATCAGGATCAGTGCAAAAGTTGCCAAGACCTGATCCAGATGATCGCGCCCATATAGCCGCCGGATCACCAGCCGCTCGATCAATGCGCCGACCAAAGCCGCCGCGACAAGGCTGGCGGCCAGACCCAGCCAGTAAGATCCGCTTGCTGCGGCCACTGCGGCACAGGCAAAAGCGCCGACCATGTAAAGAGATCCATGCGCCAGATTGATCAGCCCCATGACGCCGAAAATCAGCGTCAGCCCCGCCGCCATGACGAAAAGCATCATCCCGTATTGCAGCCCGTTCAGGGCCTGCTCAATGAGCAAGGTCAAAACTTATTCTCCGGTCGGGATCTGCAGTCGAAAGCGGGTCGCTTGTGCCCGATAAGGGCAATCGGCCCCCGGTGGTGATGCCGGGGGCCGGGAAATCACATTTTGCACTCGGCCGCATAGGCATCACCATGATCCGTCATGGCGGTGGCGACAATTTTATTGGTCAAGGTGCCGTCCTCTAGGACGACTTCGCGCACGAACAGATCCTGGATGGGGTGGTTGTTGGGACCAAAGCTGAATTTGCCACGCACCGAGGCAAAATCCGCCGCCTTCAGCGCTGCGCGGAACGCTTCTGGATCCGAGGGTTGCGCCTTTTCCAGTGCCGAGGTCAGCAGGTTTGCGGTGTCATAGCCGTAGGCTGCATAGATCGAGGGCAGGCGGCCATATTCGGCCTTGAAGCTGTCGACGAAAGCCTTGTTGGCAGGATTGTCGAGATCCTTGGACCAGTTCGAGGTGTTTTTCACCCCAAGTGCGGCCTCGCCCACGGCGGGCAGCACGTCCTGGCTAAAGGAAAATGCGGGGCCGATGACCGGGGTTTCGACGCCGGAGCCGGCATATTGCTTCATAAAGGCGATGCCCATGCCGCCCGGCAGGAAAAAGAAGACAGCATCCGCGCCTGCGGCACGGATCTGCGCGATTTCCGCGGCGTAATCGGTCTGCCCAACCTGCGTATAGACCTCGGATGCGATCTCGCCCTTATAAAAGCGCTTGAACCCGGCCAGGCTGTCTTTGCCCGCCGGATAGTTGGGCGCTATGATAAAGACCTTTTTGAAGCCCGCTTCATTGGCATAAGCGCCTGCGGCCTCGTGCAGGTTATCATTCTGATAAGACACCGAGAAATAGTTCGGGTTGCACCCTTTGCCCGCCAGCGCCGATGGGGCCGCATTGGTCGAAAGGTAAAACTTGTTTTGCTGGACTGCTGCGGGCACCACGGCCATGGCAAGGTTGGACCAGACGATCCCGGTCAGGACATCGACCTTGTCGGATTGGATCATCTTATCGGCGATCTGGACCGCGACATCGGGCTTTTGCTGGTCATCTTCGATCAACAACTCGATATCCTTGGCCTTGTCGCCAGCTTGCTTCAGCGCCAGCTGAAAGCCATCGCGCGTGTCAATGCCAAGCCCTGCGCCGCCACCCGAAAGGGTGGTGATCATGCCGACTTTGACCGGGTCGGCAAAGGCTGCGGTGCTGGCAGCCAGCCCTGCGATCAGGGCCGTGGTCAGCCTTAGGCTTGTGGTGATGGTCATGGCAGTCCCCCCGTCGAAAATTCGGCACCCCTTAGCGGATGCGCTTTCCGAGGTTTTCGCCCAAAGCGGCGCGCAAAGAAAGGGGGGACGCGCAAGAAAAGGGGAAGGGCGGGCAGGCGTGGGAACCAAAGCCAGCCGCGCGCGATTAAGCAAAGCTATCTCTGCGAAAATTCCCGCTCTTGAAAGGGTTATTTGGATGTCGTCCGAGCTGCTGCCAAAATCCGATCCATCCGGTCCTTCAGCTGCATCTTCGATGGCTTTGCCGTCCAGCCCGCAAGCCGCATCCGAATGGTCCGGGGCAGGGCCGATCGCGGAAAGCGCCCCCCCTCAGATGGAGATCATGCGTCTGGCTGCCTGGCTGGTCGTCGTCGCGATCCTGATTGGCGGGCTATATGTGGGCAAAGGGGTTTTGATCCCGCTGGCAATCGCCTTTTTGATCAGCTTCGCCCTGAGCCCCTTGGTCGGCTGGCTGACCCGACGCGGCCTGTCGCGGGTGATTTCGGTCTGTGCTGTCATGTTGACGGTGGGGCTGTTCATCGCGGCGCTGGGTTTGCTTGTGACGTCGCAGGTTCGAACCCTAAGTGCCGAATTGCCGACCTATCAATCCACCATTCGCACCAAGATCGAATCCCTGGCCACACAAATGAAGGGGCCGGGCATTTTCGACGGCGCACTTGAAACCGTCGATACCGTGCAAAAAGAGGTCAGCGCAGCCGTTCAGGGCGAGGATGCGGCCGGCCATCCCCAACAGGTCGAGGTCATTCCCGCGCCTGTGTCACCATTTCAGACCGCAAAGGAATGGCTGACCCCCGCCCTTGAGCCCTTGGCAACTGCGGGCATCGTCTTGGTCTTTGTGTTTCTGGTTCTGCTGGACCACGGAGATCTGCGCGACCGCCTGATCAGGCTTTTGGGGGGCAACCTTCACCGCTCGACCGATGCCCTGGAAGAGGCGGGGACCAGAATTTCGAAATACCTGATGATGCAGATCGCCGTGAATATGCTTTACGCGGTGCCAATGGGGTTGGGGCTTTGGCTGATCGGCGTTCCGGGCTGGCTGCTTTGGGCGACGCTTGCCGCATTCATGCGGTTCATCCCCTATATCGGCCCGATGCTGTCGGCGATCTTTCCAATCGGCCTTGCCTTTGCGGTCGATCCGGGCTGGAGCATGGTCTTATGGACGGTCGCGCTGATCGTTATTCTAGAGGCGGTCAGCGGCAATATCATCGAGCCGATGCTTTACGGCACAAGCACCGGGCTTTCGGCGATTTCGCTGATCGCCGCCGCGACCTTCTGGACCGCGCTTTGGGGACCGGTCGGCCTGATTTTATCGACGCCTTTGACCGTTTGCCTTTTGGTTCTGGGGCGCAATTTGCCGCAGCTGCATTTCCTAGAGGTTTTGCTGGGATCAAGTCCGGTTCTGGACGAGCCGACGCGGATCTATCAACGCCTGATCGCCGATGATCCCGACGAAGCCATCGAGATTGCGACCACGGCGATCAAGGCCAGCTCGGTCCCGGATTTCTATAATGATGTCGGTATCGAGGTCTTGCGTCAGGCCAGCAATGACTATCTCAGCAATGCACGGGCAGAACACCGGCTGCGTGTGGCAAATGGGATGGACCGTTTGCTAGAGGAATTGAACGAGGAATTTCCGGGCAGCGTTCCCCCCGGCGAGCCGGCCAAGATCGCTTGCATCGGCGGAAAGTGGGAAATCGACAGCACCGCCTGTGAGCTGCTTGAACATGCACTGGCCATCGAGGGCATGGGCTCGGTCCATCGCCCGGCCGGGCTATTGACCGCGCGCTATCTGGATAAGCTGGATCTGGGCGGGATCGAGGTGGTTTGCATCAGCTATTTCAGCCGCGATCCCGAGAATGCCTTGCGCAACTTTTGCCGCCGCCTGCGCCGCCGCTGGCCGGGCATCCGCATTGTTGCGGCATTGTGGAATGCCCCCGAGGCGCTGGTTAATCAAAAGCGCATTCGCGAATTGGGTGCAGATGAGGTCGTCACTTCGGTCGACGAGGCGGTGGGCCGTATCCATCGCATGATCGCCCCCGAAGAGGCGGTACAGGCCCAGATTGCCCCCACGCCCGAAGATGACGCGGCGCGCGTCGAGGCGCTGATGGCAAGTGAAGTGCTGGACGGCCATGCCCGCGAAGAACTGGACGCGCTGGCCGCCCGTGCGGCGGATGTGTTCGACGTGAAATTCGCGGTCATCTCGGCGATCAATGCCGATCAGGAATATATCATCGGTCAAAGCATGGATCTGCCGGGAAAACGCACCAGTGACGGCACGGATATGATCGTCATGCCGCGCGCCGAGGCGATCTGCGATCACGTTGTCTCGGGGGGCGAGATGCTGGTGGTTGATGACACCGAACGTGATCCTCGTTTTGCAGATCATCCCGCCATTCAGCTGTGGAAAACGCGGTTTTACGCAGGGGCGCCGCTGCGCACGGCCGAAGGTCATGTATTGGGCGCGCTGTGCCTGTTGGACACGGTACCGCGCGACTTTGATGACGAGGAATTGGCCCTGCTTGACCATCTTGCGGCCGATGTCGTGGCGGTGATCACCGGCGAGGAAACCTCATCCCCACCGGCCGAGCCCGCACGTGACGACGCGGCTTCGGCGACGGTTGGGCAGATGGTGCCAGATTGATCTGATGACCCTTGCCGTTTTGACCGGCACCAACGGTCTTCGCTGATCCGTTGGTGCCGGTGCGCATCAATCAGGCGATGCGCAAAACAGATGGTCTTTCGGACGCGGCCTTTGACGTGGCCTCTTGATCGGGTTGGGGCATCATCACCGCGCGAATGCGCCGCCTTGGGCCTGTGCTCACAGCAGGCAACCTTTCGCGAAAGATCATATTGGGTGGGTTGCAGCCCAGGCGATTGGCCAGCTCGACAAGGTTCAGGCGCATCAACCGCGCGGCGCGGGCAAAGGCGGGGCTGTCGAGCGAGATTTCAATCTGCTCTGTCCCGTATTGAACAATACGATAATCCAGCACCGGCACCGGCATATCCGCGATGGTCTGTGCCAGCATCTGGCGCGTGATCAGCCTTTTTTGGCCGTCCAGACCTTTCCACCAGATGACATCCTCGAACCGGCCCTCGATTCGGCGGATGTTCAGACTGGCGCAACCGCAAAGGCAGGGTGAGGGATCGGGGATCAGCACATCCTCCATGCGATAGCGCACAAGTGGCAGGGTTTGGTGATGAAAGGCGGTGATGATCGGTCGAAACGCGCCGGATTTCGGGTCGATGATGTCGCGTTCGATGTGAAAAAGCCGCTCATTCAGGTGCAGGCTACCATGCGAGCAGGTCTGGCCCAGCAGCCCCTCGGCCGAGTCGTAGATTTGCTCGGGCCATATCCCGAACGCCTCATGGATGTCTCGCTCATCCAAAGCCGTCAGAACCTCGGCGGTCGAGACCAGGGCGCGTGGCGCGACCCTTAGACCTGCGGCAAGCTGCCATTGCGCCAATTGCACCAGAATATGTGCAGCTGCGATGATCAGATCCGGGCGCTGGGCATTGAGGGACGCAATCATCTGGCTGCGATCTGTCGCAGGGTCATAGATTTTGCTGGAAAGGAAGGGCGAGGAAAAGTTCAGCCGTGGCGCGCCCATTGGACCGTGAAAAATTGCCACACGCAGCCGCCCAGTCCAAGGCCGTGCCGATGGAAGAAAGCGCCCCAGAACCGCCGCCGCGTGCCGTCCACGTTCGGCGCGGTCGCTAAGCCAAAGGTTGCGCAGCCCCGATGTGCCCGGGGACAAGGTGATGGCAAGTTCACCCAGATGGGCGGCAGGCGCGGCATCAGCCTCGGCCTGCAAGGCAAGCGCCATGGCCTTGTCTCGTGGCAGGTTTCGCGTGTTGAGCTGGCTGAAGTGCTCCATCATCAACGCTTTGGTCATGATCGGCCAATCACTTAGCCGATGTGACGAGAGGGCCGCGTAAAATGGCGATTGCGGCATGATCTTGCTGCGCAAATGTCGAAATGCGCGAGCCTGAAATCGGGCAATTTCACTGGCAGAGGAAAATCTGCTGCCGTAGCGATTGAATAAGAACGTAGCAAAAAGAGACATCGTTACCTCATGTGACGCAGCGCGGACCGGAGGAAGACAAGGGTTTAGGTGGGCCAGATCACCATCATGCGTCCGGCCCGAACCAATCAGTTTAGCGCTGGGGCGGCCTCAACCCCGCGCGGAAACAACAAAAGACGCGATGGTTCAGAACCGGGAAGTTCCAGTCATCGCCAGTGTATCGGATGGACAGCACCAGAACATCCAAAACGAGGACCATAAGCGGGCTTACGCCCTACAAGCAAAAACAC
>NZ_DALZMB010000100.1:0-13848 GCF_032007265.1 Paracoccus sp. (in: a-proteobacteria) | reverse complement strand
GACCACGCATGTCCGATGACATTCAGATTGACACCGACGACCTTGAACGCCGGAGGAAAGGTGCGATGGATTCGCTGCGTCAGGAATTCGCCTCGCTGCGGACCGGGCGCGCCTCGGCCTCGATGGTCGAGCCGATCATGGTCGATGCCTATGGCTCGATGACCCCGATCAACCAGATTGGCACGGTCAACGTGCCCGAGCCGCGGATGGTCACGATCAACGTATGGGACAAAGGGCTTGTGTCCAAGGCCGAGAAAGCGATCCGCGAATCGGGCCTTGGCATCAACCCGCAGCTGAACGGCACCATCATCATGCTGCCGATCCCCGAGCTGAACGAAGAACGCCGCCGCGAATTGACCAAAGTTGCGGCCCAGTATTCCGAAAGCGCCCGCGTTGCCATTCGCAACGTGCGTCGCGATGGGATGGATCAGATCAAGAAGGCCAAGGCTGCAGGCATGTCCGAGGATGACCAGAAGTTCTGGGAGGCCGAGGTCCAAGAGCTGACCAACAAGAATATCGCTTTGATCGATAAAGCGCTGGAAGCCAAACAAGCCGAAATCATGCAGGTTTGATCCAGTGGCCGAGATCGCAGCCAGCCTAACCCCAAACCAGGGTGGCGAGCCCCGTCCACGGCATGTCGCCATCATCATGGATGGGAACGGACGTTGGGCCGTGAACCGGGGTTGGCCGCGATTGGTCGGCCACCGGCGCGGGGCCGAACGCGTCAAGCAAATCGTCCGCGCCTGTCCCGATCTTGGGGTCAACTGGCTGACGGTCTATGCTTTCTCGACCGAGAATTGGAAAAGAACGACGGCCGAAGTGCTTGGTTTGATGGGCATTTTCGCCCGTTACATCGAGCGCGAGGCCGACGGCATGGCCGCCGAAGGCGTGCGGCTGCGCTTTATCGGAGCGCGCGAAAGGCTTGATCCCAAGCTGCAGCGCCTGATGTCTGGGATTGAGGCGCGTACCGCCGGAAATTCACGCCTGAACCTGACGGTTGCCATCAATTACGGCGGTCGCGACGAACTTAATCGCGCCGCCGCTGCCATGGCCGGGGCAATTGCCCGCGGCGACAAACCAGGTGGCAAGGACCCGGTCCTGGGCGATTTTCTGGATACGGCAGGCCATCCCGATCCGGATTTGGTTATCCGCACCAGTGGCGAGACGCGGACCTCGAATTTTCTGCCCTATCAGGCAGCCTATTCGGAATATGAATTCACACCAACGCTGTGGCCAGACTTCACTGCCGCGCATCTTGCTGAAATACTTGATAAATTCGGCTTGCGCGAGCGTAGGTTCGGTGGCGTATGACTGACGAGCCTCCCAAACGGCACAAGCCTGTCGGTCCGAATATCTCGCCTTTGCCGAAACGCGGGTCGGGTCCGAACTGGTCCGATCTGGGGCCAAGGATTGCCTCTGCGGCGGTGCTTGTTCTGCTTGGCGCGCTATTGATTTTTTCGTCAGGCCTGTGGCTGCGCCTTGGGGTATCGCTGCTTATCGGCGGTATGTTGTGGGAATTGGCGCGGCTGACCGCTTGGCGCCATGCTGAATTCCACAGCCCGCGACACCCGGTGCTTTTGGGGGTTCTTGGCGGTTTGACGCTGCTGGCCATGCTGGTCCTGCCGGGTGATTGGCCCGTTCTGTTGGCCGCAGTCCCGATCCTGATGGGCTGGAGCGGCACACATAGCCACGAGCGGTCCAGTTATCTGATCTTTACCCTCGCGATCTTGCTGTCGGGCTATGCGCTGGTGGTCGTCCGCGAGGTGATGGGGCTTGAAACGACGTTGTGGATTGTCGGCACCGTCGTCGCCTCTGATGTTTTGGGCTATTTTGTCGGGCGCAAATTGGGCGGACCAAAGTTTTGGCCTGCCATCAGCCCCAAGAAAACCTGGAGCGGAACCATCGCTGGCTGGATCGGGGCGATCATTCTTGCCGTCGTGCTGGTCATCATGGGTCAGGCCGGCTGGGAGGTCGTCCTGCTTGCCCCCATTCTGGCCTTTTGCGGCCAGGCGGGCGACATCGCCGAAAGCTGGCTTAAGCGCCGCGTAGGTGTCAAGGACAGCTCTGATCTGATCCCCGGCCATGGCGGTCTGATGGATCGCTTTGATGCGATGGCCGGAGCGTTTCTGGCAGCGCTTTTGGCGATGGTTTTGGGAATTTTACCGCAAATCGGGGGCTGAGCAATGCGCAGCGTGACCATTTTGGGCGCGACCGGGTCGATCGGTGAAAGCGCATTTGATCTGTTGATGCGTGCGGGTGGGCCAACCGCTTGGCGCGTGGTCGCATTGACGGGCGGGCGCAACATCAAGCGTTTGGCGGAAATGGCTTTGGCCTTGAAAGCCGAGCTTGCCGTTACGGCCCATCCTGAACTTCTGGCCGATCTGCGCACAGCCCTTGCAGGCAGCGGCATCAAGGCTGCTGCGGGTGCGGCGGCTATTGCCGATGCGGCGTCTATTCCAGCGGATTGGACGCTCTCGGCAATCGTTGGCGCAGCCGGTCTGGCCCCGGGCCTGCGCGTGCTGGAGCGTGGCGGCACCTTAGCCTTGGCGAACAAGGAAACCTTGGTTGCGGCGGGGCGGTTGGTCAAGGCATGTGCCGCGCGTAATCAGGCCCATATCCTTCCTGTTGATTCTGAACATTCCGCTATTTTTCAGCTGCTTGCTGGTGAAAAGTTAGATTCAGTCGAGGATATTACCATCACCGCTTCGGGTGGGGCTTTCCGGGATTGGCCGCTCGAGAAACTGGCAAGTGCAACGGTAGCCCAGGCCTCGTGCCATCCCAATTGGTCGATGGGACAGCGTATCACGATCGACAGCGCAAGCATGTTTAATAAAGCGCTTGAGGTCATTGAAACGCGTGAGTTTTTTGAGATTTCACCCGATCAGATCCGTGTTCTGATCCATCCTCAGTCAGTTGTTCATGCGATGGTCAGCTTTCGCGACGGCAGCTCTGCCGCGCATCTGGGGATGCCGGACATGCGCCATGCCATCGGCTATGCGCTGAACTGGCCCGAGCGCGCGGCCCTGCCAATTGCGCGGCTTGATCTGGCGGCGCTGGGTTCACTTAGCTTCAGTGCCCCCGATGAAACCCGCTGGCCGGCTTTGCGCCTTGCGCGTGAGGTGATCACGGCGGGCGGCGCGTCAGGCGCGGTTCTGAATGCGGCCAAAGAGCAGGCCTTGGACGATTTTCTTGCCGGGCAGATTCGCTTTACCGACATGGCATCGGCGGTCGAATATGCGCTGGAGCAGGCGGCTGGCCAGGATGGTTTCACGCAAAGTCCGGGTGATCTTGAGACCGTACTGGCGTGGGACGGAATGGCGCGCGTCGCGGCGCGCGCATGGAAGGACAAGGCCTGATGGCACTTTTAGCGGAACTTGGCGGGCTGGTCTGGACCATTCTGGCCTTTGTGCTGGCCCTGTCGATCATCGTGACGGTGCATGAATATGGCCATTACATCATCGGGCGGCTGTCCGGTATCAAAGCCGAGGTTTTTTCCGTGGGCTTTGGGCCAAAGCTGATTTCGCGGCGTGATCGTCACGGCACGCTGTGGCAGATCGCGGCCCTGCCGCTGGGGGGGTATGTCCGCTTTCTTGGCGACACCAATGCCGCAAGCGCGGGCGCTGGGACCGATGTGGATGCCGATCAACGACGCCACAGCCTGTCTGGCGCCCCGTTGTGGGCGCGGTTTGCAACGGTCGGCGCCGGACCGGTTTTCAACTTCATCTTGTCGATTCTGGTCTTTGCCGGGATGGCGATGTGGCAGGGCGTTCCGATCGAACGTGTCGAGATTGGGCGGATGCATGCCTTGCCCGACACTATGGTAAATCAGTTGAAAAGCGGCGATCAGCTGTTGGCGCTGAACGGCATGCCCGTGGCTGATTGGGCCGAGCTGGGCAAGGTGATCGAGGCCACGCCCGCGGCAGCAAGCCAGCAATGGACCGTGAACCGCGATGGCGTTACGCAAACCGTAACTGGTCCCGATCCGATGCCTGCCGTCATTGGCGGTATCGCGCCGCGCAGCCCTGCGGCATCGGCAGGGCTTCAGGCGGGGGATGTGATCCTGGCGCTCGATGGGGCTCCGGTCACGCGCTTTACCCAGTTGCGCGACAAGGTTGGCGCGGCCGAGGGGCGCCCGGTTTTGCTGGATGTCTGGCGCGAGGGCGAGGGCGTTGCGCAATATGCACTGGCCGCGCGCGAGCAGGATCTGCCGACGGCGGACGGCTATGAGAAGCGTTGGTTGATCGGCGTCACGGGCGGCAGCTTTTTCGAGCCGGCAACCCGCACCGCGGGCCCGGTCGAGGCGCTGGGGCAAGGCGTTGGACGCACCTGGGATATCATCGCCTCGTCGGTCAGCGGTCTTTGGGCCACGGTGACTGGGCAAATTGGCACCTGCAACATCGGCGGCGCGATCTCGATTGCCGAGACGACGGGACAGGCGGCCGCAGCGGGGGGCGCAAATTTCATCTGGTGGATTGCGGTCCTGTCAGCGGCGATCGGCTTTTTGAATCTGCTGCCTGTACCCGTTCTGGACGGTGGGCATCTGATGTTTTTCACCTATGAGGCGATTGCAGGCCGTCCGGCATCTGAACGGATGATGGGCATTCTGAATATGGTGGGTCTGGCCATGGTGCTGTCACTGATGGTTTTTGGCCTCTCCAACGATCTTTTATGCCCGTGACACTGCCTTCTGTTTTGACAGTATGGTTAAATTGACTGTATCCATCAGCACAAATCCGACCGAAAAATTCGGCACATTCTGGAATGAGGGCGGCCATGACCGATAAGAGACTTGGCAAGAGCGCGATGGCGCTGATCTCGGCGCTTGCAATCGCGACCCCTGCGAGCTTTCTCGCGTCGCCTGCAGCGGCCTATGTGTTCAGCAACGTCAAGATCGAAGGGACCGAGCGAATCGAAGGCGCGACGATCCTGTCTTACGCAAATATTGCGCGCGGACAGAATGTCTCGGGCGGAGAGCTGAACGAAGCGCTGCAGCGCCTTCAGGGCTCGGGCCTGTTCGAGACGGTCGAGCTGGTGCCGCAGGGTGGCACGCTGGTCATCAAGGTGCGCGAATATCCCACGATCAATGTCATCAACTTTGAGGGCAACAAGCGCATCAAAGATGAGCAGCTGGCCCAGGTCGTCAAAAGCCAATCGCGCCGCGTCTATTCGCCCGCCCAGGCCGAGGCGGATGCCGATCTGATCTCGCAAATGTACGCCTCGCAGGGGCGGTTGGCCGCGCGGGTCGATCCCAAAATCATCCGCCGTCCCGGCAACCGCGTCGATCTGGCCTTTGAGATCAAAGAAGGCGATGTCACCGAGATCGAGCGTATCGGCTTTGTCGGCAACCGCGCATTCTCGGATCGAAAGCTGCGTCAGGTGCTGCAGACCAAACAGGCGGGCATTTTGCGCAACTTCATCAAGCGCGATACCTTTGCCCCCGAGCGGACGGCCGTCGATGAAAACCTGCTGACGGATTTTTACCGCGCACGCGGCTATGCCGATTTCAAGGTTCAGGCAATCTCGCCCGAGGTCGCCCGCGAGCGTGACGCATTCTATATCACCTTCAATATCCAAGAAGGTCCGCGCTACACCTTTGCCAATGTCAATACGATCAGCGAAGTCGAAGGCATTGATGCCGCCGAGTTTGCTGCCCAAAACCGGGTGAAAACAGGCGAGGTTTACAACCCCTCGGTCGTTGACAACTCCATCCGCCGGATGGAGGCGCTGGCCCTGCGCAAAGGGCTTGATTTCGTCACCATCGAGCCGCGCATCACCCGTAACCCGCGCAATCAGACGCTGGATCTGACCTTTGCGCTGACGCGCGGGCAGCGCATCTTTGTCGAGCGCATCGACATCGAGGGCAATACGACGACGCAGGACCAGGTGATCCGCCGTCAGTTCGGCACCGTCGAAGGCGACCCCTTTAACCCGCGCGAGATCCGCAATGCGGCGGAGCGCGTGCGTGCACTTGGGTATTTCGCGGATGCTCAGGTTGAAAGCCGTCAGGGCACGGGGCCGGATCAGGTCATCGTTGACGTGAACGTCGAAGAACAGCCGACCGGTAGCCTGAACTTTGGCGTCAGCTATGGCGTCAACTCGGGGGTGGGTTTCAACTTCTCGCTTTCCGAGCAGAACTTCCTTGGTCGTGGCCAGCAGGTGAACCTGTCCTTTGCCACCGGCTCGGGCACGCGCTCTTCGGGGCTGACCTTTGTCGAGCCCTTCTTCCTGGGGCGCGATCTCAAGGCCAAGTTCCAAGTCTGGTACAACACCACCAACCGCTACAATTCGGAATATAACACCCGCAGCATCGGCGGCCTGACTGGGTTCGAATTCCCAGTGTCGGAAAACGGCCGTCTTGAGCTGCGCTATAAGGTCAGCAAGGATACGCTGTCGGATGTTGATCCGATCCATGTCGACGCCGAAACCGGCGATCTGACGGGCTCGTCGCCGATCCTTTACACCGACCAAGGGGGCTATGTGTCGTCTGGCGTGGGCTATACCTATAGCTACGACAGCCGCATTACCGGGCTTGACCCGCTGACGCGCTATCGCATGACCTTTAGCCAGGATTTCGCGGGCCTTGGTGGCGATGTGAAATCGGTGACCAGCCAACTTTATGCCGGCGTCGAAAGTAACGCTTGGCGTGAAGAGGTGACCTTGATGGCCGAAGCGGAAATCGGCGCGATCCATATGTTGAATGATATGAATAGCCGCCGTTTCGATCGCTACTCGGGCAACAGCAAGATCCGCGGCTTTGAACCCAATGGTATCGGTCCGCGTGATACGGCAGCACCCAATGACGACGCTTTGGGCGGGAACTATTTCTGGGCCGTACGTACCGAAGCCCGCTTCCCGATCGGTCTGCCCGAAGAATATGGTATCACGGGTGGTCTTTTTGCCGATGCAGGCTCGGTCTGGGGTTTGGATAACCGCAATGGTGCGGCCTATGTCACCTCGAACGATCCGACGGACCGTATCGATGACAGCATGAAAGTCAGGGCCGCTGTCGGTGCCTCGCTGTTCTGGACGACGCCGATCGGTCCGCTGCGCTTTAACTTCTCGAAAGCGGTCAAGAAAGAAGACTATGACAAAGAGCAGAACTTCGATCTGACCATCTCGACCAAGTTCTGATGCCTAGGTTTGCAACCATCGCATTGATGATTTCTTGCGCCGCCCCGATGGTCGCGGCGCAAGAGGTACCGGTTGTGCCGCTGTCGGTCCCCGAAAGCACAGAGAGTGGCGCAGAACCTGCGTCGCCCCCCAATATCGTGGTGCAAGCCCCCGTTCACGTGACCGCCGATAGCGCCGCAACGGGCGCGCTTACGCCGATCCCGATCATGACGATTGACCAGGATGCGCTGTTTTTGCGCTCGGCGTGGGGGCGTCGCGTTCAGGCCGAGATCGAGGCGCGCAGCCACGCTTTGGCCACTGAAAACGACAAATTGGCCACGGGATTTTCACAAGAAGAACAGCAGTTGACCGAGCTGCGTAAAACCTTGCCTGTCGAAGAATTCCGCGCCAGAGCCGATGAATTCGATAAGCGGGTTGTCGAGGTTCGCCGCGAGCGTGATGCCAAAGCCCGCGAATTGCAGCTGGATGCCGAAGCCGCCCGCGATGCGTTTCTTCAGGCCGTCCTGCCTATTTTGGCCAAACTGATGCAAGAGCGCGGCGCCGTAGTCGTGCTGGATCAGCGCATGTTGTTTGTCTCGGCAGATTCGATTGATGTCACCCAAGATCTGATTGACTTGGTGGATCAGGCCGAGGGTACGGGCGAAAGCACCTTGCCAAAAGCATCACAATCCCCCGAACCCGTGCTGCCAGCGCCCACTCAGCAAGAACCCGTGCCGCCGGCGCCCGTTGACAACGGATCGCCCGAAAACGCGCCCGCTGAAACTGCGCCATCCGGGGCGGGGCAGGATGGGGAGGCGCCCCATCAAACGACATCCGGCGAGACCACAGCCCCCCAACCGGCGCCACTGCCCTGATAAAGGGCCGCCCGCTTTTTTTTGTTTTTGAAAAAGCCGCGAGCGCAAGTTTTATCGCTGTTCTGCTTTGTGCCACATCACGGGCCATACACCCGGCACGCCCTAAAGCGCGCCTGGGTGTATGGGACCATTCTGGCATCAACCGACGCGCGCATCCAATGCGGTTAGCCGTTTGGTCAGCAGGTCATAGAATGCATCACGGTCCACTTGCCGCAGAAAATAGGCATTCGCCGGGCGGTCGGTGACGCCCCACCAATCGGCGACTGTCATGCCGGTCGTGTAGCGCCCTTCGGTTTCGATCATGACATTGATCTGGCGGCCGGTGAACAAATCGGGCGCCAGAAGATAGGCGATGGTGCAGGGATCATGTAGCGGTGCACCCTGGCTGCCATATTTTTCCTTGTCATAGCGCTCGAAGAAATCGGTCCAGCTGGCCACAGCCTGACCGACCCGGCCCAGCTTGCGCATGGTTTCAACCCAAGGCCGGCTGGTCAAAGCCTGATGGGTGACATCAAGCGGAACCACCGTCAAAGGCGCCCCCGAGGCAAAGACAATCTCGGCAGCCTCAGGATCGACATAGATGTTGAATTCGGCGGCAGGGGTGACGTTACCCACCTCGAAATAGGCGCCGCCCATCAAGACGATTTCCTGAACGCGCGAGATGATGTCAGGCGCGCGCTGAAAGGCGGTGGCGATATTGGTCAATGGCCCGATCGGCACCAGCGTCACGGTCTGGGGCGGCTCACGGCGCAAGGTCTCGATCAGGAAATCCACGGCATGTTCGGGCTGTAGATCCATGGTTGGGTCGGGCAGTTCCACACCGTCCAGACCGCTTTTGCCATGAACCTCTTCGGCGGTGACGAGCTCGCGCTTGAGGGGCGTTGCGCAGCCGCGATAGACCGGCAGATCCCGACGTCCTGCCAGCTCGCATAGTTTGCGGGCATTGACCTCGGTCAGGGCAAGGGGAACGTTACCGGCAACGACGCTAAGGCCCAGAACGTCCAATTCGGGACTGGCCAAAGCCAGCAAAATGGCGACTGCGTCGTCCTGGCCCGGGTCGGTGTCGATAATGATTTTGCGTGCCATCTTGCCCTCACTGTTTGACTGATCCCGAGGTAATCCCGAAACTTACAGGCTGGCAAGGGCGGCCAAAGGGGCCGCCCGATCTTCTGCGCTGTCTGCTGGCCGATCGGTTAGGGGGCTGGGGCGGGCACAAGGTTGGTGATGCCCGTGGCCGCTGCCCGCGCCAAATCGGGGTCAAGCGACATGCCGACATATTCGCCCCGCCGCCACAATTCGGCCATGTCGTCATAATGGCGCGAAAGCGGGTGGCCGGACTGCCCGGTGGAAATCACAAAGACCGAGCTATCGGGATCGGCCAGATCATAAACCGCGCGGTAACTTGCCCCGAACGAGTTTTCCCAAGGGTTAACACCTGCGCCGCGCATACCAGCACGTGCCACAGTCGAGCCATCTCCCGAAGTCGCCTGCACCAGATTAACCACGTAAGAGAGCCCGCGCATATCGCCAAGCGCCGGATGGGTGTGGCGGGCGCGGTGAACATCCCCCCAACGAAAGCTGGCGACATCCGGACCAAAACGCGCGCTCAGATCAAAAAGCGCCTGATCCAAAGCGCGTTGAGCGATCATGGTGCAGGTCTCGACCGCAGTGGATTGACGAATATCGCACCATTGCGCAGCCCCGTCGGTGTTGCGGAAAACGCGTTCGATGAACGACGGGTAAATCCGCGTCAGATCATCGGCCAAGGGGCCGATGTCGTCGCGCACCAGACGGTCTTGCAGCGCGCGCATCCAGGCCGCGTAAATCAGCGGTTCGGGCAGGTGCTCGCTCATCGCGCCGTCCCAGCCCGCCAAGAGCTTCAGGGCGTCCTGGCGTTGCCGTTCAGGCGTGCCGGGGGCTGCGGCTTCGTCGGTGTACCACAGCTCGGCTGCAACCAGAGGCAACAGATCGCGTGCGACGGGGCTGACAATGTCATTTTGTGCGGCGATAAAGCTGTCGCGAGAGTGAACCTCGCGGCTTTCGATCAGCAAATTCAAACGCGAGATGCGACGGTCATCGGCGCCATCATAGCCCAGCACCCGCCCGTCAATCTGATAGGGGCCGCTGCCGGTTTGCGCCACCACGCCCTTTTCAGGGGCAAGATTGGTCAAGGCGCTGCCTGCGGGGCTTGTGCCCTGCCAACGGTTTGTTGCGATCCAACCCGGGACCGGCATCCGCCCCAGCGTTGCATGGGTGGCGGGGCGATTGGGTATGGCACCCGCCAGCGTTTCCCCGACGCCCTGACGATCCGCCAGCGTATAGATCATGGCGGGGGCCGTGACATCGCGCAAAAGTTGCGCGGCATCTTCGCGGCTGCCCGCGCTCATCAGTGCAATCAGCGCTGACATGGTGCGGTCATTGCCTTGGCCACCCGTCCACGCCAAAGCCGCGACATGGCCCGGCGGCAGAATCGAAGCCAGTCCAAGGTGCCCGGCAGGCAGGACCGGGCCGTTGGCGGTTTCCCGCAGGGTGATGGTTTCCGAGGCATGATCCTTGATGCGGATCACTTCGCGGCGGGTATCAAATTCGGTCCAGCCATCATCACCGCGATAGCGGTTGGGCTCTCCGGGCTGAACCTCTTCGATGAACAGGTCCTGATCATCGATCTGTGCCGGGGTCATGCCCCACGCCATTTGCGGATTGCGCCCCGACAGGATGGCAGGGATTCCGGGGATCGTGCCGCCAATAACGCCGCCGGTCGAAAGCTCGATCCGGGCAAGATACCAAAGCCCAGGCGCAGTCAGCGCAAATTGCGGGTCATTGGCTAAAATTGCGCCATTGGCGGCGGTTCGATCCGCTGAAGCGGCCCAGCCATTGGCGCTGGCGCCAGCCTCGGGCGCCAGATAGCCCGCAAGGCCAACGACCCAATCCTGGGTCGGCATTGCGCGTTCAGGCGGGGACAGTTTGGCGCCGGGAAAAAGCGAGGCATAGCTCGGCATCGCAGGTTCTGGCCCGATCGCCACGATCTCTTGTCCGCGCTCGGGCTCTGTCAGCGACAGTCGGGCACGCTGAATTTCGCGACGAAGTTGCACCGTCGAACTGGCCGCCAGCAGTTTCAAGATCGCCAGCGAATCTGCGGGCTCCCAATAGGAAATATCGTCGGGATAAAGGAAAAACTCGGGTGCGCCGCGCCCGCGTGCGCCCAGGTTGATCTGTTGGATCCAGGCATTGACGCCTGCCGAATAGGCCTCAAGCGCGTCGCGCGTTGCCGGGTCCTGAGCCTCGAGCGAATCAACCGCGCTGCGATAAAGGCGCAGTCTGCGTGCCAGATCATCGGCAGGAAATGCACCTGCGCCGTATATCTCCGACAGCCGTCCTTGCGCCGCGCGCCGCAGCACCGTCATCTGAAACAAGCGATCCTGTGCATGAGCCAGGCCCAGTGCGAAAAACACGTCATGGTCGCTTTTGCCGAAAATATGGGGCACGTCTTCGGTGGTGCGCACGATCTCGACCGGGGCAGAGATGCCCGTCACGCTGAAGGTGCCGTTGTAATCGGGCAGCGAGCGGATGGCGAAATACCACGCCAGCAACAACAAGGTCACCGAAACGATGATCAATCCGACCGTAAGGCGCACCAGCCAGCGAAAGAGGGTCAGCATCTGTCCGGCGGCGTCCTGCTTCTTGGGGCGCGCGCGGCAGGAGGTTGACCCGGGCGCCCATGGGTGGAAATCTTGCTGGTTGATAGGGCAGGGCGTGCGACAGATCAACGCGCCAGCGACAATGATAGCGTAAAGAAAATGAGGACAACATGGCGCGAGTGACTTTTTTGGGTCTTGGAGTGATGGGTTTCCCGATGGCGGGCCATCTGGCGGCCCATGGCCATGAGGTGACGGTCTGGAACCGTAGTCCTGCCAAAGCCCAGGCTTGGGTCGAAAAACATGGCGGTCGGGCAGCTGCAGATGCGCGTAGCGCAGCCGAAGGCGCCGAATTCGTTCTTAGCTGCGTCGGCAATGACGATGATCTGCGTCAGGTCTGTCTGGGCGATCATGGGGCTTTCTCCGGGATGGCTGCGGGTGCCATTTATGTCGATCACACCACTGTCTCGGCGCAGGTTACGCGCGAGCTGGCCGAAATCGCGGCCAATCAGGGGCTGGGCTTTGTCGATGCGCCTGTGTCGGGCGGACAGGCTGGGGCCGAAAACGGAGTGCTTTCGGTGATGTGCGGTGGCACCCCCGAGGCCTATGCCAAAGCCGAGCCGATCATCGCAAGCTTTGCCCGAATTTGCCGTTTGATGGGGCCCTCCGGTGCTGGCCAGCTGACCAAGATGTGCAATCAGATCGCCATTGCCGGTTTGGTTCAGGGGCTGTCGGAATCGCTTGGATTTGCTGAAAAGGCGGGACTGTCGATTCCCGAGGTCGTTGAGGTGATCTCGCAGGGGGCGGCGGGCAGCTGGCAAATGCAAAACCGTTTCGCGACCATGGCCGAGAATAAATTCGACTTTGGTTTCGCGGTCGACTGGATGCGCAAGGATCTGGGCATTTGTCTTTCGGCGGCCGATGAAAACGGGGCAAGCCTTCCGGTGACGGCATTGGTCGATCAGTTCTATAAAGAGGTTCAGGCCATGGGCGGTGGCCGCTGGGACACGTCATCGCTGATCGCAAGATTGCGGCGCTGATCATGGCGGCGGTTTTTCACCCTCAAGTCACCCTGTTGCGCGGCGAGGATGCCGCGCAATGGTTTGCCCGTACCTTCGCCATCAACGGTTGGAGCGGCGCTTGGCGAGGCGAGGTCTATGACTGGCATCACTACCACCCCAATACCCACGAAGTTTTGGGTGTGCCAGTTGGGCAGGCGCGGCTGCAGTTGGGCGGCCCGATGGGGGAGATCGCAATCATCAGCGCGGGGGACGCCATCGTGCTTCCCGCAGGCCTTGCCCATTGCGTCCTGGACGCGACCGAGGATTTTTTCGTCATCGGCGCCTATCCCGGCGGGGCGAGGCCCGACCTCATCCGCGGCTTTGGCGGCTTTGCCCCCGCGCCGATGGCAGTCAACTGCGATCCCGTCCTGGGCCGCGGCAAAGGCTTTGCCGCGCCCAGATAATGGAGGCTGATGATAAAAGGGCGATAAATGACGCGGTTTAGCCAAGAGATGGCCTTGCCAAAGCCCCCAGCGTCAGTTTAAGAGCAGCACATGGCGGGCGGTTAGCTCAGTTGGTAGAGCGCTTCGTTTACACCGAAGATGTCGGGGGTTCGAGTCCCTCACCGCCCACCAGGTTTTCTGTTTAACAGCAATTCGTTAGGGTTGATTCTACGTCACCTCAAAGAAACGCGCCACGGTTCATTGAACCTAACGCGTATTTTGTGGACCCGTCGAGAAATCGAGAATCGACGCGGCTTTCCGAAGGTGTGTCGGGCTGTAGCAGGCGTCTACCCGAAAGGTGATTGACGGGTTCGAGTGCCCAAGAAATTGGGTGACTTCTCCAATACCCGTTCCTCCTTTGACCATATGGACAGCTGCTGTGTGGCGTAGCGTATGCATTCCGACATCCCGCAGCCCTGCATTCGCCTCGGCACGTGCGAAGCCCTTCCGGATACTTTGAACCGGCTTGCCGTGCCAATCGATGACGTAATCTGACAGCACCGCCGATTTTGCTTCTGTTACGGCGTCCAACAGCATCGGGTTCATCGGTACCAAGGGGCTCCCTTTGCGCGGGCCGCCGCGTTCAACCCGCGAGTCAAATGTATGGCGCCTGTAGTCGATCTGATCGCATGACTGATCAAGAGTTGCGCCATGTCTGCCAGCAGTTCCGAGGGCTCTGTTGCACAATTCGGCTGATGGCCAAGGCTCCCCTTTCCCCGGACGG
>NZ_DALZMB010000099.1:0-13942 GCF_032007265.1 Paracoccus sp. (in: a-proteobacteria) | reverse complement strand
CCGGGCTATAGGCCATTGCAGGAATGCCGCGCCCCTCCATCAGGGGAAGCAAATCAAATTCTGGTCCGCGACGAGTAAGGTTATACAAGATCTGGTTGGTTGCGCAGCTTTGACCACCGGCTGCGATCAGATCATCCATATCGTCAGGATCAAAGTTGCTGACGCCCCAATTGCGGATCAGCCCTCGCGCGACCAGCTTTTCCATTCCGGCGATGGTCTCCTCCAAGGGAACCTCGCCGCGCCAGTGCAAAAGGTAAAGATCGATGCGGTCGGTGTTCAATCGGCGCAGGCTCGCCTCGCAACTTTGCGCCAGCAATTGGCTTGAGGCATTCCACGGATAGACTTTGGACACCAAAAAGACGCGGTCACGCTGACCCGAGATCGCCTCGGCGACCAGAACTTCGGCGGCCCCTTCGGCATACATCTCGGCCGTATCGATCAGCGTCATCCCCAGATCGATACCCTGACGCAAAGCCAGGATCTCTTGCGCGCGGCAATCCGCAGATTGCGCCATTTTCCATGTCCCCTGCCCAAGGGCCGGAACAATATCGCCAGAGGGGAAGGTGACATGAGCTTTCATAACCCGATCCTGCCTTGCCGATTTCGCGCTGACAAGTGGCGCGATCGGATGATCCATCGGTTGATCCAAACGGTCCTCCATGCCACATCTGAGGCCAGATCTGTGCAAAGATCGCGCCATTGGGGGCAATATGACCAAGGACGACCGAATGACGCATGTGGCGATGGATCAGCCGCCTTTTTCGATTCTTCTGGGGATCAAGATCCTGTCGGTCAGCCCCGATGAGGTCGTTGCCGAACTGCCTGTCACCGTTGAGTTAAGCAACCGAAACGGCGTTTTGCACGGCGGCGCGATCATGAGTTTTGCCGATAATATTGGCGGCACCGCGACGATGATGAACCTACCCGAAGGGACATCGACCACCACCGTCGAAAGCAAAACGAACTTTCTGCGCCCGATCCGCATCGGCGACACCGCCCGCGCCACGGCGATTGCGCTGCACAAGGGGCGCACGATGATGGTTTGGCAAACCTCGATCACGCGCGGCGACGGCAAGCTGGCCGCGGTCGTGACACAGACCCAGCTGGTGCTGGAGTGGAAGGACAAAGCCGAGGGCTAGGCCCCGGCATTGCCCTTTATCAGGTGGCCTGCCCGCTTGTGCCTTGGGTGACAACGCCCGGCACCGTGCCAGCGACGCAATTTCGCGCGCAGGCACAGCAACATTCCCGTTAACGCAGGCGCGCTGCATCCTCGAAGGGGCCAATGGTCAGCTCGACCGGGGCCAGCCCATCGATCTGACCCACCAGCCTGTCGCCTGTCGTAACGGCCCCTACGCCCGCAGGCGTACCCGTCATGATCAGATCACCCGGCTGCAGGTGATAAAGCCTTGAAAGGTCCGAGATAATCTCGGCCACGCTCCAGACCATATCCGACAGACGCGCATCTTGACGGGTTTCGGCGTTCAGGGCCAACTGGATGCGTTGATCGGTCACAATGCCGTAATCAGCGCGGCGCGTCAGAGCCCCCAGTACCGCTGAACATTCGAAATCTTTCGCAGTATCCCAAGGCTGGCGCTTTTCCTTCGCGCGCGCCTGCAAATCCCGCCGCGTCATATCCAGGCCCGCCCCATAGCCGAAAATCACCCCCTCGGCCTGGTCTTTGGCGATCTGAAACGCCGCAGCGCCAATGGCTACGACCAGTTCCATCTCATAGTGGACATCGGCGGTTCCGGGCGGATAGGCCAGCTCAGAGCCGCTTTCCAGCACGGCCTGCGGCCCTTTGATAAAGTAAAAAGGCGCATCGCGATCGACCTCATTGCCCATCTCTGCCGCATGGGCGGCATAGTTGCGGCCCACGCAAAAAATGCGGCTGACCGGATAGCGGCGGGCATCGCCCTGAACCGCCACCGACTTGGGGGCTGCAGGCGGGAAAAGGAAATCGGTCAAGGAATGCTCCTGTTAGACTGAAAAATGACCGGCAAAAGACTGCATGCTTGACAGATGCTAACGAATTTCGCCGTGCGGCCGCCGTTGCCGAAAGGGGATTTTCATGGCAATAGATTGAAAAAGCAATCCAGAGCAGGCTCCGCAAATGACCGATTTCGCGCAACGCCGCACCATGATGGTTGATACTCAGGTCCGGCCAAATGACGTGACCAGCTATCCTGTCATCGAGGCGATGCTGAACGTGCCGCGTGAACAGTTCGTTCCCGATGCGCTCCGCAACGTCGCCTATGCCGGCGAAAACATTGACCTTGGCCGCAACCGGGTCGAACTTGAACCGCGCACGCTTGGCCGCATGCTTGAGGCGCTGGACATTCAAAGTTCGGATCTGGTTTTGCATGTCGGCTGTGCCTATGGCTATGCCACCGCCGTCATGGCCCGCATCGCCGAGGCCGTAGTCGCCACCGAGCAAGACCACGACATGGCCGTCGAGGCTCAGGAGCGGCTGGCAGCGCAAGACATCTATAACGTCGCAGTCACCGAGGCCGAGCTGACCGCCGGCTGGCCCGGACAGGCGCCCTATGACGCCATGTTGATCGGCGGCGGCATCGAAGAGTTCCCCGATGCTTTGGCCCAGCAACTGCGTGAAGGCGGTCGGGTGATCGCGCTCTTTATCGAAGGGCAACTGGGCACTTTGCGTCTGGGCCAAAAGCTGGATGGCCGGATTTCGTGGCGTTTCGTCGTGAACGCCTATGCGCCGGTGCTTCCCGGTTTCCATCGTGTTTCGAGCTTTGCGCTCTGACCGTATCCTGAAAGGCTCGAACATGATTGCGCGAACTCTTAAATCCCTGCGTCGCCCCTTGCTTGCGGCGCTGATCGCAGGGGCTTCAGCTTTGCCGGCCATGGCCGAATCGCTGGCCGATACGATGGTTGATGCCTACCGCCACTCATCCTTGCTTGATCAGAACCGCGCGGTTTTGCGTGCGGCGGACGAAGATGTGGCTACGGCCATTTCCGCCTTGCGCCCGGTGGTCAACTGGGTGCTGCAACAAAGCTATCAAAGCGTGAACGGCATCGACCTGCGCCAGACCTCGTTGTCGCTGCAGGCGCAGATAACGCTTTACGATTTCGGCCGCACCCAGTTTGCCATCGATGGTGCCAAGGAAACCGTTCTGGCCACCCGTCAGGCGCTGGTCGGGGTCGAGCAAGACGTTCTTTTGTCCGCCGTACAGGCCTATCTTGATGTGCGCAGCGCGATTGAACAGGTCGAGCTGCAAGAGAACTCGGTCCGCGTTCTGGGTCAGGAACAGCGCGCCGCATCCGACCGCTACGAGGTTGGCGAGATCACCCTGACCGATGTGTCGCAGGCCGATGCTGCACTGGCCGCAGCGCGGGCCAACCGCGCCTTGGCCGAGGGCAATCTGCAAATCGCCCGCGAGTCCTATCTGGCGATCACCGGCCATCTGCCCAAGGGGCTTTCCGCTCCGCCGCCCACCCCGAAACTGCCCGCCTCGCTTGAGCAGGCGCGCAATATTGCGCAGCGCACCCATCCGGGCATCAAGCAGGCGCAACACGCCGCAGCAGCAGCCGAGCTGGGCGTTTCGGCAGCTGGCGCCGAGCGCAACCCGACGGTGACCGGCAACCTTGGCATTGCCAGCCAGCGCGGCAATTCGGCGACCTTCCGTCAGGATACGACGAACGACACCGCCTCGGCCTCGATCTCGATGTCGCAGACGATCTATTCGGGCGGCCGCCTGCCTGCAATGCATCGCAAGGCGATGGCACAGCGCGATTCGGTTCGCGCGCAGCTGTTGGGCACCTCGCGTCAGGTCAGCCAGGCTGTCGGCACGGCTTGGGCCGGGATCGATGTCGCCCGCGCCCAGATCCGCGCGATCGACGAGCAGATCTCGGCAGCGCAGCAGGCCTATGACGGCGTGCGCGAGGAAGCGACGCTTGGCGCACGCACCACGCTTGATGTGCTGGACGCCGAACAAAGCCTGCTCGAGGCACGTGCGACCAAGATCACGGCTGAGGCTGATCTCCAATTAGCACATTATCAACTATTGGCTGCTATGGGTTTGCTTACGGTAGAAAACCTGAAGCTTGGGATCCCGACCTATGACCCATCAGCCTATTACAACGCGGTGCGAAATGCGCCCTATACCAGCACCCAGGGCAAAAACCTGGATCGCGTGCTGCGCGCCATCGGCAAGTCGGAATAAGGCTGCCGCTGACTACAATCCAAGCTCAGCTAGGCGGGGTGCCCGCCATGGCTGAGCCTGGGAAAAATGCCTCTGCCAGTGAGATTTCTGAAAATATCGGCGATGTTCTGGCCTCGATCCGCCGTCTGATTGCCCAAGATGAGGCAAATCGAAGCAACAGCGATCCGGGCACCCGCCTGCGCCAACTGGCCCAGCAGCGCGCCCAGACACAGCGCCAGACCGCTGAGCAAGCCGGGCGCAGCCTGCAACCTCATCAAGGCGTCGCGACCGCCCGCCCGCCCCTGATGCTTGGGGATGACGACCTGATTGCCGATCACATTGCTCCGCCCAAAGGTGGCCCGGTCGTCTTTCCAATGCCCGACCACCCCGAGGAAAAAAGCCCGGCCTTTCTGCGCGCACAGGCAGCCCCCGGCCCGATTTCGCTGACTGACAGCGGGGCAGCACCCACTGCGCCAAGCCAGATCGAGGATCGGCACCCCTTCACCCGTCACGACATCCGGCGCGAACCCGGCCAGCCCATCACCTTGCGCACGGCCCCTGCCCCTGTCATCGATCCAGCGGTACTGCCAGCTATCGATACGCCCCCCCCTTCCGAAGGCGCGGCTATGGATATTCCAGCGGATGCGACGCCACCAGTGGCGGGGGCAACGATGGGCGCGGCGACTGGGGCGACGCTTGCCCCCGAGCCCGAGGATGTGCATTTCTTTGCGACCCCCGAGCAATCCCCGACCGAGGCATTGCTGCGCGATCTGATCCGCGAGGCAATCCGCACCGAATTGCAGGGCGAGCTTGGCGGCCAATTCAGCCGAAACCTGCGCCGCGTCATCCGCTCTGAGGTTGATTTGGCCATGCGTCAGGCCCGCAAGATCGCTTGACTCCGCAACAAAAAAGGCGGGGCAGCCAGATGCTCCCCCGCCCTTTCAACACATGGTCGTTGCGACAGCCCTAAATCCCGCAGGGCATTGGCCAATGCCCGACGTGCAGCGACCTTTAGTTCAGGTATTTCTCGGGATCGACGCTTTCAAAGCCGTTGCGAACCTCGAAATGGACAATCCCAGCATTGCGCGTCTTGCCTAGCGGCGAGCCTGCGCTGACCTTGTCACCTTTGTTGACCGTGACATTGTCCAACCCGGCATAGACCGTCATCAGATTGTTGTCGTGGCGCACAACAATGATCGGCACGTTATCGACATCGCGCGTGATCGCAGCGACGGTACCGGCACCTGCCGCGCTGACCGGGGCGCCCGGAGCTGCGGAAATATCGATGCCGTCATTCTTGCCTTTGGAATAGGTGCGGGCGATCGCCCCATTGACCGGCATCCGGAACTTGCCGCTACCCGAGGCCGCGGTCCGCGTCTTGCCCATATCGGGCGCTGCGGGCGTGGCCACCTTGGTCGAGGCAGGCACCGTTTTTTCGTTGGGCAAAGCCTCGGCCGAGGATGGCGGACGCGGCGTCGGGCTGCCCGAACCCGGAGCCGTCACCACTGAGGTGGCCTTGGGCGCGGCACCCGCGACCGGAATCAACAGACGCTGGCCCGGCCGCACTGCCATATCCGAGGACAGGCCGTTCCATTGTGCCAGATCATTGACCGTCACACTATATTTGCGCGCAATCGACCATGCTGTCTCGCCCGAGGCCACAACATGCTGGCGCGGTTGAGTTGCGGGCTGGGTCGTCGTCTTGGCCTTTGCGGGGGTGTTGCTAAGCGGGGTCGCCGTGACCTTGTCATCGGCAGCAATATTGGGTTTGCGCACGCCCTGTCCGGCGAATGGGTCAGTGACCTGACCCGTGGAGGCGACCGTCGTTGTGGTCATGGCAGGCGTGCCACCTGCAACCCGCGTCGGCAGGGCGATTACCGCACCCGCATTCAGCCCACTATTGGGATCAATCGCATTATATTGGGCGACCTGTGCTGCATTCAGACCCAAACGCGCAGCGATCGTCGCGACTGTGTCGCCCTGACGCGCGATGGCGACCTGATAGCCGGGATAGCTGATGACACCGCGCTGATCGGGCTGCGGGCGAGGCTGAGCGGCAGCGGCGGCCTCGGTCGTGCTTAGCCCTCCGCCGAATCCGCGCAGATCGGGGTCGAAATTATCCAGTTTCAGCCCGGTATATTCGCCATTTGGCCCGCAAGAGGCCAAAGCCAATGCAACCACGGAAACCGCTGCCCAAGATCTGAAGCCCGTCATCTGCCCGTCCTTATCTGCCTGAGATGCCGGGGGTCATGTCTGTCCCAACCCCTCGACCAGCGGCACGAAACGCACCTGCCGCAACTCGTCATAATCAAAGCCGGTTTCACTGCGACGAACGCGGATCAAGGTCTGAACCGCATCCGATTGGCCAACCGGAACGACCATGATACCGCCGATCTTCAACTGCGCCAAGAGCGGCCCGGGCGGATCTTCAGCTGCAGCGGTCACAATAATGCGGTCGAACGGCGCCTGCTCGGGCAAACCATGCGAGCCGTCGGCCACGCGGGTTGTGATATTGCTTAACCCAAACTGGCGAAAAATCTCTTCGGCTTCGATCACCAGACGACGATGGCGATCGACCGTATAGACGCGCCGGCACAGCACCGCGAGGATCGCCGCCTGATAGCCCGACCCCGTCCCCACCTCTAAGACCTTGTCGCGCGGCCCGACCTCCAGCGCCTGCGTCATCAGCCCCACGACCGAGGGTTGGCTGATGGTCTGGCCACAAGGAATGGGCAGCGGTGTATCCTCGTAAGCGCGATCCTCGAAATGTCCGCGCACGAAAGCGCCGCGATCAATCCGCTCCATCGCCTCCAGAACGCGCGGGTCAGTGACCCCGCGCGAGCGCAGCTGGAACAGGAAGCGCATTTTGCGCTCGGGGATCTCGTCGGGATCGCTCATCCTTGGTCAAACACTCCGCGCAATTCGGCAAGGCTATCATAGCACGTCAGATCCGGACGCATCGGCGTCACCGAAATATAGCCTTGCAGGTTCAGGTCCACATCGCTGCCCGGCGTCGCAGGCACCGTCTGAGATCCCCCCACCGCCCAAAGGAACCGCCGCCCCGTAGGCGAGATATAGGGCTCGACCGAGAAACGAGAGCCATGGCGGCGACCCTGATTGGCCGCGCGGGTGCCCTTGACCTCATCCGCCGCACAGGCCGGGAAGTTCACGTTATAGAACAGCCGGAAATCGACATCCGACTGCCAGTCGCCATGTTCAAGCAACTGGCGGATGATGGTGGGGCCGTGACGGCGGGCCGCCTCGAAGGGATCGGCCAGATCGGCCGTGCCCGCGCCCAGATATTGCGACAGCGCAATCGCCGGCAGGTTTTGCAACGCAGCCTCCATCGCGCCACCAATCGTGCCCGAATACATGGCATTCTCACCCGCGTTATTGCCGCGGTTCACGCCCGAAAGAACCAGATCGGGCGGGCAATCGCGCATGACATCCGAAAGCGCCGCCAGCACACAATCGGCAGGGCTTCCCTCGGCGGCAAAGCGTCGCTCGCCCAATTGGGCGATCATGGTGGGGTGGGTATAGCTGATGCAATGGCCGACGCCCGATTGCTCGAAGGCAGGGGCCACCGTCCAGACCTCTCCGGTTGGCCCGGCAATCTCGGCTGCGATCTCGGCCAAAGCGATCAGCCCCGGCGCGTTGATGCCGTCGTCATTCGTGATAAGAATCCGCATCTTATGTCCTGCTTGCTGGCACGCGCCACTTCACAATATGATTACCCGCGCGGCCCGTCGGCGACAAGTCGCCGGAAAAGACGGGCCTGCCCAGATGTGGCGGCAAGCGCGCTATTTGACGCCGTGCTGATGGGCAGGCAATATCACATCAGGCCTTTGTTCCGGAAATAAAATGCAGATCTATCTTCCCATTGCCGAAGTCGTCGTGAATGCGCTGACGCTGATCGGGCTGGGCGGCATCGTGGGTGTGATGAGCGGCCTTTTCGGCGTGGGCGGAGGCTTTTTGATCACACCTTTGCTGTTTTTTATCGGCATTCCGCCTGCAATTGCGGTGGCCACTGGCGCGAACCAGGTGGTGGCCTCGTCTTTTTCAGGGGTGCTTGCCCATCTCAAGCGCAAGACGGTCGATTTTCGCATGGGCTGGGTGCTGCTGGCGGGCGGTCTGGTCGGCTCGTCGATCGGCGTGGTCATTTTTGACCTGCTGACCAAATTGGGCCAGATCGATCTGGCAGTGCAGCTTTGCTATGTCGTGTTTCTGGGCCTGATCGGCACCATGATGTTTCAAGAAAGCCTGGGTGCAATCCGACGCGCTGCACGCCCCGGCCCCATCAAGCCAGCCAAGCGCAACCAGCACGGCTGGGTCCATCGCTGGCCCTGGAAAATGAAATTCCGCGCCTCGGGGCTTTATATCAGCGTGATCCCCCCCCTTATGGTCGGGGCGGCCGTCGGTGTGCTGGGCGCGATCATGGGCGTGGGCGGCGGCTTTATCATGGTGCCGGCGATGATCTATTTGCTGGGGATGCCCACCAAGGTCGTGATCGGGACATCGCTGTTTCAGATCACATTTCTGTCGGCATATACGACGCTGATGCATGCCGTCTTTTCCAATACCGTCGATATCATGCTGGCGGTTTTGCTGATTATTGGCGGTGTCGTCGGCGCTCAGATCGGTGCGAATTTGGGCGCCAAACTGCGCGCCGAGCAGCTGCGCATTCTGATGGCCATTCTGGTGCTGGCGGTTTGCGCCAAGTTGGCGCTGGATCTGTTTTTGCGCCCTGATGATCTGTATTCGATCACCCCGGGGCTGGTCGGATGAGGGGCTGGCGTCTTGGCACCACTTTGACATGCGCGCGACCCTTTCGCCTTGCCCTGACAGTGGCAGGTGGCTTGGCGGTTGCGGTGATGGCCCCGCAGGCTTTCGCGCAAGACAGCACCTATCCGAATTATGGCGTGCCCGAGAACCCCCGCGGCGCCCCGGCCTTTCCCCATACTCCGACCGAACAGATTGTGGCCGGGCTGTCGCATGATGACGTGGATATCACCACCAATTTCGACGGCTCTGAAATCATTATCTATGGCGCGATCAAGCGCGAGACGCCCTTGCCTCCGGGCCCGCCCTTGGATGTGATCGTCACCGTCGAGGGGCCGCCCCAAGCCGTCACCATCCGCAAGAAAGAGCGCAGGCTTGGCATTTGGGTGAATACGGAAAGCGTGCATATTGGCGCCGCTCCGGGCTTTTATGTGGTCGCGACCTCGCGGCCGCTTTCGCAAATCCTATTGCCAGCTCAGGATGCCAGCCACCGCATTTCGATCCCGCAAGCGCTGCGCGCCTTTGGTGGGCGCGTTACCGTCGAGGATACCGTGCCCTTCACCGAGGCGCTGGTCCGTCTGCGCGAAGAAAGCGATCAATATCGGCTGGATGACGGCGCAGTCACCGTGGTCGAGCAAACGCTTTTTCGCGCCGATGTCCGGCTGCCCTCCACCATCATCGAGGGGAAATATTCCACGCGGATCTTTTTGCTGCGCAATGGTCAGGTGATTGACACCTATCGGGCGCCGATTGACGTGAAAAAGGTCGGTCTGGAGCGTTGGCTTTTTCGCCTCTCGCTAGAGCAGCCGGTTCTTTACGGGCTGATGTCGCTGCTGTTTGCCGTTGCAGCAGGCTGGGGCGCATCGGCGGCTTTCCGGGCCTTCAAGCGTCAATAGTGCCGTCGGGCGCACCACGGCGAAAGGGGCTCCACTCCGACAATTCGGCGATTTCCTCGTCAACGGCGGCGCGCTCGCCTTGCAAGTAGTTGGCAATCGCGCGGCGCAATCCGGGGTCTGCCAGCCAATGCAGCGAATGGGTCTGGGTCGGCAAATAGCCCCGCGCCAACTTGTGCTCGCCCTGCGCCCCTGCCTCGACACGGGCAAGGCCATGCTCGATCGCCCAGTCGATGGCGCGATGATAGCACAGCTCGAAATGCAAAAAGGGATGCTCTTCGATACAGCCCCAATAGCGGCCATAGACGGTATCTGACCCTAGAAAGTTCAGCGCACCGGCAATCGGTTGGCCGTCGATTTCCGCCAAGACCAATAAGCAATCATCGCGCATCGTGGCGTGCAGGCAGTCAAAAAATGCGCGCGTCAGATAGGGCCTGCCCCATTTGCGAGCCCCGGTATCTTGGTAAAAGCGCCAGAATGCGTCCCAGTGGTGGGGCTTAAGATCATCGCCTGTCAGGTTACGAATGGTGCCGCCAAAGGCCTGTGCGCGCTCGCGCTCTTTGCGCAAAGCCTTGCGTTTTCGCGACGACAGCGCCGCCAAAAAGTCGTCATAGCTGCCATAGCCATCATTCAGCCAATGATACTGCTGGCTCAAGCGCGGCAGATAACCCAGCTTCTCGCCCAGATCCGCCTCGGCCGAGGTGCAAAAGGTGACATGGGCACCCGACATGCCCGACTGGCTGGCCACCTGCGCCATCGCCTGCAAAAGCGCGCCCTGCACCCGCGCGTCGCGCGCGATCAGGCGCGGTCCCGTCGCAGGCGTGAAGGGCACGGCACATTGCAGCTTGGGGTAATAATCCCCGCCCGCGCGCGCATAGGCATCAGCCCAGCCATGGTCAAAGATATATTCGCCTTGCGAATTGGTCTTGATATAGCAGGGCGCAACCCCCGCCACTTGCCCGTCGATGCGCGCAATCAAATGGCTGGGATACCAGCCATTTGTTTCCCCGACCGAGCCGGAATCCTCTAGCGCGGCAAGAAAACGGTGCGTGACAAAGGGGTTGCCTGCCCCGGCGCCACAGCCATCCCATTCAATGGCGGGAATATCGGAAATTGCGGAAATGACGGAAACGGTAAGCTCGCTCATGACTGGCAAGCTATGCGCTTGGCGCGCAGACGCAAGGGCTGTGCGTGGCTTGTGAGCGGGGCGGGCAAAGCTTGGCTTGGCCCGCCCCTGATCCATCACTTTGCGGCCAGATAATCCTCAAAGGTGATATTATCTGCGACCTGCCGCGCCACGGCCTCTTCGGCGGGGTTGCGGATGGTCCAACACAGCACCGGAACGCCCTGTGCCTTCAGGCCAGCCACGGCTGGATTGGCCAGATCGACATGGTCATGCGAGATAAAGCTAGACCCGCTGCGCGCAAAATCGGCAATCGCGGCCAGGCGGCTGCGATCGGCCGCATCCAGCATCGGCCATTCATCCCCGTCAAAGGCGCAGGTGGTCAAGCCGACCGCAATGTCAGGCGCCGCGGCATGAAAGGCTGCGATGGCTTCGGGGTTGAACGACATGACCGCAACCGGACCCTGATAGGCCAAAAGCTGTTCTGCCACGCGATTTTGCAGATCACCGATATTATCGCCCAGACGCCCGTCCTGATCCTTGATTTCGATCAGCAAGGGCACCTGCCCGGCCACTTCACGCAGCATCGCGGCCAGGGTCGGGATCGTCTCATCGCTGCGCAGCAGCCGAAACTCGGCCAGATCTTGCAGCGTGCAATCCGCGACAAAGGCCTCGTCCCCGGCCAGCCGGGTCAGGTCGTAGTCGTGAAAGACGATGGGGATGCCATCGGCTGTGTGCTGGATGTCGCATTCGATCGCATAGCCCGCCGCAATTGCCGCGCGAAACGCGGCAAGGCTGTTTTCCGGCACCCCCGGCGAATGCAGGCCGCGATGCGCGACCGGCATTGTCAAAAGCTCTGCGGGAAGGCCTGCCATCATTCGACCTCGAAGATCGCTTCGATTTCCACGGCAACGCCACGCGGCAGCGCCGGGGCCGAAACCGCCGCGCGGGCATGGCGGCCCTTGTCACCAAAGACTTCGACCATGAAATCCGAGCAGCCGTTGATCACTTCGGGCTGGTCGGTGAATTCCGGGGTCGAGTTTACAAAGCCGGTCAGCTTGACGACGCGGGTGATACGATCAAGCGAACCCAGCGCAGCCCTCGCCTGAGCAAGCAGCGCCAGCCCGCAATTGCGCGCCGCCTCGGCGCCCGCTTCGGCGGCCATATCAGCGCCAAGGCGCCCGGTGATCAGACCGCCAGGTCCGGCGCTGATCTGACCCGAGATGAACAGCAGATTGCCCGACTGCACATAGGGTACGTAATTCGCCGCCGGAGCGGGGGCGGCCGGAAGCGTAATCCCCAGATCTGCAAGTTTGCTGTCAATGCTCATGGCTAGTCCTCGGCTCAAGTAAAGATTTCGCCTGGATTGTCGCCGCCTCACGCCCCCAGCGCAAGGGGCCTTGCGCGCGGGGATCAGGCGACCAGCGCTTCGGCCCGCTTCAGATCGACGCTGACAAGTTGACTGACGCCCTGCTCGACCATGGTGACACCGAAAAGCCGATCCATCCGCGCCATGGTGACCGCATGGTGGGTGATGACCAGAAAGCGGGTGTCGGTGCGGCGGGTCATTTCATCCATGAGATCGCAAAAGCGCGTGACGTTGGCGTCATCCAGCGGGGCGTCGACCTCGTCCAGCACGCAGATCGGCGCGGGATTGGCCAAAAACACCGCAAAAATCAGCGCCAAGGCAGTCAGAGTTTGCTCGCCGCCCGATAAAAGGCTGAGCGTAGACAGCTTTTTACCCGGCGGCTGGCACATGATTTCCAGCCCGGCATCCAGCGGATCATCGGATTCGACCAGCACAAGACGCGCTTCTCCACCCCCGAACAGATGGGTGAACAGCGTTGTGAAATTGGCGTTCACCGTATCGAATGCCGCCAACAGCCGTTCCCGACCCTCGCGGTTAAGGCTGCCGATCCCGGCGCGCAATTTGCGGATTGCCTCGCTAAGGTCCGTCTTTTCGCCAGCCAGACGGTCGCGTTCGGTTTCAAGGCTGCGTTTGTCGTCATCCGCACGCAGGTTGACCGCACCCAGCGAATCGCGCTGCTGGCGCAAACGCAGGATTTCGGCCTCAAGGCGGTCGGCATCGGTGGTCGCATTGGGATCGATGTTCAGCGCAACCAGCAAAGCCTCGGGCGAGCCTTCGGTTTCCTCGAGGATGCGTGTGCGCGCCGCCATTTCCGCCTCAGAGGCGGCATCTGCGCGCGCTTCGCGCGAGGCGCGCTGTTCGCGGGCCTCTGATGCGGCGCGTTCGGCCTCGCGCTCGGCCTCGCTGCGCTGGCGCAGGGCATAATCGGCTGCCGACAGTACGGCACGGGCATCATCAAGACGGAACTGCGCGGCCTTTTCCGCCGACAGCAAAACCTCGCGGCGCTCGGCCAAAAGGTCGGGCTGCGCGCGCGCCTCTTGCAGATCGGCAACCGTGGCATCCCGACGCTCGATCACTTCGGCCGAGCGGCCATGTGCCTGCTCAAGACGCAGCCGCCACCCGGATTCCTCTTTGGTGATTTCCTGCAAGCGTTTGGTGCGCGCCAAACCATCGCGACGAATTTCCTCATGGGCCGAGCGGCGCGACATGGTGGCAATCCGCGCGGCCTCGACACCCATGCGGGCATGTTCCAGCGCATCGGCTGCGGCCCCGCGATCTGGCAATTCGGCCAGGCTGCGTTCCGCCTGAAGCAGCCGCGTACCGGAATCGTGGGCATCCGCCTGATGGCGCGACAGTTCGGCACGCGCGGATTCGGCGCGGCTATTGGCAAGGGCCAGCTCGGATTCCGCGCGCGTGGCCGCCCGCATGGCATCGGACAAGGCGCGTTCGGCCTCGCGGCGCTGATCGCGCGCGCGCTTTTCGGATTGGGTTGCGGTGTCCAGCGCCTCGCGCGCTTCGGCATGGGTGGCAATGGCGGTATCTGCACGGGCACGCGCCGTCGCGCTTTGCTCGGTGACTTCGGCCAGCTGGTTCACTTTTTGCAAATGCAGCGCCG
>NZ_DALZMB010000098.1:0-13959 GCF_032007265.1 Paracoccus sp. (in: a-proteobacteria) | reverse complement strand
GTTCAGCATTTCATCGTGAAAGCGGGCGTTGAAGCTCTCGCAATAACCATTCTCCCAAGGCGATCCGGGCGCGATGTAAGCCGTTTTCGCGCCGACGGCGCTGAACCAGTCCCGAACGGCCAGGGCAATGAACTCCGGCCCGTTATCGGAGAGGATGAAGGCGGGAACGCCACGCAAGATGAACAGGTCAGTGAGTGCATCAATCACGTCTGTCGCGTTCAACTTACGCCGCACCCAGCTCGTCAGACATTCGCGGCTGAACTCGTCGAGGATGCCCCATCAGAACCTCAACCTGCCGCAACTTTGAGACAATATCTTCCGGCTTTGGACCTTTGTTTGCCATTCTCAATCCTCCGTTTCCTAAAGACAACGACGGACGACTTCACGGAGGCAGGATCGCTCCTGAGTGGGATGGAGCATCATGAGCAAGATCCCGAGTAAGTTTTCCCCTGAAGAGTGCGCTCGAGCGATTCGGACGCTGGTTTACAAAGAAGGCCAGCATCGCTCGCGTTGGTAGTCGCCGAAGTCAATCGCGGCAAGAGGTTGGGCGGTTCGAGCGAGATGTCGGATCGCCTCTAGGCCTATGAGCGCGAGAGCTGAGAGCCGCGCCTGGCGAATGAGATCCTGTGCAAGGCATCAGCATATTTTGCCATGGCGGACCTCGACCGCCGATCGAAGTGATGGTGAGTTTGATTGATATCCATCGGGGCGCGCGTGGGGGCGCGTCAATCTGCAACCTACTACCGATTGCGAGAGCTTCAACGTCAGCTTTCGCGACTAGCTGGTGAACGGGCAGTTCTTCTATGGCCTCCGCGAGGCGTAGATCCTGATCGAGCAATGGAGGAAGCAAGACAACACGAAACGCCCCACAATGCATCGTGCTATTGCCCACCGGCCCCGGAATCCATCGTCGCCAGAGACCAAAGGCCGATGATCCACTCACTTTTGAAACGGACCACTCGAGTGGAGCGGATCACGGGCGATTTGCGGACTTGGCCTTTCATTCGATGTTTCTTTCCTTGCGGTGCGAAGCAAATGTCATAGGTGCGACACCGGCTGAGCCAGTCACCCATTAGCACGGCTGTTCTAAATCATTCGTCGACCGGCATGTTCGAAAATCTGTCTTGAACCACGCATGGACCTATCGCAATCCTTGCGCGATCTTTCTTGCGACAGGCAAACGCCGTAAAGCCAGCATGGCTATCACACCGATCAACGGACCGGGCACGAGAAAAAGAAACGCCCATTGCCAACTCCCCATCCAGCCAACGAAAGTTGGCAATAACTGGATGGACACGACAGTCAGCGCGAAACCGATACCCATCTGGAAAGCGAGTGCTGTTCCGATCAGCCGGTTGTCAGCAATTTCGGTGACCATTGCGGAAAATTGGGCAGAGTCCCCTATGACGGATACTCCCCAGATGACAGAAATCATGATCAGCGCCCATAACGGTCCGTCGAAAGCGAAACCGATGACAATTGCGCATAGCCCGGACACGATCATCATGAGTACGGTTGTGGCGGTTCGTCCGATCCTGTCGGCCAGCCAGCCACCGGCTACGCAACCAAATGCGCCAGATGCAATGACAACGAACGTGATTACTGACGCCTGCCCAATGGGGGCCAATCCATTGGCTTCAAGGGCGGCGCGCATGAAGACCAGAAACCAGCCCCACATTGCGTAGAGTTCCCACATATGGCCAAAGTATCCGAGGTTCGCCAAAGCGACGCCCTTGTCTCGCACAATGATCCCGATCTGGCTTGGCTTGAACTTGACGGTAGGGTTTGAGTAGGGGCCGTCGGATACAAAAAGAATAAAGATAATCCCCGCGATCATACTGAGGATCGAGGTTGCGCTGACTACCAGTCGCCAATCGACAGAGGAAGTAAGGGCGTGAATCAGATGCGGGAATGCTGACCCAAGAGTCAGGCCACCGATCACCAAGCCGAGTGCGATTCCCCGGCCTCGAATGAACCAGGTTGTCACCAATTTCATCGCAGGCGGATATACGAGCGCCAGAGCGATTCCGGTGAGAATCCGAAGAAAAACCGCGGCCTCCGGACCGGGTGCAATCAGGAGGGCCAAGTTCAAGAGGCCTGCGGCAATTGCAGCCGACGCCATCAGAACCCTGATAGGGACGATGTCGGGTAGGCCGGTGAAGCTCGAGGCGAGCGCACCGATAACGAAGCCGACTTGGACGCCGTTTGTCATCATTGCAGCCTGGAAGGTGGTGAACTCCCAATGCAGGCGCAACTCTGGAAGGATTGCTGTGGCCGAAAACCACGGTGTCATGGCAAATATGATGCCCAGGCAAATCTTGCCAAGGGCTGCCCATCGCCCTGATGGCGGTGCGGTTGCGGCGTCCGCGGCGAGAGACATTGGGACCTCCAATACTGACCGTTCGGTACACGATCAATATTGAACCTTTGATATTAGCCCGTCAATCCAAGATCCTTGAGATGATCGAGATCGCGGGTAGATCAATGGTCTTAAAGAATGGGATGACACGCGCTGCCAGCTGCCGGGCAAGCGAAAGCGTCAGACAAGGGTAGGGGGTTAGTTCCGCTGTCGGATTGCCTCGAGCACAAGGGTAGAAAAATGATCGGCAATTTCGGTCGCAGTCGCGTTTCCTTGCGGCTTGGCCCAAAGGAAACTGTAAAAATACATGCCCATCAGTGCTTTGAGGTCAATGGTATGGATATCCCGGAAGGCACCCTCCGCAGTGCCGCGAAGAATCACGCTGCGCCAGATGGCTTCATAATTGCGGTGCAGGTCGATCACCGTGCGCTGATTTTCGGGACTCAGTAGGTGCAGCTCTCGGAAACAGACGGTCATCTCCGCACGGTGCTCGAACATGGTGCGAAGGAAATGATCGCTCAGCTCGCGGATCGCGTCGTCCACAGAAAGGTTCTTGGCAACTGTCCCTTCGGCTTCGGCGCATAAGCGCTTCATATATCCGACCGAGATGTCCAGTAAGATGTCTTCCTTGCTCTTAACATGATAATAGAACGCGCCACGGCCAAGGCCGACAGCAGAGCAAAGCTCTGCCACGCCAACTGAGCCGTAGCCATGCTTAGCAAACAGTTCTGCGCAGACTTTATGAATGAATGCCTTTTGCTGACCAGCCGATCTTTTCTCTCCGGAGCTAAATATCTCGTTCATGATTGCCCCCTTAAAAGCCAAAATTGCCACAAGTCCAACGGAATGTCATCCTATCGAAAGGTTGCGATAGGATGACAGAGTCGCAGCTAGCTCTGCCCAAAGACTACCTCCCGATCTGGTTCCTTTTCACGACGGAGATACGGGCTGCCGAGGCAAGCAGCAACCCGCCAACCGATTACACTGCCTCTTCGATCTTTTCAGGAAGTTGCGAGAGGTTTTGGCTGTCGGTCTCGGCCCAAGCGTAGGGCTCTTCAAAGCCGATGCCAAAGACCAGGGGAATGACCAAGGACCAGTTGACGCCCATGTAGGCATAGGTCAGCGCCTCGTTCATATCCTCGAAAACCGGCCCGATCATCCGCTGGATCAGCGTTGCGACAAGCACAGAAACGCCGATCCATACGGCACAGGCAAGCAGGCCACCAAACGGCATCGCGATGCGCGTGAAGGGATAGTTCATGGTAATAACTGGCATGGCATAATGGACAGAGGTGGCAGTGAAGAACCACAGCAGCCAATATTGATCGGCTGTGAAATGTCCCATTATCCAAAACTGAGAAATCGGGGCTAATGCGAAATCCCAAATTCCCAGTGATGCTGAGACGTTCACACACAAGGCAACGGCGGCAAAGAGGATCAAAATAATCGTCATGGCGGTCGAAGGCTTACTGAGTCCGCGGGTTATGTAAGTGAGTGTCGTTGTGCCAAGACCCACAAGCAGGAATGGAAACCACCAAGCGGGAATCCAGACTATTGCTGAATGGGTGATGAGATAGGTACCTCCTATGATCATCAGAAGGATCAGCGCGAACTGACGCCCCTTCGGCAGTTTCTCCACCGGCCAGTTCCCACCTGCAAAGCAGATCAGGGCCAGCAAAAACCAAGTTGTTCCTACCAAGGGAAAGATCCCGTTGACGCCGGGTCCGATTGCAAAGATTAACTTGGCAGATAACCAGCCAAGAATCCATGACGTAACGGTCAACGCGACTCCTCGTACAGGCTTACTTTGGATGCGATCAAACGGGAAAAAGCCACAGCAAAATAACAGACACGCCCACCACGCTGAAAAGATCTGCCAGCTCACATTGTCGAGCCAGTAGTTTGCGGCAATATCTTCACCGCGCCACGGGCCAATCGGATAATATCTGACGATCTCATTCACGAGATAGCATGAGATAATTGTCAGGCCGTATATCAGGACGAATCCGGTGAGGAAGATTTTGGGGCGAAACGGCGTCAAAGAGCGATTCATTTTCGGTCCTTCCGTTTGCATTGATGCAATGCCTTAAAATTACGCCGTCCGCGAAACTAGCAATATGGGCGAATTGTCTTATCGGAATCGTCCAGGATAGATCTCGCTCGTCAAAGTGAGGGTGAAATAATCCTTTGGTCTCACATTTGATCCGGTTTCGAATCATCCACTCCGCATCAACTGCAGAGCCCGCCGCAGTAGTCCAATTGAGTATGTCATCATCTGTTGAAATCATACTTTAGTTTTAGTGGCTTCAAAGCGCCAAGAGCTTTTCGGTCAATGTGCTGCTTTGCCGAGACCAAAGTGCGGCGCCTTCCTTGAGTGCTCTAAGGTGGTTATTTTCTTATACAGAAACAATATATTAACGCGGTAAATCCATTCGATCGCAGCGTGAATGGTAACTTTCCAGAGCGCAAACTTTGTATTGCTTTGGTCTTTTCCTGTGTCAGTATGGAACGGTCGATACAGAGGTTGGGGAGGGGGCCATGGTCGTCGTCGCAAGCATCAACGGAAGCCCGCATAAACCGTCTCGGACGCAGTATCTATTGGCCGAACTTTGTGCGGCCATGGGGGAAAGCATCGCGATGGAATTGCGACAGATTGAACTCTGCGAGGTTGGACCAGATCTGTTTTCCGCGCCTCAACGTAGTGGCCTTTCGGTTAAAGGCGACCACATTCTTCGCCAAGTAGAAAGCGCTGAAATACTTGTCGTCGGAACTCCAGTTTATCACGCTTCATATACCGGACTATTAAAACAGCTTTTTGATCTTCTGGACGATGAACGCATGAGAGGGCGGATTGCCGTTCCAGTCGCCAACGGAGAAACGCCTATGCATGGGTTGATGTTGGAGCACCAAATGAGACCGCTGTTCAGCTCGATAGGTATTGTCACCACATCGACAACCTTATTCGCCACGCAACATGAAATCAGTGACGGCGGCGTTCTTTCTCGACGACTACGCGAAGCCGCTCAGTTGACCGCGATCGAGGCTGTGCAGATGTACACGATGCGAAGCTGCATGGGGCTGGAAAGTTTTTCGCCGCGCAATAGCGCAAATCGAGGGGCCGACGACAGGATGAATGCCGCTGAGGCCAGCCGGAAACAGATTTCAAGGATACTCCCATGATCATTTCGCGTCAGACCGAGTTCTCTTGCTACATCGACCCAATTGAGAAGGTACTCGCAGCGGCGGCTGTAGGGCGCCCCTATGTCCTGATTGACGACGAAGACCGCGAGAACGAGGGCGACATTATTATACCAGCCGACTTCGCGACGCCGCAGGTGCTTGCCTTCATGGCCAAGCAGGCAAGCGGGCTGATCTGTCTGACGCTGACCGAAGCTCACGCGGCCAAGCTTGGTCTTTCTCGTGCAAACCAGGACAGCGCCCATTGTGCACAACATACTGCCTTTACCCAATCCATCGAGGCGCGAACCGGGATTACGACCGGCATTTCAGCCGTCGATCGCGCGCGCACCATCGCTGAAGCTATTGCCGAAGACACAGGACCCGAGCGGATCTGTTCCCCTGGGCATATGTTCCCTCTGATCGCGCGCAATGGCGGTGTGCTTGAGCGGGCCGGACATACCGAGGCATCTGTCGATATTTCTCGCATCTGTGGTCATACGGCCGCTGCCGTGATCTGCGAAATCATGCTGGATGACGGGCAAATGGCGCGTCTGCCTGAACTGCGGGTCTGGGCCGATAGTTTCGGGCTGCCGCTTGGGACGATCAAGGACCTGATTGCCTGGCGGCAACGTAATGAACACGCCGATAAGCAATTGGTGAGGGCGTAGCATCACGCTCTGCCAACTATCCCCTATCACGGAGACCTCATCATGACCGAGCAATCCCGGATTGAAATGGCACCAGAGCAGGGTGTCGACGGCGACACGTTCCGCAAAGTTATGCGCAGCCTGGCTGGGACCGTGACGGTCATCAGCACCGAAAATCAGGGTGCGCTTTATGGCTTCACGGCGACGGCTGTCTGTAGTGTGTGTGCTGATCCGCCGACGCTGCTGATTGCGGTCAACCGCTCGACCCGGACCTATCCGCATATCGCCAACAAAAGCGCCTTCACGGTCAATGTCATCGCGGCGGACCAGCGCGACGTGGCCGAGCGCTTCGGCACAAAGGCAGATGATGTTTTCGCCTCGGTTCCGCATCGACTGACCGACAAGGGCGTGCCTGTTATCACGAATGCGGCGGCGGCGATGGTCTGCACGGTCAGCCAGGTTATGGATGTCGGTACGCATACCATCTTTTTCGGCCGGATCGAGCAGACTGAGATCAGCGGCAAGCCCCCGCTTGTTTATTACGACGGGTGCTATGGCGCGGTCTCGCTGATGGCGGGCTAGTACAAAGCCAGATCGCATTGCGCGAACTTTGGGAGGGGTTCAGCAAGATGATTGAGCAGATCGAATTCATGGCGGAGGCCACGCGGGAGGCCGCGCTTTTCGCCCTTGCCGACGGAAGGCCGCCGATGGTTGTCAGCGGGCGTGTCATCCACGGCAACAAACTGGGCCGCGAACTGGGTATCCCGACCGCCAATCTGGCGATCAAGCTCGAGCACGCACCCGCATACGGCATCTACGCAGTGACCGCATTCCTGGGCACCGCGACGATCGCGGGGATCGCCTCATGGGGGACGCGTCCACATTTCGACGACGGTGCGCCGCTGCTAGAGGTTCATTTGTTCGAATTTTCCCGCAGTATCTATGGCGCTACTCTGTCCGTGCGCTTTGACTGCTTCCTGCGCCCCGAAGCGCGCTTCGCTGACATCGAAGAGTTCATGTCGCAAATTCAGAGAGATATCGCGGCAGCACGCTGCTTTCACCAGATCTGACAAGACCGTCGCCAAAGCGGCCATCACAAAACGGGAGGACACGCATATGCGATCGAATGAAGGAGAGTTGAGCACAACCGCCGACGAATGTGACTGCCGGGATGGTATGAGGCCGGACCTGACGCGCCGTGCCTTCCTTGGTCGGTCCATGGGTACAGGGGTGGGCTTTCTGGCAGCATCGGTCGGGATTGCCGCAGCGCAGGATGCCGAGAAAGCCCCGCCGGGCGCTGTCCTTTACGATGTGCCCGCCGATCCCACTAAAGAGCCAGGCCGCGCGCTTCTAGAAGATGGTGGCTATGGCACCCGCTCTCAGTTCGAGACTGAGGTGCGGATCAAAGAAGACAATTCGACTGACATCACGTCCTGGACGTTCACGCCGCTGGCGGCGATGCTGGGCAACCTGACGCCCTCGGGCTTGCATTTCGAGCGCCATCACGGCGGCATTCCTACCATCGACCCGGCACATCATCAGCTGTTCATTCACGGAATGGTCGCAGAGGCGAAGAGGTTCTCGATGGCCGATTTGAGGGCACTGCCTTCGGTCACGCGCAAGCATTTCATTGAATGTTCGGGTAATACCTTGACCGAGTGGAAAGGTGTCACAGCCAAGAACGTCCAGCGTACGCATGGGTTGCTGTCGACCTCGGAATGGACGGGGGTGCTATTTTCGACCCTTGCGCGCGCGGTGAACCTGGACCCACAAGCGGATTGGGTACTGGCCGAGGGCGCAGATGCGTCAGTCATGACGCGGTCCATTCCGATGGACAAGCTGATGCGTGACGGGATGATCGTCTATGGCCAGAACGGCGAGGCGTTGCGTCCCGAACAGGGCTACCCCCTGCGCCTGGTGCTGCCGGGGTATGAGGGCAACACCCATATCAAATGGCTGCGCCGACTGCAGGTATCGGATAAGCCTTTCATGACGCGTGAAGAGACATCGAAATACACCGATCTCTATGCAGACGGCCGGGCTAAGCTGTTCACGCTGGAGATGGACCCCAAGTCCGTCATCACCTTTCCTTCTGGCGAAATGAAGCTGCCGAAACCAGGCCATTATCAGATCTCGGGATTTGCTTGGACGGGCAGGGGACGTGTGCAGGCGGTCGATATCTCGACTGATGGCGGCAAGACCTGGGCACCCGCAAGGTTGGAAAACTCGCCCGAGCCGCAATGCACCGTGCGCTTCACCTTTCCCTGGCACTGGGACGGCACGGGAGCAGTCCTGCAAAGCCGTTGCTGGGACGAGACCGGAGCGCGGCAATTGACACGGAGCAAGCTGATCGAGATGCGCGGCATGAACTCGGTATATCACTACAATGCCATTCAAAGCTGGGCCATTGATGCGGCGGGGGATGTGTCCAATGTTCAGGTCTAACGCTATGGCAATCTGCGCCGTCATGGTAGCGGCTCCGCTGGCCTTGCAGGCCGAACCCGCCTCAAACTGGGGCACCCCGATCGGACCCGACGACCTTAAGGGGATGGCAGCCTATGCGCCGGGTGGGGGCGATTTGCCGCCCGGCAGTGGCACTGTAGCGCAAGGACAGCAGCTTTATGTCGATCGCTGTGCCTATTGCCACGGTGAGGAGCTGGAGGGGATCCCCGAAACCGGTGGTGCCAAGCTGATCGGCGGGCGCGGCACGCTGGCAAGCGATAAACCGGTCAAGACGGTCGAAAGCTACTGGCCCCATGCCGAAACGCTGTTCGATTATATTAAGCGCGCCATGCCCTTCGATCAGCCCGGCTCGCTGAGCGATGACGAGGTTTATGCGCTTTCTGCCTATGTCCTCAATCGCGGCGGCATCCTGCCCGAGGATACGACGCTGGATCCAGCTTCGCTTGCTGCCGTGAAGATGCCGAATGCCGACGGTTTTTATCGCGGCGAATCTTACGATCTCAAACTGAGCTGGGGCCAGGCCGACGACTGATCGGCCCGGCCAACTATACCGCCCCACTGCCCTCCACTTTGGAGGATCGATAAAACATGTGAAAAGGAAGGATCTCTCATGGCCACTGAAAAAAAGCGGATTATCCTGAACGCCTTCGACATGACCTGTGTCAGCCACCAGTCGACCGGCATGTGGCGCCACCCAAGCAGCCAGGCCACCCGGTATAACGACATCGAATACTGGACCAACATGGCGATCGAACTTGAGCGCGGACATTTCGACACGCTGTTCATCGCCGATGTGGTCGGGGTCTATGACGTCTATCGCGGCTCGGGTGAGGCGGCGCTGAAGGATGCTGCGCAGGTGCCGGTGAACGATCCTTTCGCGGCTATCTCAGCCATGGCTGCGGTCACTAAGCATGTCGGCTTCGGGGTGACGGCGGCAATTACCTACGAACATCCCTATCTTCTGGCCCGCCGCCTTTCGACGCTGGATCATCTGACCAAGGGGCGCGTCGCATGGAACGTCGTCTCCTCGTACCTGAACAGCGCGGCGGTCAATCTGGGCATGGACAAGCAGATGACCCATGACCAGCGCTATGACATGGCAGACGAATATATGGAGGTCATCTACAAGCTTTGGGAAGGCAGCTGGGAAGATACTGCCGTCAAGCGCGACAAGGCCAGTGGTGTGTTCGCGGATGCCTCGAAGATCCATCCGATCGAGCACGAAGGCGAATATTTCAAGGTTCCGGGCTTTCACTTGTGCGAACCTTCTCCACAGCGCACGCCTATGATCTTCCAGGCTGGGGCTTCGGGTCGCGGTCGCAAATTCGCATCGTCCCATGCAGAGGGGATGTTCATCCTGACCACCAGTCCCGAGGCCGCCAAGCCCGTGACCGACGACATTCGCCGTCTGGCGGTCGAAGCCGGACGCAGCGCGGATTCGATCAAGATCTTCAGCCTGCTAACCGTTATCACCGGCGCTGACGACGAAGCTGCTGAGGCGAAGTACGAAGAGTTCCTCGAATACGCGAACCCCGAGGGCATGCTGGCGCTGTATGGCGGCTGGACCGGCATTGACTTCTCGAAACTAGATCCGGACGCGCCACTTGAGGCCGTACCTAATGACAGCCTGCGTACGACGCTGGAATCGCTTACGAATGCCGAAGATGGTCAGGTCTGGACCGTGCGTGACGTCATCCGTCACCGCTGCATCGGTGGGCTAGGTCCGGTTCTGGTCGGCGGACCGCAGAAAGTAGCGGACATGCTGGAGAAATGGGTCGATGAGGGCGGTGTCGACGGCTTCAACCTAGCCTATGCGATCACCCCCGGCACCACCACGGACTTTATCGATTATGTCGTACCCGAACTGGTGCGGCGCGGCAGGGCCCAGACTTCCTACAAGGACGGGACGCTTCGTACGAAGCTGATCGGCACGGAGGATGGCCACGTAGAGCCGACGCATCCCGCCGCGACCTGGCATGCACATTATGTCGGAAAACCAAGCGTCGCGGACAAGACCCAGCCCTCGACATTCGAAGGACAGGAACTGGTGTCATTCGAACGGAAAAGGAAGACCGCCTGAGTGTACTGATCTGAAATGCGGTGTCGTGGCAGAAGCCACGGCATCAGCGTTCGCGCATATAGGTTAGGATCCGGAGAGCTGGAACGACGTTGCCCTTGATCGAACCAACCTTGCGTGGTCGGAGATGGTCGATATGCCCAGTCTGTTCGTAAAACAGCTTCCCGGACGAGGTGATCAGGCGGAACATGCGCCTCGAGATCGAACGCATAGAACAGCCGAGCACGAACCTTCTGCCTTCCCAGCATCGCGGCACTCTCCCGATCCTCACAAACTAAGGGAACTAGCAGGCTTTGCGCCAATCAAGCGAAGAGTTTTTCAACAACATCGACCCAATGCGTCGATTTCTCTGATCATCGGTGTCGAACACCTCTGACCATCGCCGTTTAAACTTTTGACCATCTGCAGTTAAGGTCTATGCCCTGCTTCTCGGCCCAGATCGGCGGTGTCGCGCTGATGTCTTCGGGGCCGTTGTCGACGCTGACTGGCCAATGGCCTGCGGCGCCAATCGATGATCTGGTTTAGCGCCCGACAAACCGTTCTGCGGGCATAACCGGGGCTGGAACGCTTGGGTTACGCAGGACCTGATCGACGACCTAACGCTCGGTACCGAGCCGATTTACGTGGCCACGCATGACTGGCGCAGTCTGGGCGAAGCGTCGGTCAGATCGCGAATGACTTTACCTGAGATTATCGAAAGCATTCGCTTCGGCCAATTGGCTCTGGTGGGCAAATATGTGCAGAGCTCGGGCTTTGCTTCTGTTTTAGTGAATCTCGGGCATGTCGGGCAGGAGGGGGAGGCGATTTTTCTGGATGCCTTTGCCTATTAGTAAGGGCTGCCGCCAAGCGAGCTCCTCACCCTTTTTCGCCGGAATGGCCTTTCCTGCCGACAGGCGTGGGGCCCCCGAGGCAGAGCTCAGGTGCGGATGAGCGCTACCGACCGCGCGGCATGCCACGATCGCTTCATCAGTTTTCGCACGCTGGAGGTTTCGGCTCGTCTGCGGTGGAGCGAGCTGCAAGCGCGACTTAACGCAGGTGCTATTTTCCCCGCAGGCAGTAGTGCGGGGATCTATTCCCACGCCGCAATTGGCCATCTATTACCCTAAATCAGCGATCCGCGCGGACTTAGCTTGACGGCCTTGCGCAGGCTATTGCTCGCGTTCGCGCATGCTTCCCCTGTTTTTGGCAATCATGTCGGAAAAAGGGAAGGCGTGCGCAAGAAAGCAATAGTCTACCCACATGTAATTAACTGAAATAATTAATAAAATATATCTTTGGGACCGTTCTTTTGATTTTGGTTGATGACGTTTCGCTGCACAGGGTGCCGTCGCCTGCTCGCGGAACACGTCCACGAAGTTAAAATTGGACTTGCTAGCCGATACGGAGGCCCAAGTTGAAAGCTATTTTGCCTTGTCACTACCATGAAGGGGGCGAAGCGTGGCAAGATAGCGTTTAATGGAAGGTCCCTGAGAGGAGGTCTGGTTGCTGTGTAGGTTCTGGGGTTGATCGCCGGGGCGGGCTGAGTAATGCTTGAGGCAACTTTATGAACGGGCTGACGTGTTTAACACGGAAGCTTGGCGGATTTTATTGGTTCTCAGGTTGTGCTTTTATAATGGCTCAGGGTTCGATACGCGGTGAGAGTGACTTCTGGCTCGATATACCGGCGGGAAAGCGCAGCGACGCGGAAGCCATGCAGCTGCAAAGGCTGATATTTGAGACCATTTCCAACGCAGAGCCGCTTTCAAGATCTGCTAGCCACCCTTTTCAGGACCATATCCCCGAGGCAATTTCCCCGTGGCTGCAGCCGACGGCATCGGCCACTGGTGCAGGGATCGCCGAGATCTTGACCTTTGTCGTTATTGACGGGGCGAGGGTGCCGAACATACCCGAAATGATCGAAGCATACGGCCTCGAGGGGCGAAGCCTTTTTGGAGAGGGCGCGGATGAAAGACTAATCGCGAGCGGCCCGTGGCTGGTACAGCTCGAGCCGGGCAACAGATTCATACGTCGCTTCTTTCTCGAAGGGTGCGAACAGCGATCCGATCAGGCGCTCTGGATGGAAAATTGGGGCATCTTTATCCGAAGCCGGTCCGGTCTAAATGGGCTAAGCGGACATTTCCGGAAGTTCACCAAGATCAAAGATGAAAACGGGCAATGGCTCTTTTTTCGCTTCTGGGATACGGATTTCATGGGGCTCTACCTACGCCAGAAAAATGCCGCGCAGTTACCGCTTGTTTTACGGCTGCTTGATCCGGCTGTGATCGAGCGTGCCTTGGTCTTCAATCCGTTTGACGGCGCATATTCGGTTCGCCTCGATCTTAGCGGGGATATCGCGCAAAGCCTGCAGCCCAAGATTGGGTTCAGACGCGAGGAGTTCGACGCCGTGGGCGTTGCGCTTGCCGATCGCCGGGCGGCGCGCGCCTATCATGCAAGCTACCGTAAGCTGCTTGGGGGTGAGGGCCTTGATGAGCTGAGGGCCCGGATCTCGGAGGCGAGGGCGGCCTGTAGCGCGCTCGGCATCACCCAGGAAGGTCTTCCCGGCACCTTCATTCTTCTTGGGACTATTTTTGATCGCAGGTTTTGGCAGGGCGATGCGTTTCGCGCCTATTGGTCTAAGGCCAGAACCTCGCCGGATATGAGATTTAAGACATATCTCTCTGCATTGAAGGCTCAGATACTTAAGGCTCGGCTGCCTTTGAAGCCATGGTGGTAGGTCAAAATGGTGAAATCTCTTTTGAAAGAAGCCGCAAAGCGTGCGTTTCTAGCTCCCGGAGGCGGCCCTTTAGAGGGCGGCTGGGGGTCATCGCAACAGGACTGGGGCTCTAGCGGCGGCCGAGGCTATATCCCTGAGTTCGAAGGGGCAGGCGGGGGATATGATACCATTGACCCGCTCGCGAAGGAGCTCGAGCCCGGCGCCACGGTTCCAATGAACCAGGAGTTGCGCAACGCGGCAACAGCCGAAGCGACTCAAACCTGTCAGGACTGCCCGGTTTGCGGCTTCATGACCGACGGGAAATATGTCACCGCCGCCTATCCGGTTCCTTGGGCGATGGATTATCAGGACCGCGTCGTCCGATTGGTCGCCATGGGTAATCTGGCCTTCGAGATGAGCCCCGACGCCTCCCGCATCCAAGAGTGGCAGCTGCCGCATGCGGCATCGGGCGGAGATACCGGCTCCGGCACCGGGGTTCGCAGCATCGACGGCTTTGCGCTCATGCCCTGCATGCTGATCG
>NZ_DALZMB010000097.1:0-14169 GCF_032007265.1 Paracoccus sp. (in: a-proteobacteria) | reverse complement strand
TAATCAGCGCACCATCTCATGCGTATAGCGGATCGAGCGCCCATCCACTTCCTGACGCCAGCTGCGGAAGCTCGGCTCGTTTTTCGGGCGCTGGACGATAAAGGACATCATCACCGTCTCCCAGCCGCGATGGTTGTCGAAGGCGTTGATGCGGATGTAATGATCCCCAAAAGCTTTGCGGCATTCATCCAGATCCATCATCACGCCCTTGGCGTCCTGCAGGTCGAACATGGGATGGCCCCACATCTCCCAATAGGTGTTTCTGGCATGAGGCTCATCGGTATATTCGATGCTGACGGCCCAACCCTTGGACAGGATATATTCGATCTGCGCGGTGATCTGGGCATCGTCCAGATCGGGCAGAAAGGAAAAGCATCCCTGAGTAATACGCATAGTGTTTCTCCCTTATCTGACGCGATTAGCTGACGCCCGGTGTCGGCACGAAGTCCGAGGTGTCGGTCGAGGTATAGTTGAAGGTGATGTTGCCCCAGGTATCCAGCGCAGCCTCCAGCGGCTTGCACCATTTCGCGGCCTTGCGCAGAACTTCAGGGCCTTCGTTTTTGATATCGACGCCCTCATTGCGCGCCAGAACCATCGCTTCCAGCGCAACGCGGTTGGCTTGCGCACCGGCTTGAATGCCCATCGGGTGACCGATGGTGCCGCCCCCGAACTGCAAGACGACATCATCGCCAAACAGATCGATCAGCTGGTGCATCTGCCCGGCATGGATACCACCCGAGGCAACCGGCATGACCTTTTTCAGATCGGCCCAATCCTGCTCGAAGAAGATCCCACGCTGCAGATCGACCTCGTTATGGATCTCGCGGCAGACGTTGTAATAGCCCTGCACCGTCATCGGATCGCCTTCCAGCTTGCCGACGGCCGTACCGCAATGCAGGTGGTCAACCCCCGCCATACGCAGCCATTTTGCAATGACGCGGAAGCTGATGCCGTGGTTTTTCTGGCGCGTATAGGTGCCATGGCCCGCACGGTGCATGTGCAAGATCATGTCATTGTCGCGGCACCAGTTGCTGATCGACTGGATAGCGGTCCAGCCCACGATCAGGTCAACCATGACGATGACCGAGCCAAGCTGCTTGGCGAATTCGGCGCGGGCATACATCTCTTCCATGGTGGCGGCAGTGATGTTGAGATAGTGGCCCTTGACCTCGCCGGTGGCCGCCGATGCCTTGTTCACGGCTTCCATGCAGTAAAGGAAACGGTCGCGCCAGTGCATGAAGGGCTGCGAGTTGATATTCTCGTCGTCCTTCATGAAGTCCAGACCGCCCTTGAGGCCTTCATAGACCACACGGCCATAGTTCTTGCCCGAAAGGCCCAGCTTCGGCTTGGTGGTGGCCCCCAGCAGCGGGCGGCCGAACTTGTCCAGGCGCTCACGTTCGACGACGATGCCGGTCGGCGCACCCTTGAAGGTTTTCAGATAGGCGACTGGGAAGCGCATATCCTCGAGGCGGGCTGCGCTTAGCGGCTTAAAGCTGAACACGTTGCCGATGATCGACGCGGTCACGTTCGCGATCGAGCCCTCTTCGAACAAGATCAGGTCATAGGCGACGTAGCAGAAATACTGCCCCGGCTGGTTCGGCACCGGCTCGACCTTATAAGCCTTGGCGCGGTATTGATCGGCGGCCGTCAGACGGTCGGTCCAGACCACGGTCCAGGTTGCGGTCGAGCTTTCACCGGCCACTGCCGCAGCTGCCTCGATCGGATCGACGCCTGCTTGGGGCGTGATGCGAAACAGCGCCAGAACATCGGTGTCCTTTGGCTGATAATCGCCGTCCCAATAGCCCATCTGAGCGTATTTCAGAACACCAGCGGCATAGCGCTTCTTGGTATCCCGGATCTCTGTGTTTGACATCTCGTTCATGACTTCCCCTCCCTTCAGGCGGCTTTTGCGGCCGCGATCGCCGGATCAAGCTTTCCGGCAGCGTAGCGTTTGGCCATCTCGTCCATCGCGATGACCTTGATCTTCGAGGCATGTCCGGCGGTGCCAAAGGCCTCGAAGCGTTCGCGGCAAAGGTCGCGCATGGCGTCCATTGCGGGTTTCAGGAACTTGCGCGGGTCGAACTCGGTCGGGTTCGTCGTCGCGATTTTGCGGAACTGACCCGTCATCGCCATGCGGCAATCGGTGTCGATATTGACCTTGCGGACACCGTGGCGAATGCCGCGCACGATTTCCTCGACCGGCACCCCAAAGGTCTGGGGCATCTGCCCGCCATATTCGTTGATGATATCTTGCAGATCCTGCGGCACCGATGACGAGCCATGCATGACCAGATGCGTATTGGGCAGCTTGCGATGGATCTCTTCGATGATGTTCATCGCAAGAATGTCGCCATCGGGCTTGCGGGTGAATTTATAGGCGCCGTGGCTGGTGCCGCAGGCGATTGCCAAAGCATCAACCTTGGTGCGCGACACGAAATCCACAGCCTGATCCGGATCGGTCAAAAGCTGGCTGTGATCCAGCTTGCCAACCGCACCATGGCCATCCTCGGCCTCGGATTCCCCGGTTTCCAGCGAGCCAAGCACGCCCAGCTCGCCCTCGACCGAAGCACCGACCCAATGGGCCATGCGGCTGACACGCTCGGTGATCTCGACGTTATATTCGTAATCGGCGGGCGTCTTGGCATCGGCTTCCAGCGAGCCGTCCATCATCACCGAGGTAAAGCCGTGACGGATCGCGGTCATGCATGTCGCCTCGGCGTTGCCGTGGTCAAGATGCATGCACAAGGGGATCTGCGGATAGATCGCGGCCAATGCCTCGATCATCTTGGACAGCATGATGTCATTGGCATAGCTGCGCGCACCGCGCGAGGCCTGCAAGATCACCGGCGCATCGACTGCGCGGGCGGCCTCCATGATCGCAAGCCCTTGTTCCATGTTGTTGATATTGAAAGCTGGCACGCCATAGCTGTGTTCGGCAGCGTGATCCAGCAATTGCCTTAGCGTGATCAGAGCCATTATTTTCCTCCTCCAATCAGGGATTTGGCAAGAGCAGCGGTATGAGCTGCCGTAATGCCGAAATGCTCGTAAAGCGCGGGGGCCGGCGCGGATGCGCCAAAGCCGGTCATGCCGATGAACCCATCCTCGGGGCGCAGGATCAGCCCGTCCCAGCTTTGCCGGATCTGGGCCTCGATGCCGATGCGCGGGGCTTCGCCCAAAACAGCGGCCCGGACGGCTTTGTCCTGCTTGGCAAAAAGCTCGAAGCTGGGGGCCGAGACCACGGCGGCGCGGATGCCTTCTGCCGCCAGAAGATCGGCCGCCGCGATGGCGATCTCGACCTCAGAGCCGGTGGCGATCAGCGTCACATCACGCGCACCATCGGTCGGGCGCAACACATAGGCGCCCTGACGGGTCAGGTTCTCGCGGGTCTTTTCATGGCGCAGGGTCGGCAGGTTCTGGCGTGACAGGCACAGCAGCGAAGGGCCATTGGTACGGGTCAATGCCAGCTCCCAGGCCTCGGCGGTTTCAACCGCATCGGCGGGGCGATAGACATCCAGGTTCGGAATTGCACGCAAAGAGGCGACATGTTCGACCGGCTGGTGCGTCGGACCATCTTCGCCAAGACCGATGCTGTCATGGGTCATGACATGAACGACCGGCACCCCCATCAGCGCGCCCAGACGGATCGCGGGCCGCGAATAATCGGCAAAGGCCAGGAACGTGCCGCCATAGGGGATGAACCCGCCATGCAGCGCGATCCCGTTCATGATCGCGGCCATGCCATGTTCACGGATACCGTAGTGGATATAGCGCCCCGAGCGATCCTCGGGCGTCACCGAAACCATGCCTTTGGTCCGTGTCAGGTTCGAGCCGGTCAGATCGGCCGATCCGCCGATGGTATTGGCAATCGCCGCATTGGCGATCTCCAGTGCCATTTCCGATGATTTGCGCGTTGCAACTTTCGGCTTCGTCTCGACCAGCTGGTCGATATAGGCGGCGAAAGTCTTGCGCAAAGCGGCAGGATCCGGCGCGGACAATGAGGCAAGGAAATCGGCCCTCAAGGGGGAGCCTTTCAGCCGAACTTGCCACTTTGCCCGCGCCTCTGCCCCGCGTGCCGCCACAGCACGCCAGGAGTCCACGACATCGTCAGGAAGGGTGAATGGCTCATGCGTCCAACCCAACTTGTCGCGCGCCGCAGCGATTTCATTGGCGCCCAGCGGGGCACCATGTACGTCATGGCTGCCCTGTTTATTGGGCGCGCCAAAGCCAATGACGGTTTTTGCAGCAATCATCGACGGACGAGGATCCTTGCGCGCCGCAGCAATTGCGGCGGCGATCGCCTCGCGGTCATGGCCGTCGACGGATTGCACATGCCAGCCCGAGGCCGCGAAGCGCGCCTTTTGATCGGTCGAGGTCGAAAGGCCCGTGCCGCCATCGATGGTGATGCTGTTATCGTCCCAGACCACGATCAGGCGGCCCAGTTTCTGATGTCCGGCAAAGTCGATGGCCTCGTGGCTGATTCCCTCCATCAGGCAGCCGTCGCCCGCCAGCACATAGGTATAGTGATCGACCAGATCATCGCCAAAGCGCGCATTCATCATCCGCTCGGCCAGTGCCATGCCGACTGCAGTGGTGATGCCCTGCCCCAAAGGTCCGGTCGTGGTCTCGATCCCTTTGGCATGGCCATATTCGGGATGGCCTGCGGTGCGCGAGCCCAGCTGGCGGAACGCACGCAGCTGGTCCATGCCCATATCGTCGTAGCCCAGCATGTGATTGATGGCATAAACCAGCATCGAGCCATGCCCGGCCGACATCACGAAGCGGTCCCGGTCGGGCCATTTATCATCCGAAGGGTCGATGCTGATGAAGCGGTTGAACAGAACCGCCGCGACATCGGCCAGTCCCATCGGTGCGCCAGGATGGCCGGATTTCGCGGCCTCGACGGCATCCATTGCCAGAACGCGGATGGCGGTGGCCATCTTGGCTTCGGCCTGAGTGTCGATACGGGTCATCTGGTTCATCACATCCTCCTCAGGCGCGTTTGGATTCGCTGACCATCCGCGCCACCAGCGGCGTCAGGATGAGTTGCATGGCCAGGTCCATCTTGGGCCCCGGAATGACGATGGAATTGGCGCGGCTCATCCACGAGCCCTCGATCATCTGCGTCAGATAGGGAAAATCGATGCCGCGTGGGCTTTTGAAGCGGATGACCACAAGGCTTTCATCTGGCGTCGGGATCCAGCGCGCGATGAACGGGTTCGACGTATCGACCACCGGCACACGCTGAAAGTTGATATCGGTTTCGGTAAACTGCGGGCAGATGACATGCACATAGTCATGCATGCGGCGCAGGATGGTGTCGGTCACAGCCTCGGTCGAATAGCCGCGGCTGGTACGGTCCCGGTGGATTTTCTGGGTCCACTCCAGGTTGATGACCGGAACGACCCCGATTTTCAGATCGGCCTGACCGGCGATGTCGATGTCATCGGTTTTCACCGCGCCATGCAGGCCCTCGTAAAACAGCAGATCCGAGCCAGGTGCCAGATCGGACCAATCCGTGAATGTGCCGGGCGCCGCGCCCCACAGCTCACCCTCTTTTTCGTCGTGAACATAATGGCGCTTCTTGCCGGTCCCGGTGGCGCCATAGCTGCGGAACACCTCTTCGAGACGCTTGAGTTCATTGGCATCCAGGCTGAAATGGCTGAAAGTGTGGTCGCCTGCGGCTATCCGGCGCGCGACCTCGGCCTTCATGCCGGCGCGGTCAAAACGGTGAAAGGCATCGCCCTCGATGGCGACCGAGGTAATCCCCTCGCGGCGAAAAATCTGATCGAATGTGTTCTTGATCGTGGTGGTTCCTGCCCCCGAAGAGCCGGTAACCGAAATAATGGGATGCTTCTTGCTCATGACGTCCTCTTAGGCCCGAAACAGGCCGCGATTGCCGAAGAGTGCCGAAACCTCGGTTTCAGGCAGATCGTGGTAAGTGGCGACGCGGGCGACCATATCGGCCGAGCCGAAGATGAAGGGGGTACGCTCGTGCAGGTTGCTGGCATGAGCGCCCATGATCGGCTCGCTGCCATCAGTGGCGCTGCCCCCGGCCTGCTCGATCAGAAAGGCAATCGGGGCACATTCGTAAAGCATGCGCAGGCGGCCACGCTCGTAACCCGTGCGCCGGTCCGAAGGGTAAAGAAAGATGCCGCCGCGCATCAGGATGCGATGGGTTTCGGCAACCAGACTGGCGATCCAGCGCATGTTGAAATTCGCTTCGCGCGGACCTTCGGTCCCGGCCAGACAATCGTCGATATAAGCCCGGACCGGACGAGCCCAATGGCGGTAATTCGAGGCGTTGATGGCAAATTCACGCGATTCGCGCGGCAGTGCGACCCGGTCCTGGGTCAGCTCGAACTGGCAGCTGGTCTCGTTCAGCGTATAGATCTGCACGCCATTGCCAAAGGTTACGACCAGACAGGTGCGCGGACCATAGATCACATAGCCCCCCGCGATCTGATCCGCAGCCGCGCGCAGAAAAGTTTCCTCGGCGGTGTCACGCGCCTTGAAGATCGAAAAGATCGTGCCGATCGAGACATTGGTGTCGATGTTGGACGAACCGTCCAGCGGATCCAGCGCCACACCCAGACAACCGGTCTGATTCAGCTCGATCGCGTGATCTTGCTCTTCCGAGGCATACCAGCGCACGCCTGCTGCACGCAGCGCCTCTAGGAAAAGCTCGTCTGCCTTGACGTCCAGCGCCTTTTGACCATCGCCATCGGCATTGGTGCCCACCTCGGCCCCGAGTGCCGCCCCGCCGCTTTCGCCGCGCCGGATAATCCGCGCCAATTCGATTGCCGCTTGAGCCAATTGCCCCATGACGGGCTGCAGCGGTGCTGGGATACGGGTCGTATAGATCGCGCTGGCGGTCATTTGCTCCTCCCAAAGCCAATGGTGTTGAGCCAACGTTGACATGGCACGATTTTCAGTAACATTTAAAAAAACGAAACCAATCTTCGGGAAAACTGAATGTCGCGAATGGATGCCCTGACCCTTCGCCAATTGCGCGCGCTGCGCAGTGTCGTCTCACGCGGGACGCTGACGGCCGCTGCCCATGAGCTGGGCCTTAGCCCGCCTGCGGTACATGGTCAGATCCGCAATCTCGAGGATCTGATGGGGGGCGCTTTGCTGCAAAAAGGCGAGCATGGCACCTTTGTTCCCACCGCCGAGGGGCAAGCAGTTCTGGATGCCGAAATGCAGATCTCGGTCGCGCTTGAGAACTGCGCGCGTCGGGTTTCGGCCCTGCAAAATGGTCAGGCAGGCAGCGTGGTTTTGGGCGTTGTCTCGACCGGGAAATACTTTGCACCAGGGCTGGTCGCACTCTTGGGTCAGGCGCTTCCCGATATCGAAGTCACGCTGCGCATCGGCAACCGCGACAGCATCATCGCAGCGCTGAATGCACGCTCATTGGATCTGGCGATCATGGGACGCCCCCCGCGCAACCCGCCCGTCCACGCCGAGCCCCTTGGCCCCCACCCCCATATCATCATCGCAGCCCCCCATCACCGGCTGGCGCAGGCTGATCCGGCGATGCCCGATGAGCTGCTGGCCGAGACGTTTCTGGCCCGCGAAGAGGGTTCGGGAACACGCATCCTGATGACACGCTTTCTGGACCGGATCGGGGATGGCCAGCCTTGGCGCATGATCGAAATGGGCACGAATGAGACGATCAAACAGGCAGTCATCGCGGGATTGGGGATTGCGCTGATTTCCCAGCATACCGTCACCGAGGAGTTGCGCTGGGGCAGTCTGATCTCGGTGCAGGCGATCGGCCTGCCGATCCAGCGCAGCTGGTACATGTTGCGGCGCGACGATGCGCAGATCACACCTGCCGTCTCGCGCATTCACGACTACATCCTTTCGCTGAAGGGAAGCTTTTTGCCGAACTAGGCAAGCGTGCCACATCGCTGCGCTGTCTGGCGCTAACCTCTTGGGCTTTGCCGCAATCACCCTATATTGGTGCCGACGTGCATCATCCCGAGGGAGGATGCCACTAGATTTCCGAAGGACAGATCATGACGACGATCAACCAGATTACCTGGGACGATGCCATCCTGCCGTTCCAGCTCGACCGTTCGGGCGTGCGCGGACGTGTTGCCCGGCTTGATGGCACGCTTGGCCATATTCTCTCGCGCCACGACTATCCGGCAGCGGTCAGCGCGCTGGTGGCCGAGCTGGCATTGCTGACCGCATTGATCGGGCAGACCGTAAAGTTGCGCTGGAAGCTCAGCCTGCAAGTGCGCGGCAATGGCGCGATCCGCACGATCGCGACCGATTATTACGCCCCCGAACACGAGGGCGCACCCGCGCGCATCCGTGCCTGGGCCGCATTCGACGCCGATCGCCTTGAACAGGGCGTTCCTGCCTTTGACCAGATCGGCGAGGGTTATTTCGCCGTGCTGATCGATCAGGGCACGGGCACCCTGCCCTATCAGGGGTTGACGCCCCTTGCCGGTGGTTCGCTGTCCAGCTGCGCCGAGGCCTATTTCGCGCAATCCGAACAGCTGCCGACCCGTTTCTCATTGGCCTATGGCGAATCGCAGATGCCGGGCGAGGCCAAGCGCTGGCGTGCGGGCGGCATCATGCTGCAAACGATGCCCGCCCAAGCCATGCCCGAGCGTGATGGCACGGCTGGCGGCGACGGACTTGTGCAAAGCGCCGATATTCTTCAGGGCGTTCAATCCGAGGATTGGAACCGCGCCAACATCCTGCTGGATACCGTCGAAACCATCGAGCTGATCGGGCCGACCGTTGCGCCAACGGATCTGCTTGTGCGGCTTTTCCATGAAGAAGAGCCGCGGATCTATGATCCTCAGGCGGTCGAATTCGGCTGCTCGTGCAACGAAGATAAGGTGCGCAATACTTTGTCGATCTATTCGGCCAAGGACATCACCCATATGACCAACGATCAGGGCATGGTCACGGCGGATTGCCAGTTCTGCGGCGCGCATTACGAATTGGCGCCCCAAAGCCTTGGCTTTGAAGCCACGATCGACGCCAACGGTCAGCCCTTGCCCGCCAGCGACAAGGCTGCCGAATAAGATGACGACAATGGCTTTGCCGATCCGAGAGCGGCTTTTGGCGGCGCTTGAGGTGTCGGCAGAGCCGTCATCGGACTTCGATCTGACACCAGCGACCCCGATCCCCGACACGCCCTTGCGGGCTGCCGGGGTCTTGGCGGCTTTTGACGCCGTGACCGGGGCGCTGGTCCTGACCAAACGCGCCAGCGGATTGCGTCATCATCCGGGCCAGATCGCTTTGCCGGGTGGCAAAGTCGATCCCGGTGATGCCGATGCCACCGCCGCGGCGCTGCGCGAGGCCCATGAAGAGGTGGGCCTTGCCCCAAGCCAGGTCGAGGTGCTGGGGCTTTTGCAGCCGCATCGCACCGTCACGGGCTTCAACATGACCCCTGTTCTGGGCCTCATTCACGGCCCCTTCACCCCTGTCCCCGAAGCGGGCGAGGTCGCCGAGGTGTTCACCGTTCCTTTCGCCCATATCGCCGATCTGAGCCGCTATCGGATCGAGCGCCGCCTGTGGCGTGGCGATTGGCGCGCCTATCAAACCATACCCTTTGGCCCCTATTATATCTGGGGTGCAACGGCGCGTGTTCTTTACGCGCTGGCACGCAGGCTGAACGCATGAAGACAGGGCAACAACCGGCAGGACCGGATCATCACCCGACAAAAGAACCCATGATCGACACAAGTGATGCAGATCTTCAGATTGTGCTGGCCGCGCTGACCGCGGATGGGCAACAGGCCTATGTCGTGGGTGGCGCGGTGCGAAACGCGCTTTTGGGGCAGCCGATCTCGGATTGGGATATCTCGACCGATGCCCCTCCGAGCCGCGTCATCGCGCTGGCTGATGCGGCGGGTCTGAAATCCGTGCCGACCGGAATAGATCATGGCACCGTCACGCTGATTTCGGGCGGCAAGCCCTTTGAGGTCACGACCTTTCGCCATGATGTCGAAACCGACGGCCGGCATGCCCGCGTCGTTTTCTCTGACAACCTGCACGATGATGCGCTGCGGCGCGACTTTACCATGAATGCGCTATATGCCGATGCTTCGGGTCGCGTGATCGACCCGGTGGGCGGCCTGCCAGATCTGCGGCTGCGCCGCCTGCGCTTTGTCGGCAGGCCCCATGCGCGCATCCGCGAGGATTATCTGCGCATCCTGCGATTTTTCCGATTTCTGGCATGGTATGGCGACGCTGATTGTCTGGACGGCGAGGCGCTGACTGCCTGCGCAGATCTGGCAGCCGGTCTTGGGCAGATCTCAGCCGAGCGTATCGGCGCGGAAATGCGCAAGCTCATGGCGGCCCCCGACCCCACCGCAAGCGTCGCCCTGATGCAGCAATCGGGCGTTATGGCGGCCATTTTGCCGCTTGCCGATCCGGCGTCTTTGCCTCGCCTTTTGGATCAAGAACGTCGCTGGAGCATTCCACCCAAATGGCAGCGCAGGCTGGCATCTTTGGCGGCACCCGATGCCGCAACGCGCTTGCGCCTGTCGCGCGATGAGGCAGGGTATCTGCACCAAATCTCGGTCCTTGCCCAAACCCCACTTGCCCAGGTGGCCTATCGCCACGGCCCTGATCTGGCAGTCGACTTGGCCCTGCTTCACGCAGCCCAAGGGGGGGATCTTGCACCAGATTGGCAGGGGCACATCCAACATGCTGCGCAGCAAAAATTCCCCTTAAGCGCCAGTGATCTGATGCCCGATCTTCAAGGCCCTGCGCTTGGCAAGGGGTTGAAAGCCGCCGAACAGGAGTGGATAGACAGTGGGTTCGCGATACCCAAATCCAATCTGATACAGATTGCCAGGCAGGCGACAGACCCAAGCGGCAAAAAATAAGGGATCGACGCCATGCATAAATATTTCGCCCGGATGATCGACGCTTTTCGGCCTGCTGACGGGCCGCCGCCGACCACATTGCTGGCGTTTTTTCGGTGGTGCCTTTCGGGTGCCTGGGGGGGCTTGGGCTTTGCTGCCGTCGCCTCGGCACTTGGCGGCATCGCCGATATCGTCTCGGCGATCCTGTTGGGCCGGGTGATCGATGCGATCGTTGGCGGTTCGCCCGAAACCATTGTTTCCCAGCAATTGCCCCTGATCCTGGGCTTTGTGATCTTTTTCCTGATTATCCGCCCCGCGATTTTTGGCCTGTCGACGGCATCGTCAAGCGTGATCATCGGTCCCAATCTGTTTCCGCTTGTGCTGTCACGGCTGCATCGCTGGACCATGGGTCATTCCGTCACCTTTTTTGACAATGACTTTGCCGGACGCATTGCCCAAAAGCAGACGCAAACCGCACGCGCGGTCACGGATGTTGCATCGGAATTCGTCAACGTGGTGGCTTTCGCGCTGGCATCGATCCTGGGGTCGGCCGCGTTTTTGGTCGCGATTGACGGCTGGGGCGCGGTGGCAATGTTGCTGTGGCTGGCCGCGTATTTCGTATTGATCCGCTTTTTCCTACCCCGCATCCGCTCGCGCTCGGCCAAACGTGCATCGGCGCGGGCAATGGTCACGGGCCAGGTGGTCGATACGATCACCAATATCAAAACGGTGAAGCTTTTCGCCCATGACGAATACGAAGACCGGGCCGCACTTGGCGCCATGGTCGGCTTTCGCGAACGCGCGCTTGATTTTGGCCGCGTCAGCACGTGGTTTCGCTTTTCGCTGATGTTTGTTGCCGGTGCTTTGCCGGTTGTCCTGATCGGAGGCACCTTTCTACTGTGGCGCGAGGGCCAGGCAACCGCAGGTGATATCGCCGCGGCGGGCGCAATTTCGATGCGGTTGTCTCAGATGACGGGCTGGGTCAGCATGGCGCTGATGGGGGTCTGGGGCTCGGTCGGCGAGGTCGAGGACGGGATGAGCACGCTTTCCGTCGCCCATAGCCTGACTGATGCGCCCGATGCCCTGGCCCTTGGCCGTGTCTCGGGCCGGATCGATTACGATCATGTGGCCTTTGCCTATGGCCGCGAAAAAGGTGGCATCATGGATGTCGATCTGCATATCGCTCCGGGCGAGAAGATTGGCATTGTCGGGGCCTCGGGGGCCGGGAAATCCACCTTGGTCGCGCTGCTTTTGCGCCTATATGACGTGGAAAAGGGCGCGATTTCGGTCGATGGCCACGATCTGCGCAAGGTCACGCAAGAAAGTCTGCGCCGCAACATCGCCATGGTCACGCAGGAAACCGCGATGTTCAACCGCTCGGCGCGCGAGAACATCCTTTATGGCCGCCCCGATGCCAGCGAAGACGAGATGATCGCCGCTGCAAAGGCAGCCGAGGCGCATGAGTTCATCCTGACGCTGCAAGACCACATGGGCCGCAAGGGCTATGAGGCGCATCTGGGTGAGCGTGGGGTGAAACTGTCAGGCGGCCAACGCCAACGCATCGCCCTTGCCCGCGCCTTCTTGAAGGATGCCCCGATCCTTGTGCTGGATGAGGCGACCTCGGCGCTGGACAGCGAAGTCGAAGCACAGGTGCAAGAAGCCTTGCTGCGCGTCATGCGCGGCAAAACCGTCCTTGCCATTGCCCATCGGCTTTCAACCATCGCTGAACTGGACCGCATCATCGTGCTTGAGGCTGGCCAGATCGTCGAGCAGGGCAGCCATGCCGAATTGCTGGCTGCAAACGGGACCTATGCCCGCTATTGGAACCGCCAGTCGGGTGGCTTTCTGGGCACCGAAGATGATGATTTGACCGAGGCAGCAGAGTGACAGAATGGCGCGTTGAACGGCTGGGGCGTCGTGGTGAGGGTGTGGCTTATGACAGCCATGGCCAACGCGCCCTTGCCCGCCTGACCCTACCCGATGAAGTGGTAACCGGCGAGGTTGATGAGGCAGGTCGCATCCTCGACCCCAAGATCGTCACCCCCTCGCCCGAGCGCGTCAAACCCGCCTGCCCGCATTACCGGGCCTGTGGCGGCTGCTCACTGATGCATGCCAGCGACGCCTTTGTTGCAGACTGGAAGGCCGGATTGGTGATCTCGGCGCTGAAGGCGCAGGGCATGGACGTGCAGGTCAGTGGTCAGCATGTCTCGCCCCCCGGATCGCGCAGACGCGCGGTCTTATCGGGGCGGCGCACCAAAAAAGGCGCGCTTGTCGGATTTCACGCCCGCGCCTCGGATGTGATCATCGATCTGAACGATTGCCGCGTTATCCGTCCCGCCATCCAAAGCGCCCTGCCCCTTCTGCGCGAGATCGTCATCGCAGGCGCCTCGCGCCAGGCAGAGCTAAGCCTTGCGGTCACGGAAACCTCGGCGGGTCTGGATCTGGCCATTCGCGGTGGCAAATCGCTAGAGCCCGCGCTTTTCGCGCAACTGGCCGCATTGGCGGAAAAGGGTGATCTGGCACGGATCGATTGGGACGGCGAAAGCATCACCCGCCGCCCGCCCAACCTGACGATGGGGCGCGCGCAAGTGACCCCACCGCCGGGCAGCTTTTTGCAAGCAACTGCCGAGGGCGAGGCCGCGCTGATTGCTGCGGTGCGTGACATGGTCAAAGGCGCGGACCGGATTGCGGATCTGTTCGCGGGCTGCGGCACCTTCACCCTGCCCTTGTCCGAAAACGCCGAGGTCGATGCCTATGAGGGTCTGGCCGCGCCGCTTGCTGCGCTTGATTCGGGTTGGCGCGGGGCCACAGGGCTAAAGCGGATCAAAACCCATGTGCGCGACCTGGCCAAGCGGCCTTTGCTGCCCGATGAGCTGGCCGCTTATGACGCGATTGTGATCGATCCGCCACGCGCTGGCGCCGAGGCTCAGGCCCAGCAATTGGCGCAATCGGGACTGGCGCGGATCGCCTGGGTCAGCTGCGACCCCGTGACTTTCGCCAGAGACGCGCGGATTCTGGCCGATGGCGGCTATGAAATGACACGCCTTTTCGTGGTCGATCAGTTCCGTTGGACCCCGCATGTCGAAACCGCAGCGGAATTTCGCCGACGCTAGCGAAGAATTCACCTTTATGGTATTCGCTGACCTAACGACAAAAAACGCAAGATGCGGGTTTGGGCAGTGATGATCAGTATTCTACGCGCTTTCACGGCGCTCCTTTTTGTTGGCTTCCTGGCAAGTTGCGGAGGTCAGAAAGAAGCACCGTCAAAGTTCAAAAGCTATGACGGCCCGCCAGTCACCCAGATCGTGGTGAAAAAAGGCGAAAGAAAGATGTA
>NZ_DALZMB010000096.1:0-14814 GCF_032007265.1 Paracoccus sp. (in: a-proteobacteria) | reverse complement strand
CGCCGAATAAGCGCTGCCGCGACCGCCAAACAGGCTGGTTCCGCCGATCACCGCCGCCGCAATGGCGTTCAGGTTCACGTCACCCGTACCTGCCTGCTGGCTGGACGAGGCCAGACGCGATGCCGACAGCACCCCGCCCAATGCGGCAAGGCTAGAGCACAGCACGAAGGCCGACATATAGATGCCTTTGACATTGATACCGGCGCGGCGCGCGGCCTCGCGGTTGCCGCCGACGGCGAACATCGAGCGGCCCCATTTGGTGCGGGTCAGCGCATATTGCAAAACCACCACCAGCGCCACGAACAGCGCAAACATATAGGGAATGCCGCGACCCAGGTTCAGATACCAAACCGCGAATTCAAGCCCGATGGTGATGGCGGCGGCCTTGGCGATCAGGGTCGACATCGGTCCCGCGGTCAGGCCCGCCTCGGTGCGACGGCGCGCGGTCGACAGGCCGGTCAGAATGATTGCAAGGCCCGGCAACAGCGCCAGCCCATGCGACAGCCATGCTGGCATGATCAGGATCTGGCCGAACTTCACCAAAGGCGAGGCATAGGGAAGGTTGATCGAGCCGGTCGGCCCAAGAATATAAAGCTGCATACCCAGAATGGCGAGCAGACCCGAAAGCGAGATGATAAAGCTGGGCATACCGATCTTGTTAAACAAGAAGGTATAAATCAGCCCGACCACGGCCCCGGCCAGGATCGCGAAAAAGATCGCGGCGGCGACGGGCCAGCCCATATTGATCCAGACCACGCCGACGACCGCAGCGGCAAAGCCACTGACCGAGCCCGCCGAAAGGTCGATTTCACCCAACAGCAGCACGCAAACGATGCCAAGGGAAATCACCCCCACCGTCGCGCAATCGAACAACAGGTTCACAAGGTTGTTGGGCGCCAAAAAGACCGGGTTCAGGCTGGTGAACACGATCGAAATCACGATCAGGCCGACGACCACCGGCAAAATGCCCAGATCACCGGCTTTGACGCGGTCGAAAAAGGCGCCGATCGAGCCAGCGATGGAATCGTCGTGGCGCATCCGCTCGTCGCTGCGGTCAAGCGCGGGTTGTTTGTTGGTCTGGCTCATGCGCCTTGCTCCTGCGTGTGGGCCTCGGCGGCCTTACGGTCCTTGCGTCGCGACACAGAGTTCTCACTTGCGCCAGTAATGGCGGCGATCAGCTCGTGGTTGCTGGATTCCGGGGTAAAGATGCCGTTGTTTTTGCCAAGACGCAGCACCACGATGCGGTCCGCAACGGCGCGTACGTCTTCCATGTTATGCGAAATGATGATGACGCCCAGCCCACGGTCGCGCACACGCTCGATCAGGTTCAAGACCTCGGCGGTTTGCGCCACACCCAAGGCGGCGGTCGGCTCATCAAGCATGATGATTTTCGGATTAAGCAGCAGCGAACGCGCAATCGCCACGGTCTGGCGCTGACCACCCGAAAGCGATGCGATCGGTTCGCGAACCGAGGGAATACGGGCTGCCAGCTCTTTGAGCAGGGTCCAGGCGCGCACCTCCATCTGGACCTCGTCGAGGCGCATCGGGTTCAGTTCGTGCCCTAGAAACAGATTGGCGACCACATCCAGGTTCTCGCACAGCGCCAGATCCTGAAACACCGTCGCAATGCCCATGTTCAGCGCTGCGCCCGGATCGCCAAGTGTGACCTCTTGGCCCTGGAATTCAATGGTGCCCGAGGTGGGCTGATGCACGCCTGCCAGCACTTTGACGAGGGTGGATTTACCCGCGCCATTATCGCCAACCAGCGCGACAACCTCGCCCGCATGGACGTCCAGATCGATATCGGTCAGGGCAGAGACGGCACCGAATTTCTTGGTCACGCCCCGCAGGCTTAGGATGCGCTCGCCCCGCGCGGGGACTGCGGAAGATGTCTCGGTCATGCCGTTTGCACCTGTCTTGAAATGGAAAAGCCACCCGAGGGGAACGCACCCCCCGGATGGCCGGTTCAATTTTGATTACTGCGTGATGCCCAGTTTTTTGCACGCATCGGCATATTCGCCGGTGCAAACTTCTTCCGTGGTCTGGATTTTCTTGTCGAAGATCTCTGCCTTGATGTTCTCAGCCGTGATCACAGCCGGGACGAACAGCTCGGAAGGGGTGTTGTAGAGCGTCGCTTTTGCTTCGGGGGTTTCGCCCTTCAGGAATTGGACGGTGATATTGGCCGCTGCCGCTGCCACGATCTCGGAAGGTTTCGAGATGGTATTGTACTGATCGCCCGCGATGATCAGCTGCAAAGCTGCGATGGTCGCGTCATTGCCGGTGACCGGCGGAACTTTTGCAACGCCAGCTGCCTTGAAGGCGGCAATTGCGCCGCCGCCGGTGCCGTCATTGGCCGCGACAACGCCTTTGATCTCATCGCCAAAGCGGGTGATCTGGCCTGCGGCCCATTCCTGTGCCTTCGGCGGCGCCCATTGGGGAGTGTCGAATTCGGCCAGCGTCTTGAAGCCCGAATTTTCCAGACCTTTGTGGATACCGTCACGGATCAGGCCGGCTGCCGCATCAGTGGGCGAGCCGTTGATCTGCAAAACACCCGCGCCCTCGGCAACACCCGAGGCTTTCATATGCTCAACCAGCGATTCCGCGATGGCTTTGCCGATGCCTTCGTTATCGAAGGACACATAGAAATCGGCAGGCGTATCCGGGATCGGGCGGTCATAAGCGATGACTTTGACGCCCTGAGACTGTGCCAGCGTGACCAGACCGCCTGCTGCTGCCGAATCGACCGGGTCAAGCACGATGACCTTGGCACCCTGCGTGATGACCGAGTTGAACTGCTGCTGCTGAAGCGAGACATCGCCATTGGCGTTTTGATAGATCACGTTGCAGTCTGCGCAAAGCTTGGCCATCTCGGCTTTGAAACCGGGGAAGTCATGCTCTTCGTAGCGCGTCGAAGCCTGATCAGGCATCAAAAACGCGACGGTCGCTGCATCCTGTGCCATCGCACCGCTGGCGAGCGAGGCGGCAAGGACAGCGGCCCCCGCCATCATCGTTGCTTTCAATTTCATGGGTGTTTCCTCCACTAAGGGTCATCTCTATCCGTTGGCCGGATATTGGGTCGTCGCTTTGCAGATCAGGATATGGCCCCGGCGCGCTTGCCTCGAAACCTGGGATCCAGAAGGCACGTTGGTGGCGGCGACAAAAGGCCCGATCATCTGAGCATAACGCACAAGCCATCGCGTCGCGAAATCGTATTTCGCATCCGTGATGACGCTGGCGATAACTGCGCCCATCTGACTCTTCCCTCTTCCGCCATCGATTGTGCAGTCTTGCGCAATCGATGGTGCATGTAGAAGATAAGACAAGAATTTTGTCAAGCCAGCGCCATATATCGAAAAGAGCAGACGTAGCGTGAGAAAGCCCTCCCCCATCAAAAAGCCGACCATCCATGATCTTGCCAGCCTTGCCGGGACTTCGGCCAGCACGGTCAGCGCCGTTCTGAATGGCAGCTGGGAAAAGCGGCGTATCAGCAAGCGACTGGCCGATCACGTCAGCCAGATCGCGCAAGAGCAGGGTTATGCGCTGAATATGCAGGCGCGCGCGTTGCGGCGCGCACGCTCGGGCATCATCGGAATGATCTTGCCGATGTATGACAACCGCTATTTCAGCTCGATTGCGCAGACCTTCGAGGATATGGCCCGCGCCCGCGATCTGTTCCCGATCGTGACCTGCACCCGTCGCGATCCGCGCCTAGAGCTATCTGCGGCCCGTTCGCTTTTGGCCTATCAGGTCGAATATCTGATCTGTACCGGGACAACTGACCCCGACCGAATTGCACGCCTTTGCGCGCCTGCGGGCGTGCCCACCATCAATCTGGACTTGCCCGGAACGCTGGCGCCTTCGGTGATTTCGGACAACTTCGCGGGGGCACGGGCGTTGACGCTGGATATTCTGGCGCGGGCGCAAAAATCGGGGCGGGCGGGTCAGGCCTTGATGTTCATCGGCGGGCGCGGCACCGACCACAACACCCGCGAGCGCCTGCGCGGCTTTCGGGCCGCCCATGCCGAACAGGGAATCGCGGTGGATGAGACGCTGATTCTGACCTGCGGATATGCCGCCCAGAAAGCCTCTGACGCCTTGTCCGCACTGGTTGCGACGGGACATGCCCTGCCCCCGGGGATGTTCGTGAACTCGACGATCTCGCTTGAGGGGGTGATGCGCTGGATCGGGCGCGCCAAGGCGCAAGGGCTGGACCAGATTCAGCTTGGCTGCTTTGACTGGGACCCATTTGCCGAAATGCTGGGCACAGGGATCGTCATGATCCGCCAGGATGTCGAAACCATGCTAAGCCAGCTCTTTGCGCTGATTGATGAGGGGGCGGTGCAGCCGCGCAAGATCGAGATCGCGCCGATTGCCCTATCTCCCGCATTGGACTGACACCTGCCAAGACGCAAAAAGGGGCCTTTCGGCCCCTTTTGTCGCACAGATCCGAGGGGCAAGGCCCTAGTAATCGCGCTCGTAATAGATCCCAAGCTTGCTATCGCCTTCGGAATCGACCGTGCCGCGCGCGGTCAGGCTGCGTGACAGATCAAGGTTCAGGTTCAACTCGGTCGTGCCGTCCGCCCCGACCTGAACATCGGTATAAAGGTTCTTCGAAAGATATTTGCCGGCACGGACCGAGACATTGCCCTGATCATCGGTCGCAAGGTCCAGATCATCGAGGCCCGTGGCCGAGCGCAGACGCCCGACGATCCCCTCGCCGCCCTTGCCCGCCAGAACCGCGATGGCATTGGCCAGCTGGGCCGCTTGCAGGGCGCTGATATTATCCAGCCCACGCCCAAACAGCAGATGCGACAGAACCTCTTCTTCGGGCATGTCGGGGTTGGCTTCGAATTTGATCTCGGGATCACGCGCCTCGCCATCAATGATGATGCGCGTGGTGATACCGTCTTGCTGGGTCTCGGCCACCAGACGGATGACCGGGATCATGCTGCCTTGCAGCTCAATCAGCCCCTCGGTCAGATCAAAGCGTTTGCCCAGCAGGTCAACCCGACCGCGGATCAGTTCAAGCTGACCCACGGGGATTACCTGCCGCGTCGTGCCGGTGACACGAATTTCCCCGCCCAGCTCTGCATCGACCCCGCGACCACGCACGAAAATCTGGCGCGGCGCGGAAATGGTCAGATCTAGCCGTGGCGGGTTGTTTCCCGGAACCGCCGCAGGCCCGCTCATCCCCGCTGCCGCAGCTTCGGGGCTGGGAAAACCGGTCAAACCGGCCTTGGCGCGTGTCGCACGCACCGGCGGGCGATCGTAAAGATGCTTGATCGCCGGAATCGAGGCCGCGCCGCCAAAGCCGGTCGACGGAATGCGCAGCTCGGTCTCGCCGACATCGACACGGCCCGCAATCAAGGCGCCGCTTCCCAGCGCACCTGTCACCGACAGCCTGCCATTCACCTGCGTTTCATAAAGGTTCGGGTCGCGCAAAACGACTTTGCGCAACACGACCTCTAGGTTGATGGGCTGGCTACCCGTCAGCGTCACCGGACCCGTGACCGAGATATTGCCCCCCGATTCCACCGCGCCGTTCACATCGACATCAATACGCCCGGCGTTCAGATTCGCACTGGCGTTCAGCGCATCAATCGACAGGCCCAGCTTCGGTTCGGCCAGGCGACCATTGCTTAGACGCGCGGTGCCGCTGATCGCCTCGAGCGAGGGGCGGCCGTTCAGGCGCAGATCAAATGTAATCGGCCCTTCGACGCTGCGCGTGCGCAAGATCGGGTTGACTGCCGCAGCATCGCTATTGCCCGAAACATGCAGATTGGCCGTCGCGAAATTGCGCGCAATCGTGCCCTCGACCTTGGCGCGCGTGCCGCCAGGCCCGGTTGCGGTCAGGTTCATTTCAAAGTTCTGGGTGCTTTCTGCAACCGTGCCGCTGACTTGTGCGGGACCGGGAAAGCCTTTCAGCAAAAGATCCAGATCCGTCAGGCGCGCATCAACCCGCAACTGCTTGCTGGGATCACCGTCGGCGGTGACCTGCAACTGGCCATTGCGTGCCATCAGGCGCTGGATCGACAGCTGGTTTTTCAGGTCCAAAGTGGCCGCCGCGTCAAAGGTCGTCGTGCCCTGCAAGACGGCGTCTGCCTGCGCATTGCCGACGGCCAGACCATTTGCGGTGCCCTTTGCGGTAATCGTGCGGTTGCCACCTTGATCCAGATAATGCCCGGTTGCATTCACCGCACCGCGAAAACCACGGCCCAGAAAGCGCAGATCCTGCGCCTGCAACTGCGCCGTGAGATCGCTGGCACCTTTGCCCAGGCTGCCCGAGGCCCCGATATTCAGCCGTGGATTGTCCACGCTGGCCGTTTCGATGGCGAAGACACCGTCACGTTCGGTGCCGCGCAGAGTCAGGCGGGTCTCGCCTGCCAGCGCGCCATCGACCTGCGCCTGACCAAATGACAGGTTTTGGCCGATGCCGGTGACATTCAGCAAACGCCCGCCACTGCCGTCATCGGCAAAGCTGGCATCCGCCTTCAGCGCGCCACGCCAGCCGCGACCGAACGAAGCAAGCGAGCGCAGATCAAGCTGCGCCTTCAGATCGGTTTTCGCCGAGCCGATCACCCCCGAGGCCGTCGCATCCATCTGCTCGTTGTTCAGCGTGAATTGCTTGACTGTCAGATTTTCACCCTGCTGCTCGGCAGAAAGCTTGAGCGTGGTGATGCCGGTCAAAGCGCCATCCACACCCGATTGCCCAAGGCGCAGCTCGGTGCCCTGCCCGGTCAGCTCGATCAGTCGCAGGCCGGATTTTTCAGTCGCGGTGGCGGTGGCAGTCAACCCGCCCGACAGGCCGCGATCAAACACCGCCAGATCGGGCACGTTCAGATCAAGCTGCGCATCCAGCGCACCCGAGGCAAAGCGCCCCTTGCCATCTGCGGCCAGCTGCGGGTTCGACAAGCGCAGCTCTTGCACCTCGAAAGCGCCATTCGCCTGCGCGGCCTTGACCATCAGATCGGTCTCGCCTTTCAGCGCGCCGTCCAGATCCTTGACGCCAGTCACCAGATCAACCGCCTTGCCCGAAACCTCGAGCTGGCGGGCGTCGGTCGGCCCGGTCAAACGCGCGGTGGCCAGAATGCTGCCTGACATTGCAGGATCCGCGGCCGCAAGGCTGGGCATTTCGATACGTGCCTGCACATCGGCCGCGCCACTGTTCAAATAGCCCTGCCCTTTGACCGTCAGGTTCTGGGCATTGACCGAAAGATCACGCAATTCGATGCCGGTGGTGTCACGCCGCGCGCTAAGCGCAATGGTCGAGCGACCCGCCAAAAGACGGTCAGCCTGAGGCTGATCCAGCTTGATATCATTGCCGATCACCTCGGCCTCGGCGTCGAAGGCCTTGGTCAAAAGCTGGTAAAAGCCCCGGATATGGGCCTGTCCCGAACCGCTTAGCTCGCGGCCTGCCACGCCCGACAGGCTGGAGAAGTCGCGATAGGTCGCGGTCAGATCCCCCGAAACCGTCAGCCCACTTGCAATACCATCGGCCAAAGCATCGCCCTTAAGGCCATAGCTTGCACCGTTGATATTGATGCCCGACAGCTCGATCGCATTGCCCGGGCGGAAGTCAAAGTTCAAACCCCCGTTCACGACATCGCCGACCGCACGCGCCAGCGCCGGATCCGCAGGGATCAGCCCATCGATGCCGAAAGCGACCCAGCCATGCACCGAATTCAGCGCGCCATCCGTCAGATCAACGCTGCCGCGACCATCAAGGCGCAGCTCTTGCAGCGTGCCTTCGTCGCGTCGGATGTCGCCGACCTTGCCTTTAAGCGTCCAACGCGAATCGCGCGCTTTATCGTAAGAAATCTGCAACGAGCCCGATTGAACCGTTGTCGGCTTGTCTGCCCATGGCAAACGTACCGGCAAGCGGCTGGCATCGGCATCTTCACCCAGATTAAGCAACAAGACCGCGCTTTCCGGCGCCCCCTTATCCGTGGTGGTGACCGAGCCGGACAGATTCAGCGCATCGGTATCGACCATCAAAACCGGAACACGCAACTGCCCGGTTTGCCCGCGCCAGCCTTCGGCCAGCAATTGCGAGTTGGTGCCGAAGAAATCCTTGTGTTCAGCCGGAACCAGCGCCGCGATATCGCCGCCCATCTCGATGCGAAAACCATTCCCCTCGATGCCGTCTTGGGCCTCGGGGTGAAACGCCAGCTTGCCGGTCACGCGGGGCTGGCCATTGGTGGCCAGTTCAAGATTGGCCGAAAACTCGCTTAACGGACCCTCGCCCTTGATGGCAGCCTTAACCGAGGGGCGGCCATCCAGCTTGACGATATTGACGAAAAGCCCATCGGCATCTTCGTCCAGATCAAGGTTCAGCTTCAGCATGCGCGTCGCATTCGAGAAGGATGTATCCAGCGCAAACTGACCCCGCGGGCCATCCACCCGGTTGATCGCCAGCTTGGCCTCGCCCTCGCCGCCCGACAGGCGCAGCGCGCCGTCGATCGCCAGAACGACCGGCGTGCCGATGATCGGCGCGCCCAGCTCGACCCGGCCGACATTGATCTTTTCGATATTCACCCCGACCGGAAGCTCGGGCAGCGAAAACTCTCGGGTTTCGGCCTGCGGCGCGGCAGGATCACTTGCCGGAAGGCGCGGCAGGATGATGCGCTCGGCGGTCAGCTCTTGAATCGATACGCGGCCGGCCAAAAGCGCCGACCGTGTCCATTGGATCGCGCCATTTTCCAGCGTGATCCACGCGCCTTGATCGTCCGAGATCATCATGCGGGTAAAGGTCGCCCGCGATGACAGTGCGCCCTGAAAACCATCGATGACGACCTGACGCCCGGCACCCGACAGTTTTTCCTGAAGGAAGCGGGTGATGAAGCCCTTGTCATCCTCGGATTCAAGCGAGATTTCGGCGGCCGTCTCTTGGGCATGCACCAGCGGAGCCGCCATTGTCGCCAGCCAAAAAGCCAGAAAAACGCGGGTAAGGATACGGGAATTCACAAGAGTCATCAAAATGCCTGCCCCAGCCCAAGATAGACCTGCACACCCTGACCGGTATCGCCGCCCACAGGGCCCGCGACGTCAAAGCGCATCGGACCGATCGGGGTCTTGTAGCGCACCCCCAGACCTGCACCTGCCTGCCAGTCGGTCTCGCCTTGAAACGAGCCCTCGCTCCAGACGCGACCAGCATCGGCAAAGGCCGCCAGACCGATCTTTTCACGCAGCTGATAACGCAGCTCGGTCGAGACGATTGCCATGCTCATGCCACCGGTCTTGACCGGGCCATTGGGGCCGGGAATGACCTCGACGCCAAGCGATTCATAGGGCTGGCCCCGCACGGTGCCACCCCCGCCCGAATAAAACAGATAATCGCGCGGGGTCTCTTCGATGTCCGAGCCCAGGATCGTTCCCAAACGCACGCGACCCGCCAGCGTCATCTTATCCTCGGGCAGGAAGCTGACATAGCTGCGGCCCTCGCCGACCATACGCACCCCTGATCCCGTCTCACTAAGCCCCAGGAACGGCGTCAGATCGCCTTTCAGCCAGTAACCCTTTTTCGCATCGGTTTCATTGTCGCGCTTGTCGCGTGTCACCGAGATCGGCAGCGAGAAGAAGCGAAAATCGCTTTTGCTGCCTTCGTCATTCACCCGCTGCGCCGTATATTGCAGCGCAACATCGGCAACAAAGCGATCACTGGGCATATAGGTAAAGCCCAGACCAAAGGTCGCGCCGTCAAGGTCGTAATCTTCGTCGCGCTGGCGCTGTATTTGGGCCTGAACATATCCGGTCGTATCGGCATTCAGCGTCGCAGGGCGATCAAGGCGCACGCCCAGCAAGAAGTCACGGCCCGAATCCTTCGCGCCGATATCGGCAACTTTGGCGTCAAAGCGCAGCCGCTCGCCGCCATGCATCAGGTTGCGATGCATCCAATAGCCGGACAGCATCAGCCCCTCGTTGCTGGACAGTTCAAATCCGCCGCCGATGCGGCGCGGCTTTTGCTCGATCACCAACAGATCGACATCCTGCGTATTGCCCGGCCCAATGCCATCTGCCTCGGTCAGGGTGATGGCCGAGAAAACACCGCTGCGGCGCAGGCGCTTGCGCATATCCTCGATTTTTTCGGGATCGAAGCGCTCTCCTTCGGGGAAGCCTGCGATCTTGCGCAACCGGCGCGGATCAAGGCGGTCGTAACCGCGGATTGTCATCTTGCCAAAGGTCAGTGCGGGACCGGGCGCCAGCTGAATCCGGCTATCCACGCTTTGTGTCGCGTGGTTGGCGGTGATTTGCGAGGCTTCGACATCGGCCTTGGCATGGCCCACATTGCGCCAGCCATCAACCGCAGCATTGGCCGCGCTTTTGATCACGCCAGTGCCTGCGGTCTTGCCCGTGGCATAGCCTGTGGGGATCTCGGTGCCGGGGGCCACCGGGGCCACCTGCGCGCGGCTAAAGCGGAACTTGGGTCCGGTCTGCACCGAAACGACGACATTTTTGACAACCTTGGGCGCATCAAGCGGGGCAACCTGTGCCGCCTCGACCCCGTCCAAGGTGATGCTGATCACACCGTCATAAAAGCCGGAATCATAGAGCGTTCCCAGAATACGGGCATAATCGCCCCGTGCCGCGGCAAGGATGTCTTGCCCGGTCACGCGGCCCTCGTCCTGCGCGCCTTTCAAAAGCGAGCTGTTGCGGATCGCCGAATCAAGCGTGCCATCATCGCCGGAAATCTTGAAATCCAGATTAACCGGGGACGAGTCATTGCCGCCTTTACCACCGAAAAGCCCTGAAAAGGGCGAGGATGACGGTGATACCGACGACGAAGATTGCGCCAGCGCCACGCCCGAAACCGAACATATCCCCAGCGCAGCCGCTACCCCAACCTGAATGACCCGTTTCATGCCCTGCTCTGCTCATTTGTTGGTTTTGCGAACAATGTTGCAGGGATTCGGCCCGGAATCCAACCCGAGAACGGATATATAGGTTTTTTTCAGCCCGCTGCGGCAAGACAGCCATAAAGTGCGGCCATATCCTCGCGGATCATCAAAAGCGGCGTCGCCTGAGGGATTTGACGCATCAGCGCATCCGAAAAGAATGCCTGTTCGAAAAGCTCGGCGCGCTCGGCGCTGGCGCGTGCGACGCTACCTGCCAGATACATCCCCTCGAAGGGCATAAAGCGCATTGCCAGCTCTCGACACAAAAGCCCAAAAATCTCGGTATAGAAGTTGAGACTGGCCACGGCCTCGGGCTGATTTTGTGCGGCGGCGGCAGTGACATCTTCGGCGCGCGGCGTCACCTGGCCGGAACGTGCGGCATGAAGGCGCGCCAATCCACGCCCAGCGAACAGCTCTTCGGTCGAATCGAAGGCATCGGCCAGATCACCAATTTCGGCGCGCAGGCGAATGGCAATGTTTTCGGGCAAGCGCGTATGCCCTTCTTCGGCCTCAAGGCAGATGATGCCGCCATCGGGCAAATGACGCACGGCGCAGACGTTGAAACCAGTGCCTGCATTGACCACAAGCGCCTGTCCATTGCGGGCCCGATCCGCGGGCGCTTCGCGCAAGACCGCAACCCCGGTGCCAGACAGGCTGGGCGTGGCATAGCCCAATGCGGTCAGATCATTGATCAGCCGCGCGCGCCCAGCGCCGGTCAGATCGCACAAGCGCTGCTCGGAAAAATCCCAGTCGCGGTTGGTCAGCTCGGCCAAGCCGCCGGCAACCGGCCCTGCCACGGCGACACAGACCGCCGAGATGGCCTCATCCGGGTGCTGCGCCAGATAGGCGTTAACCACATCATCAAAGCTGGCATAATCGTCACCGCGAAACCGCGTGATCGAGGCCGGGTCGATTTGCCCGTCCCTTGCCAGCGCCAGCCGCGCATTGGTTCCGCCCACATCCGCCAGCATGATTGCCATGGCCACTGTCCCCGCCTCTTGTCTGAAGTCCTCTTGCGCGCGCTTTTACGCCATTCGCGCCGCCTGATCGAGTGCCAGTTCACCTGCGTTTGACGCGGCGTTATCGGAACTCGGACAATTGCGGAACGTTAACTTGCTGAAAAGACGCCGAGCCTAGTCCCGTGTGGATCCGCCCACTCAATTTTCGGGCAATTCGCGGGTCGATACGCGGCCCCGGCGGCACAGTTGACGACACAGTTTACGATACATGAGGCAAGGATGCGTAAGTCCCCCTTTCATCAGCGTGTCATTGTCGCGGTCCTTGGCACGGTGATCGCGCTCACCGGCACGCAATCATTCTCGGCCATCACCTCGCGGGCCGATAATATGGCCAATCCGCGCGGCTGGTCGGCTGTGGCAGGCATGGATGTGCAATCGGTCATCGACCTTGCGCAAAAGCTGCCCCTATCGTCCGATACAAACGAGGATCAGCCCTATTGCGCCCAATCAGGCCAGCTTGCGCGCGCCCTGCACGATGATTTCGACGAGGTGCTGATCGCTCATGGGGCGCAGGACACCTCGCTTTGGGGATCTCAGGCAATGGGAACATGGACGCTGACGCTGAACCGGGCCGATCGCACCAGCTGCGTGGTGGCCTCCGGGGTCGGCTTCACCAAACATGCCAATCCGATGCAGTTTTACCATCAGGCTGGCCTGAAAGGCTAAGGCCGCTATGCTTGATACAAGGCCCACCGCGGCGTTGATTGTATCTTAAGCCCCTCGGTGTTATGCCCGCGCAACCATTTTTTGCGGGGCCGCCCATGACCGACTATATCATCCGTGACATCTCACTTGCTGAATTCGGCCGCAAGGAACTTGATATTGCGGAAACCGAAATGCCGGGCCTGATGGCTTTGCGCGCCGAATACGGCGCTGCCCAGCCGCTGAAAGGCGCGCGGATTGCCGGCAGTCTGCATATGACGGTTCAAACCGCAGTGCTGATCGAAACCCTGACGGCGCTTGGCGCCGAGGTGCGTTGGGCCTCGTGCAATATCTATTCGACCCAGGATCACGCAGCGGCTGCGATTGCGGCAACCGGCGTGCCGGTCTTTGCAATCAAGGGCGAAACCCTGACGGAATACTGGTCCTATACCGACCAGATTTTCCAGTTCCCCGAGGGTACTGCCAACCTGATCTTGGATGATGGTGGCGATGCGACCATGTATATCCTGATGGGGGCCCGCGTCGAAGCAGGCGAAACCGATCTGATCGCCACGCCCACCAGCGAAGAGGAAGAGGCGCTGTTTGCCCAGATCAAACTGCGCCTGGCCGCCAGCCCGGGCTGGTTCACCGCACAGCGCGCTGCGCTGCAAGGCGTGTCCGAGGAAACCACGACGGGCGTGCATCGTCTTTATGACCTGCACAAGAACAGCCAGCTTCCCTTCCCGGCGATCAACGTCAACGACAGCGTCACCAAGTCGAAATTCGACAATAAATACGGCTGCAAGGAATCGCTGGTCGACGGCATCCGTCGCGCGACCGATGTGATGATGGCCGGCAAGGTTGCCGTCGTTTGCGGCTATGGCGATGTTGGCAAAGGCTGTGCGGCCTCGCTTCAGGGCGCTGGCGCGCGCGTCAAGGTGACCGAAGTTGATCCGATCTGCGCGCTGCAAGCCGCAATGGATGGTTTTGAAGTCGTCTTGCTGGAAGATGTGGCCTCTAGCGCCGATATCTTTGTCACGACCACCGGCAACAAAGACGTCATCCGCATCGAGCATATGCGCGAGATGAAGGATATGGCCATCGTCGGCAACATCGGCCATTTCGACAATGAAATTCAGGTGGCCAGCCTGCGTAACCACAAATGGACCAACATCAAAGATCAGGTCGATATGATCGAGATGCCCTCGGGGCACCGCATCATCTTGCTGTCGCAAGGTCGCCTGTTGAACCTGGGCAATGCCACCGGCCACCCCAGCTTTGTGATGTCGGCAAGCTTCACCAACCAGGTTCTGGCGCAGATCGAGCTGTGGACCAAGGGCGATGAATATGCGCCCGGCGTCTATATCCTGCCCAAACATCTGGATGAAAAGGTCGCACGCCTGCACCTGGACAAGATCGGCGTCAAATTGACGACCCTGTCCAAAGAGCAGGCCGACTATATCGGCGTGACGCCCGAAGGCCCGTTCAAGTCGGACCATTACCGCTACTAAGTCGCCTCGCCGCGTCAAATCCGCAGGAAATCATTGCTATCCCAAGAATGCTGCCGCAATCTTGGGATAGCTTCAATTTCCTATGGTTGTAGACATGAGCAAACGTGACGAACTGATTGCCAAATATGCTGCCGATCTAAAGGACAAACTGGGCGTAACTCCCGATATGGACCTTTTGACCAAGGTCACCATCGGCTGCGGCCCCTCAATCTATAACGCTGATGGCGAAACTGTCGCCGCATCGGATACCACCGAGCTAGAGCGCATTCGCGACAACTACCTCAAAAAGAAGCTGGGCCTGCCGGATGGGCCTGAACTTATGGCCGCAATCAAAAGCGTGGCCGAGAAATACGGCAGCTCGAACCGCAATAAATATCGCGCGGTCTTCTACTATATGCTCTGCCTGCATTTCAAAAAACAATCGGCCTACGCCTGAACCGCACATAACCATGCTGCGGCCCCGCCTATTGGGGCCGCAACGCCCCTTTGATCGGCCCAGCCTAGATCAGCTGCTTGATACCCTCGGTCAGCCCCGCTTTTGCGGCGCGCACATCCGCGCAAAGATCAACCGCCACATCCATCAACTGATCGGGCGCAACCAGCCGATCGACCAGGCCCCAGGCCAAAGCCTCGGGGGCGGAGATTTTCTGTCCTGCCATCAGGATCATCTTGGCGCGTGCCGCGCCGATCAAGGCCCGCAAGCGCTGCGGGTCACTGGGTTGGGGCAGAAACCCAAGACGCATCACCGGA
>NZ_DALZMB010000095.1:0-14854 GCF_032007265.1 Paracoccus sp. (in: a-proteobacteria) | reverse complement strand
TCATTGACATCACGTCGATCCGTCTCTGGATCCGCCATTTGTCAACATGACCTAGCTGTCCAACAAGGGTTTTGGCCGCGTCGGTTTGCGCGGTCGCAGCGACACTTTTCAAAAAGGCATTAAGATCGCCCTGCCCTGCAATGATCTGATCAACCGCAAAAACTGATGCGCTGTTCCAGTAATCGTCGAAGATCGCGGCAGTCTGGCCCACGACCTGACCAAAGGCCAGCACATCCATATCAAGATAGTAGTTCTCGTCGCCGACCTGGAAATATTCATCCCCGATATTGCGCCCACCGATGATCGCGGCCACCCCGTCGACGATGAAGGACTTGTTGTGCATTCGACGGTTCATGCGCATGAAATCCAGCGCATAGCCCGCCAGCTTGGGCTTTCGGATGGTCGAGGGGTTGAACAGGCGGATCTCGAAATTGTCTTGGGCATTCAGCGCGGCCATGACATCATCAAGTCCGGGCACACCATTGTCATCAAGCAGCAACCGAACTTGGACACCGCGCTGTGCAGCGTCGTAAAGCGCCTTCAAAAGCAATCGCCCCGAAGTGTCATCGTGCCAGATATAGTACTGTGCATCGATCGAACGCTCGGCATTCACGGCCAGCGCAAGCCGACTGCCAAGCGCATCATGCCCGCCAGCCAATGGGATCACCCCGCTTTCGCTGCCATGCCCCCCCATTTCGTCCACCGCGCGCCGCGCCAGTGGCGTCGCCGGATCAAAGGGCAATGAGAGGTCTGTCGCACGGCCCGAGATGTCGGGCAGCGGATAAAGCCAGCGCCCCGCTAGAATCGCAATTGCCGCAACAAGGACGAGGCCGGCCAATAAGATCGCAATTTGCTTTAGCACTTATGTCTCCTTAGTGACCGCTCAGGACCAGCGCTTTGACTGGCGCCACGACCGGCTGAAGCCGCAAATGCATCCCATAAGCCCCCTCGCTTCGAGCGCATGAAAAACAGGTTGCGCGGCCTGTATTCGGGTCGTTCAATCGATCATGTCTATTGGCATGGGCATTGGCAATGCAATCGCCGCTGCACAAAGCGCAAGTGATCGAACGGGCACAAAGCGGCGCAAGCGGACGACAGGTGCCCCCCAGCTTTCTTCTTGCTGATCATTTAGATTCTGAAAGGAGATGCGCGACGGCCCTAAGGCTGAGGTCTTGCATGGGGACCGCCGATTATGATGATCTGATAGGGCTTAGCCGTGCATGCCATTTCGGCAAGCGGTTGTGGTGACCGAGCTGTCGCACTGATCTGACTACGCCTCATTCACAGCGTTTCACCACCTGCAACACGGGTAACTCAGGTGCCGAACATAGGCAGCGCTGGCTTTCAAATTTTGCCAATGCTGCCTTCCCTTCCCTGCCCTCTGTTTGGTGCAGATGTGATGACAACACAGCCCGTTGCTCCAAGACTTTCATCGCGGATCTACGGTTTTTTCTGCCGAGCAGGAAAAATCTATTGTCGAGACACGAGCCTGACATCCATCGCTGAGAAAGCAACAGGCGCAATCTTGACCTCTCCAGCCCGGCACCCGAGCGTCATGGCGCCACATCTGTACCAATTCGTGCCAAACCAAATCATTAGAAATCAAGCATCTTATCTAACAGTTTCGGCGAGGAAAATTTTCATCCCTCTTTCAAAAGCGTCGGCCACTCACTTTATCTATTAAAACGGAAAAACAGCGCGCTTCCACCGTTGCAATCGACACAAAACTTAGAAAATCTATGCAATATACGCACATCCAGCCCATACTTCTTCACTCCATCGATTCGATAAGATTTCCAAATAATCGGTGAATCACTTGCCCCAGAATCCATCCCTCGCGATGTTTTCTTTAGGCTGATAAGGCCACATAACAAGCAAAAAATCACAACAACCATAAGGCGATTTTATATATAATCTTCCGAGGAACGCATCGACAGAGGTCGTTACTTTTGCCCTGCTCTCGCGGCTATTTTCAAACAAATCTGCAGAAATCTTAGCACTACACACCCCCATGCCGATCTGTGCCTCCAACTGATCCGGACAAAAATCTTAATGTTGGTTAAAATTTTTCTGGACTAATGGCGAAAACAAAGTCTACCTTTCCCGTATTGATACGGATGACATTTCAAGACTTCATTGGGAGCAATCCCAAATTTTTAGCATGGGCAATCCTTTTCCTGTGCGGTGTTTTTTCCAAGTAAATACATTCATTCTAGGACTGTTTGGGTTCAGAGGGAGTTCTCAACCCTTCGTCTGCGGCTGCGTATTACGCTGATCGGGCGACACTTCCCCCTCTGTTCCCACCTTTTTTATCTATCTATTTTTGAGGATAAATACGCATGCCTATTACGATTTCGACCCCAGGAAACTATACAGTCGTCCAGGGAGAGACCTATATCATTTCTCCTGGCGTGTCTGGAACGGTAACCTTCAACGCGCCTACCGGTTCTGGAACCATCGATTTTTCGGTTGAATCCAATCAAAGCGCTACGGGAAACCTTACAGTTAACCTAAACTCGACATCTGCGGGCATGACTATGAATCCCACTGTGTCGGTCGCAGATGGCGTGGATGCCGGAAGAGTATCTTTCCAAGCCGTCGGAAATAATTTTGGCAACCTGTCCTACGATATTGGCGATGGGGCCAAGATCGGTGCGATCAACAGCGCGGACGGTAGCTTGATTGGCACGAATTACGCCGAAGTCAAAACAACAATCACGGCTGGTGACAACGCAACTATTGGAAGCATTCTCGGCGGCACTGCGGCATCAAATGTAACGCTAGGCGACAACGTGAACATTACCGGGGGCATCAACGGCACCTATGGTGGTTTCACGATGGAGACGGGCAGCGGCTTCAATTATAGTGGCGCGGAAATGAACTTTCGGTACTCCAAGGCCGATGTCAGCATCGATATTGGAGACAACAGCAACCTTCACAGCCAGAACGTCTATATGGCTGAAAGCTATATAAATTACTCCTTCAGCATTGGTGCAAACTCGAGCGCTGGCAACGTCGAGATGGGCGGCGGATTCGGAAACCATACGGTAAATGTTGGCAATGACACAACCATCGGCCACCTTCTGATCGGCGGATCGGGGCCGGGCATCCAGCAAACTGTGAATCTCGGTGATAATGTCAATACCGGTGATATTTCAATCGGTGGGTCAGGAACCGCGGCCTCTCCGATGGTCATTACGATCAATGCAGGAAATGGCACGCATATTGGCGGCACTCAGTTTACTGCCGGAAACATTGGTCTTGGTGGAACTTATATCGTACGCGATATCACCTTCGGCGACGATGTCACCGTTGAAGGCTTGCTTGGGATGGGCGGCTCCGCTGGCACGAATACGGTCGTGATCGGTGACAATTACACACAAAACGGTTACTTTACGGGAAGTTTGACTGGAACAGAGACGGTAACCATAGGGAATAATTGGAAATTCTCTAGTACGTTTGACCTGCAATCTGGAGATGACAGCTTAAAACTTGGCTATTCAGATCGCAATTCCGGATCTTATATTTCCGGGGGGGGCCAATACGGATAAGCTTACCCTTGTCATCCCACCAGAGTTTGAAGATGAATTTTATGAAGCTGCAACTGGTGCTGGTTGGACACTTCTTCCCGGAGGAGAATGGTCACCAAATGGCCAGACTCTTAACTGGCGGGGAAAAGCCTTCATCGGCTGGGAGTCAGCTGAAGCCGTTCCTTGTTTTGCACGTGGAACGCTGATTTCAACAGCGCGCGGCAATATTTCAATTGAAAACTTGCGTTGCGGGGATCTTATCCTGACTAAGGATAACGGCCACCAGCCGATCCGATGGATTGGGTCTAAGATCGTCGGAGCCGCTGCGTTAGAGCGTAAACCTAAGTTGCGCCCAATCCGCATCAACAAGGGCGCCCTAGGGGCAGATAACCCTAGCCAGGACCTTCTGGTTTCTCCAGAACACAGAATCTTGGTTAGATCCACAATTGCAAGGCATATGTTCGGCAGCGATGAAGTACTTGTTGCAGCCAAGCTTTTGTTGTCGATTGATGGAGTGGATATTGCCCATGACAAAGACGAGGTTGAATATTTCCACATTCTCCTTGATACTCATGAGGTGATCTATTCGAACGGCGCAGAAACCGAAAGCCTCTATCCTGGCATTGAGGCGCTTCGCGCTGTGGGTTCAGCCGCAGCCGAAGAGATTTTTGAGATCTTTCCAGAATTCCGCGCCGATTGCCATATTGCCATGCCCGCACGTCAATTTTGTTCGGGGCAAGCGGGTAAAGCACTTGCTTTGAGACACGCCCAAACCGCAAAACCCATCGTGGCATAACAGCATTTATCCGATTAGCCTTACAGATATCCAGATTAAAGAAATAGGGGCGTTTATCGCTCCTATTTCTTTTGGGAAACAGGATAAACTCATTCCGCTTTTGGTAGAAATTTTCCAATGACGCCTGTTCAGGTATCTTTTATAAATGCCCGCTCTATTTTTTATTCAACCTCATCGTCAAAGTTATTTGATTTGGACTTAATGCTCGACATACGGATCACAGAATACGGGCGTTGATCCAAGCTATCAGACTTGAACGCCTGCCGTTATAATGCAGACAACTGATAGGTGAGACTGGCCGAGCCTCTTTACACCCGAAGCAGTGCTGGCCCCATCACTTGTGCCACATATATTGCGTCCTGAGCCAAGCGGGTCTAATGATCTGTAATAAGTCGTCCTTCATTGATTGCATTTTGCTAGGCCGTTAGCTGCGTCCAAGATTGCAAACCAAAGCGTGAAGGAAAAGCCGCGACATGGCTGTGCCAAGGCTATCGCGCCGAAGGATGTGTTGACGATAACTCTGTCCACGTCCCTTTGATCGCAGGCAAAATTCTGTGAGCTCTGCTCTCTCCCCTAGGATAATATGTGAACGGTCTTTTGCAGCAGTCAAAAGGATACCTCGGGGCCGGATCCTTGATGATCGCATCAGGCCGACGTGGTGGGGGAATATGAAGAGCATGATCCCCACATAGTTGCGCTTACGCAAAGAAGATGTATGTGTCTCGTCACCTAAAAGCAGGCGAGAAAGCAGAGCCTATGTTTGCCCGTGAAAGGCTGCCCGCACTGGGCTTGTGGGGGGCGCTTTCCTTGAGTGCTGCAAATGCGATTGCCGCAGCCTTTGGGCTTGGCGCCGCAGTCGAGTGGCTGACAGGAATGTCGATTGCGGCCGTCTTTACCGTCCCAATCGCCTTTGTCGTGCTGATTGTACTGCTGTGGGCTTGGCTCAACTCGCTGGCCAAAAGCCATGCTGGAATGCTGATCTATGCAATCAACCTTGTCCTGGCACCTTTCGGCTATGCAACTGCCGGCGTGCCGTTCTGGATTGGATGTTGCATCGCCGTGCTGCCCCTGCCCCTTTATCGATTTATCAACTGGCTTTCGGCCTTTGCCGACGACCATCGCTGTCGGAGAAGCCAGAACTAAGGCGTTCAAATGAGGAAAGTTAGTTTTATCGGACCGTTCATCGTGCTGTTGGCCTTCGCCTGCATGGCCGTTTATAGCTACAAACGCTGCGGTTGGGGCATGCTCGCATATGAAAATGCATTCATTGCCGCGTTGACTGGCGAATGCGCGCAGCAACAACGTCTTGGAATCGAGCGGCCGCCCGCAATCGAACGTACTGGCCCCCATTTCCCACAAGACCAAGTTGTCCGCTAAGGTGCATCGCAAAATTTCCGTCCGAAGTAGGCACGCCGCGATTGATCACTTGAGAGCGTCATCATCGGCGCGCCTCGATATCAGGGCCGACTTGGCGCGTAAGACGATGTGACAATCGCGGGCCAGCTCCGGTTGGCTGCGACTACTGAGGTAACTTTTGCGGAATGCTGCTCATGAAGCCGCCCCTAGATAGAATTAATTATTCGTTAACTCACATCTAGGTTGCACTTGACGCGCCCCCCGATTCGGCGACCTAATCTTCTGGTACGGAAAAGGTTACCATGAACGAGAATGCACGAATCTCTGCTCTTGAGGCAGAGTTACAGCTACGCAAGAAAACTATTTTGTTTCTTGTGGCAGAATATGCAGCGCGCAATGCTGGCGAGCATGCGAAGATTATCGCATTCCTGCAGGAGATCATCCCAGACATGTCGCGTGCTCCAGCAAATGTTGCGCAAGAAGTTCTGGATGAGTTTCTGCGCCCTTAGACTACTGCCGCTTCGCGCAATCACCGTCCGTTGACCCTAGTGCGGTCGCCCCCGGCGCAATCACTTCAGTGTGGTGAGTGCCGAAGCGAGCGCTGGCCGTCGAGCGACGCGTGCAGCAAAAACGGGTAGCGCCATGGCCTACAACAGTGACCGCATCGTTGAAGTGCTGCATGCCCGCATCGCGATGTTTCCAGAACATGCAGAAGCTGGCGCGTGACTTGCCGCAGAGGCAAGCGAGGATTTCCCTACCGACCCGAAGGACGCCAAGCACGTCTATGACAAGTCTTTCGCTATGGCGGGGGCCTGCTGATATCGCCCGCCACGCGATCACAATCCACGATGACAGCCACGAGCCGCGTGACCGCGCGAGCCTCGCTGAATGGAGACGGGGCGTGTCGTTGATTGGCGTGTCGAGTTCAAGAAGGCCAAGCGCAGCAACAAGCAAATGGACCGCATCTGCGAGATTCCGGGTCGAGTATCGACGCGGATGCTTGTTAGACTGCATGGGCCGCAGTTCAAGGGGAGGCAGGCTTTGATGGAGACGTCGTTTCTCGCACACTCATCCGTCTGCCTGCGCTCGATCATACCTTTGCCCCCCTTCTTCATCGACTGACCCGAGCGGGAAGCCCATGCCGATACATGGTCGGCGACATCAAGAAGGCTAGGGAGCGCGCGCGGATCCCTGCGAAAGACGTGGCAATCACCAAGGGAATCGTAGGCGACCTGTCTGATGGTACACCACATACCCTCAAGCACACGGCTATCACATGGGCCCTACAGCGCGGCGCAACGACTTGGGATGCCGCAGGATATTTTTCGACTTCGGTTCAAACAATCGAGCGAACCTATGGACACCACAGCCCACATCACCAAGCGTCCGCCGTCGACGCGATGAACCGTCGCGGATGATTACCGCACCATAACTGAACCGAGAGGAAAGCAAGCAATGTCTAACACATTGATTTTATGGCGCACCCAAGAGGACCGCAATTTGCCAATAAAATCAACGCATCAGGCTGTACCGCCCCCCACGTTGGACCCACTGTAGATCAAACACTTACCGGTGAATTTGTATCACCCCAGAGCGCAACCATGCCCCACGCGGGCGACCGTCAACACGACACTGCCGATCAGGCTCGCCGGCCTCACAAGGAGGGTAAGGAGTGAAGCGCCCATATGTGATCTATAACGAGAAATGCCGCGATCGGAGTGTCGATCGCGGCGCAAGTGATTATCACCATCCGGGGCACCCTGTCGGCTTTCGACCTATCGTCGTTCAGATAAGTCTAAAACTGCCAGAAACCGCGAAGTCGCGAGAGCAGCTCCCCTTTATCAAGCGGTAGCTCGTCCTTTCGGCAGCGCTGCATCTTGCGGACGAGAAATTATCGCCTGAACTTCTTCAAGCGGTCGTTGCTGCAGGCAAGCTAACGCTACCCGCTTTAGCAATCCATTTTGTTGAAGGTTACGCGGTACGGCATGCCCCGCACCAGGTACATGGATTGGTTGGAAGCGGATACCAGCACTAAGAGCTATTCGTTGAGCATGAGCGTTATCCTCACTTCTAGGGTCAAAAGCACCGTAGATTGAGCTAACCTTCCCTATCCCGTCACAGCCATCGCGAAACTCACCATTCCAACTCAAGGACCGGCCATGTTGAAATCGGGTCTCCCAAGGTGTGAGATCTGACGCGAGCGAAGATATCGGCTGAAACGCAACAATATTGTTCACACCAAGAAGTTCTGCAAAGGCTAACGCACCAAAGCCCCCCATGCTCGAACCATAGCTATGAACCTTATCGAATTGGGCCAAAAAAGCGCGAAACCCTGAGCTTCGAAAGTAGTCATGCAGATCCGTCGGCCGGAACCAATTGGCAGTATGAGTAAGAACTGAGACCACGCCATATCCTGCGTTCGTAAGAAAATCCTCACCAAAGCCCCGGCGCTGACGGTCCTGCCGGTTGATTGTTGTATCGGCAGCTTCGAAAGAGATCACCAGCTCGCGTGCCCCGGCCGGCACCCGACTACGCAACAAGTAATTCTTTAGCGGTTGGATGCTGGCACCGACACTCGCCGCATTTGCAGATACTGCAGTGCTCGTCGCGTTTTCGGTTCGCACGAGTGTTCCAGCCTCGACATTCGCTGAACCGCGTGCGCTAGCTGACGCCGATTGCACTGTGGCAATCATGTCCTCATCATCACCCTGATAAAGCCGCATCATCAACTCATGCAGTCGTACATCATTGCGACTCCGCTGCAGGATTTGCTCGATTAGATGTGGCGGCACCTCATTCTTATCGCGGTTTTGACCTACATTTTTTCGATGCTCGCCCAGCTCGGCGAACCCATGCGAACGGGCAAGATGTTTGAGAGAGCCCGCCAGATGTTCGGTCACGCCAATAAAGCTATAATATTTTAGATACTTCTCCAGGGCATTCTGGAAAGACCCAATGATTCCAATCGATTGAGTGATTTGTATATCGTTTTCCAGACTTTCGACATATGTCTCCAAGGTCGGGAAACGATCAATGAACTGTTCGTTTGAGGGATGCGCATCAGAGCAGTTGTAATTGTAGTTTGAGATGGTGCGCGCCACCGGATCGCGGAGAAATGTGCCACACTTCATTGGGATTTCATGATTGCGAAACATCTGCATCTCGGGCCAGCCGAAATGTCCCATGATGACATGTCGGGCAGGCGTATGGCTTTGGCTATACAGTGCCTGTTTCGCGACCTTTCGGAATGAGGCGCCAACATTATTCCATTCCACGCCATGAAAGTGATCGTAGACATCCTGTAGACTGCGTCCAACCGAAACCCCAGCGGTCTTCGGAATATGAATAAAGAGCATTACCTCAGAGGCGGCCTGAAACTGATTGGGCTTGACGACATAAGGAGAAAATTTCGAAATAAACTCTGACATTAGCTCGCTTGGGACACCAAACTCCTGAGCAAGCTTCCTGCTGTCGATCTTCACTGGCAACAATCCTCATCTCTCTGAAGTTGTCGTCCCAATACTGTGACGAAACTCAGATTTATCTCTTTGTGGCAATTTTAACTGTATTTTACGTGGCCGAGGCAAATTGTTCAACATTTTCCCTGGCGAGAAATCGTGCATGAACACAACCTAAACGTGCTCCAGAGTGGTGACATCTATCGTTATGTCAACCCTCTCAACCAGAAGGGACCGGTCTGGATCAACGCCTTTATCCGCATCATTGCGGCCGAGAGCACGCCCAAACCTCGAGCATTTGGTACAAACCGAGCGTCGTGATACCATGTCAGAAGGGTTGGGAGGCCCTATGTCATGAAACCGAAAATTGAAGTTGCGGAGGCCATCGCTAAGTACGTTAGCGGCGGGGTTGCGTTGCTCTTGGTTTTCTTCCTCGCTGCCGAGTTGGCAGAAGGACTGACAAGGCGGCCATCGTGGGTATCGGCGCTGCTGGTCTTATCCACGGCTTTGATCTTGGTGCCGATCTTTCTCCGCATAGAGCGGCTTAGAGGTTAGAAATACCCCTTTAGCGTGCTCGAGAGTAGCGTGCCCCAGTGGTATCTGAGGGCCCCCCGCGATCCAAGACGCATGGGACAAGGTCGAAGAGCATATCGACTCGCCTATGGCCATTCGCGCGATTTCGTAATGCGATGGCCTCGCCATTTTCATTCCATGTAGGTAAATAGCACTGACCCTTTCCAACATTTCGCAAGACCAAACCTTGAAATGACAGTAACCATTCAGCTCAAAGTCACTGAAAAAAATACATTTCTTGAAAATGTCGAGCTGCTTGATCAAGCGATTCGGCTGTTGAAGGATGCTCTTGCCAAAGCAGAGCCACTGGCAATTTCTGATGCTGCATATCGAGTAATCGCCCCCTACGACGCCATGAGCGAGCAGGCTACGCTGATATTCCATGAAATGGCTGCATCGGGTGATAGGTAGAGTTACCTATAACCTTTTAGATAAATGGCAAAACCTATCCTTGTTTAGTAGACAGAAGGTGTAGTCTTTAGTTTCTGTTTTTACCGAGTTTATTGAGTAACGATCCGGCACACTTGAGCAGCCGTTGGGGCGCATCCCCGCGGCTGATCAGCCAGTTTTTCTGCCGCATTTTACCCTGCCTAGCCGTGTTGCGATCTTCTTCACGAAGCCACCGTTGTCGCCTGGCCAGCATGAGCGTTTGTGCGCACGCCTTGCAACTAACCGCCCCCAACCTCATTGCGCCAGATCCATCGGGTTACCTGATGGACAGGGCGGCGAATGGTGATCTCGCTCAGCATCCGCCCAGTTGGGTGCATCGCGCTGATCTCGACAAACTCAATCTGCCCGCAGATCGAACAAGGCCACGGCGGCCGGTCAGCGGGATGGTGAGGGCCAAGCACCTTGACCAAGTCGGCAGCCCAAAAATAGACCGATCGACGACAGTGTTTACAGCGCAACATGACCAGCCGCCCATCTGCCGCAAGGTGTTGCAGCATTGGGTTGCGCCAAGGGTTGGCTGATGGTCGTTTGGCAGGCATGTCGATCTGATTCCACAATGCTCGAAAAGAACATTTGCAGAACATTCAAACAAGCCCCAAGATGCCAACCATGTTGACGGTTTGGTCAACAATCCATGATAGACCCACGACATGATCACATCACTTGCAGCAATCATCATCTCCGGCGCCATCGCAATTGACGGCGACACGATACGGCTCGACAGCCCCAGCAGGAACCTGCGCCTCAGGGTCTGGGGCATCAATGCGCCCGAGATTAAAGAACCCGGAGGGGTTGAGGCGAGCCGTGCCCTTTCGCGGCTGGTCAAGGACCAAACGCTTAATTGCAACCTTATGGACGTTGACCATTATGGCCGCCCCGTCGTGCAATGCTCGACCGCCCGCGTCAATGACATCGCCTGCGAGATGGTCAGGCAAGGTCATGCTCGTGACTGGCCGAAATTCAGCGCAGGCGCTTACGCTGGTTGCTGATCGATCTGCAGTGACCCATCTCGGACACCGTTCTCATTCCCGGGCATTTCGCACCGCAGGCGACAGTGCGTCGGTCCGCTGGACCGATGCAGCAACCCAAATTGTGCCTCCGCAATTAGCGCAAGCCGTATAGTGCTCCTCGAAGGTGGAAGCAATTAAGCCGCAGCAGCGGCAAACGGTGGCATCGCCGCGCTTTGCTGCCGTCATATCCGGGGCGTTTGGTATCAAATCAAGGGGCGGCACGATGGCGAGACCCGGACGGGCTTCGTTAAAAAGGAAAACCGAGGTTTGTCCCCCGGCCTCCATGAAGGCCCATTCAACCTGCCCCAAGTTGCGCACCCCCTGAAGGCGCAGCACCTCCATGACTTCAAGTGGGTTCAGGTCTCTTCTCGATGCGCCTTCCATGTCGATTACACCATTATGAACGAGGGTAATCGGCGAATTCGACAAGAGGCGTTTGAAGAAGTTCTGATTGTGTATCGCCCGATCAGCGAATTTCGTAACCAGAATAATCACGGTAATCGCTGCCATAGCGTTAAAAATTGGCACATCTTCATAGAAGGTCAGGTCGCCCACGGCCGAGCCAAGCGCGATGACCAGAACCATGTCGGTCATCGACATCTGCGCGACGGCACGGCCATTCAGCAGCCGGATTAAAAGAAAGCAGTAAAGGTAGGCGATTGTACTGCGAAAAATAATCTCGATCAGGAAAGTCCAAGGTGCTCCATCAAGCCACATCCGACCCATGTCGAATGGAACGATATCCTCCATCTGCGCCCCCTATCGAAAGCGGAAAAGATGTTGGTCAGGATCTGCCTCGCCTGCGATCCGCGCTGCAATGATCTGAGCGCCGATAATCGAAAAGGTGATCCCGTTGCCGCCAAAACCCATGAGCGTAAAGATCCGCTGGAAGCCAGGAACATTATCGATGATAGGCAACCCATCTCGCGTCACGCTGAATGGTGCGGCCCATGTGAAGGCAGGCTTGCCGATCTCCACGCCAGTAAGATCCCGCAGCTTTTCCGCAATACGTTTGGCTTTATTCGCAAGCTTGCCGAGATCGCTGTTGGCGGTGCTGGACTCCTCATCCTCACCTCCTGCAATAATCCGGCCATAAGCGTCGGATCTAAAATAGAGATAGGGGTCGGCAGCTTCCCAACCAATTGTCGTTTTCAACCACTCCGGCAAGTCCTTCAGTGGGCGGGAGGCCAGGGCCCAAGTTGATGTGACATGATGAGACGAAGTCTTCATCTGGTGTAGGTATTCATAGCCGGTGCAAAAGACCGCATGACTGGCGGTGATGACCTGCCCGTCCCGAGTCGCCAGCGCAACGCCATCAGGAAGTTCGGCCATATCTGTGACCTCAACCGGGGTCACCAGCCTGGCTTTCCGGCTCAAGGCTGTCTGTAGAAACCCTGCCGCAAGTTGCGCCGGATTGGCAGAAGCAGAGGCAGACGACAGGATCGCTGCTGGCCGATCTATTTGATAGCGGTCAGCCAAGTCAGATTTGCCAAGATAATTGGCTTCGATTCCGATCTTTTCACGGGCCTCCGCCTCGGACTTTAAGGCGCGCGCACCCATGGTATTACCCGCGATGTAGAGAGCAGGTTTTGCGTCCATCGAGCACGCGATACGATTTTTCTTAGTCAGAGCGGTCAAGTCGTGAACCGCACGTACCGATCGCCGCCACGCTGCGTTAGCGGCGCGAACTCCTATCTGCTTTTGCAAGTGGGTCAGCGGAATGTCGATCTCGTGCTGGATCATGGCAGTCGACGCCGCCGTCGATCCACGCACTGCCGGTCGGCGATCGAGGATCAACACATCTCGCCCTTGCCGCGTCATCGCCTCAGCCATCAACGCGCCGCTGATCCCGGCACCGACCACAACAACATCAGCGTGCTTCGCGGCGAGCTTCCTCTGGCCACGCACACTCGAATGAGAGGTTTTGACCCAGAGAGGTGTTCCCACCCTTAGATCGTCTTCGCGCGTATCGGCATCGAATTCAGCCATCCGCATTCTCCTAAGTAGCCTACCTATAGATGCGCAGCATTGTCTCATTGCCCTGATGGTGGATTATTGGGGCCAGCCTGTCAGGCCATAGTTCTTCGGGACACGGCTTATCCCCACTAAGTCGCGCAAGCAGTTGGGAAAGGCCCTCGTGATCAGGATTAAGCCGTCGGATTGGGCAGAGCCGAAGTGGCTGGCCATGGGGTCAGAAGACGTTGAAGATGTAGAGCAAAAAAATCACGAAGATGGGAACACCAAGCAGCCACGCGATAATGCCTTTCATCGTTTCCTCCTCGACTGAAAGCCAATGGGAAACGTCTCCGATCACAAAAAGTTCAGTAATTTCATAAGTATCTGAGCATCAATCAGAAACTCGGAAGCTCCGACCGCCCCTGCAGGCTAACGCATTCGCGTTTCGGAACCCGGCTCTACATCCTTCAGTTGTATCCCCGATTACCGCAATCACACAGCCAAGGAGGACCCCATGAACTGGGATATCATTCAAGGAAAGTGGGAGCAGCTCAAGGGAAGCGTCAAAGAGAAATGGGGCGACCTTACAGACGATGAGTTGACGGAAATTTCGGGAAAGCAGGACAAGCTCTCAGGCAAGCTGCAGGAAAAATACGGCTGGACCAAAGAGCGCGCGAATGACGAGATCAATCGCTTCTTTGTCGACAAGGATCGCACGTAACCGCGCCCTTTCCCCACAACCGTTTTAAGGAAAAATCCGATGAAAGATCGTATTCTTTATCCGCTTATCGCCACCGTCATGCTTGGCAGCACTGCCTTTGCACAAAGTACCAGTGAGACGCCAGCCACCACCCCGCCAGCGGAGGCTGAGCCCTCCGGAGCAGTGGTGACACCGGATCCTGCGCCCACAGCGCCGGATGCAAGCACCGACACCGCAATGACGCCGATGGGCACACCTGCGGATGTCGTCATCTCCGTACCCGAGGGTTATGTCTTGACCGAGGTCGCGACGATGACCGGCGATCAACTCAAAGGCGTCGACATCTATGATTCTAGCGACAAAAAAATCGCCGAAATCGCGGATGTCGTGATCGGGCCCGACAATTCCGTCACAGGGATTGTTACGGATGTGGGCGGCTTCCTCGGGATGGGTGAGCACCGCGTTTCTTTGGCGCCGGACAAGGTCAGCGTCTACAAAAACGCTGATAACGAAATGCGCGCCTATGTCTCGATGACGAAGGACGAGCTGAAAGCTCTACCCACCTATGAGGCGCCCAACCAATAAAATCAATGAACGGGGAGCGACATCTCTCGCGCCCCGTTCAGCTTCGCGTCACTGTCCCTGCCCGCTTCATTGCCTCAGTCAGTTGATCTAACCCCGCCTCCTTCGCGATTTCCTGCAACTTGGCCTTAGCCAGATTATCCAGCACCTCAGCACGCGCATCAACGCCGATCACGGCATCCGGCACGCTGATCTTGATATGCTGCAGGATCTGGTTGATCGCCTCTTGCCCGGTCAGCCCGCGCTGGAGCGCCAGACGCGCGCCGGTCATCAGGGCCGAGTGCAGCGCATCGCGATGTTTGGCCTCAATGTCGATGCCCCATTTCTTGCGCGCGGTATTGGCCGCCCAGCCCAGCATCGAGGCCAGCAAGATGCTGATGATTTCCAAGACATGCGGCATCACCGCTGCTTTGATGAGATCCATGATCAGTTTCCTTTGAGGA
>NZ_DALZMB010000094.1:0-14856 GCF_032007265.1 Paracoccus sp. (in: a-proteobacteria) | reverse complement strand
GCCCGGTCAGCTGGGTCGAGAAGCTGTGGCGCGAATGACGGCTGCGCCCGAAAGCTATTTCACGCTTCCCACCGATTTTGCCGCCGAACTGGGACAGGCCATTGCCGCCTTTGGCTGGCTGGAAGAGGTCATCAAGCGCACGCTTTACGCATTGGAGCGAAAGCGCCTTGCCCGCGATCTGAGCGATGCCGAATTGAAGCGCTGGTTGCATCAGATGGATGCACTGGCCGATGATTCCATGGGAACGCTGATCGAGCAGCTGGATGCCGCCCTGCGCCGCCATCCGGGCATTCCGGACAGGATCGCGCTGAACGAGCGCCTGCTTGCGATCAAGCGGCTGCGCAATCTGCTGTGCCATGCCTCATGGCGGCCCACCGGTCGGCACGATTTATGGCATCCCGCCTTCGTCAATACCAAGGGCGAACCCTATCCGGACGATATCGCCTTGGCCGATCTGTCCGCCATTCGCACCGAAACCCGCGCCCTTGGTCAGCGCATTCTTGCAATCATGCATGCAACTGGCGTTGCAGGCGTCTGGGTAGGAGATGATCCCACCTGAGCCCTGCGGGCCACGACCATCGCCCCCAGCCATAACCCCGCGTTGCAACCGCGCGCGCCATCCGCTAACACCCGAAAAAGCTGAAATCACGAGAGAACCATGTCCTCCCACAGCACCACGACCGCCCTTCCGCCGCTGCGCCTTGGCATTGCCGGACTTGGCACGGTCGGCACCGGTACCGTCAAGATTATCGAAAAACACGCTGAACTGTTGTCGCTTCGCGCAGGACGGCCGATTGAAATCACGGCCGTATCGGCCCGTGACCGCCACAAGAATCGCGACATCGACCTGTCTGATTTTGCCTGGGAAACCGATGCGCGCGCGCTTGCCACCCGCGATGATATCGACGTTTTCGTCGAGCTGATCGGCGGCGAAGAAGGCATCGCCCGCGAGGCCATCACCCTGGCTTTGCGCGCGGGCAAAGATGTCGTCACCGCCAATAAGGCGCTATTGGCGATCCATGGCCAGGAACTTGCCGAAATCGCCGAAAGCGAGGGGCGGCTGATCCGCTTTGAAGCCGCAGTCGCGGGCGGCATTCCGGTCATCAAAGCCATGACGGAATCGCTTGCCGGCAACCAGATCCGCCGCGTCATGGGCGTCATGAACGGCACCTGCAACTACATTCTGACGCGGATGGAAAATGCAGGCCTGCCTTACGCCGAGGTCTTCGAAGAGGCGCGCCAGCTTGGCTATCTTGAGGCGGATCCGACGCTGGATGTCGGCGGCATCGATGCTAGCCACAAACTGGCGCTGCTTGCCTCATTGGCCTTTGGCACGCGCCCGGCCTTTGACGCGGTCGAGATCGAGGGGATCGAGCGGGTTTCGATCGACGATATTCGCCGTGCAGCCGATATGGGCTATCGCATCAAATTGCTGGGGGTTGCGCAAATGACGGCGCGCGGCCTTGAACAGCGCATGTCGCCCTGTCTTGTTCCCGCAGACAGCCCTTTGGGGCAGTTGCAGGGTGGCACCAATATGATCGTGGTCGAGGGCGACAGTGTCGGCCAGATCGTTTTGCGCGGTGCAGGCGCAGGCGAGGGGCCGACGGCAAGCGCCGTGATGTCTGACATCATCGAGATTGCACGCAATGTCCGCCTGCCGGTCTTTGGCCAGCCCGCAGCTTCGCTGCGCGCCAGCCAGGCTGCACGCACGGCCGTTCCCGCAGCCTATTACCTGCGTCTTGAACTGGCAGATAAGCCGGGCGCCTTGGCCAAGGTGGCCTCGGTCTTGGGCGATGCCGGGATTTCGATCGACCGGATGCGCCAATATGGCCATCATCAGGGCGCGGCCCCGGTGCTGATCGTCACCCATAAGACCACACCCGATGCGATTGATCACGCCATAGATGCCCTGCCCCGCACCGGCGTCATCAATGGCGAGCCGGTCGAGCTGCGCATCGAAGAGGTCTGATCCACGCTTTCAAGGCCCCGTCCAGCACGGGGCCTTTCCCTTTTCATTCAACAATCCCTTGCGCCACCCAGTCCTGACCTTCGGCGCCTTCGGGAAGGCGAAGATGATATGAGCACAGCCACCCCTGCCACTCGCGCCCTGACCATGGCCAAGTTGGCCTTTCGCGTGATTGAATATGATTACGTGGCCGGGCAGGATAAAATCGGGCAGCATGCCGCACAGGCCATTGGCATCGATGCGGAATTGGTGCTGAAAACCCTGATGGTCGAGGTCGACGGACGGCCCGCATGTGCGGTGATCCCCTCGGACCGAAGCCTGTCGATGAAACGGGTTGCAAGCGCATTCGGCGGCAAGTCAGCTCAGATGATGGCGCCCGACAAGGCCGAACGTCTGACCGGCTTTCACACCGGCGGCATCAGCCCCTTTGGCCAAAAAAAGCAGGTACCGACCGCATTCGAGGTCACGGCCATGTCAGCGCCTGAAATCGTGCTGAACGGCGGCAAGCGCGGCATGATGCTTGCGCTTGCGCCTCAAGATGCGCTGGCAGCCGCACATGCGACCGCCAAACCGCTTTGCGCTGATTAAAAAGGCGCCATTGGCCAGCAACCCTTTGGACGCTCAACCACTGGACAGCGCCACGACCGGATCCAGCCTTGCCGCATTACGGGCGGGCAGAAAGCCAAAGACCACTCCGATCAGCGTCGCGCTAAGAAAGGCCGCGATGATCGAACCGCTAGAATAGATCAGCGTGAAGTTCGTGCTGAACGCCGAAAAGGCCGCGCCAAAGCCAAGCGCCAGGCCGATGCCCAAAAGGCCGCCGATCAGGCACACCAGCACGGCCTCGATCAGGAATTGCTGCATGATATCGCTGCGCCTTGCTCCAACAGCCATGCGAACGCCGATTTCAGACACGCGCTCGGACACAGAAACCAGCATGATATTCATCACCCCAATTCCGCCCACAACTAACGAGATCACCGCAATGGCCGCAATCAGCAGCGTCAAGGTTGCCGTGGTCGCCGTGATGGTCTGGCGAATTTCGTCGCTGTTCATGATGAAGAAATCAAGGCTGCCATGGCGCTGTGTCAAAAGCTGTGTCACGGCCTGTTCGGCAAGCGTCGTATCCGTATCGTCCGCCACCTGAACCGTGATGCTGTTCAACGCCATCGAGCCCAGGATGCGAGCCTGAACCGTCGTATAGGGTGCAAACAACGACAGGCTTTGGCTGGCACCGCCCGGTCCGCTTTGGCTGAGCGAAACCACTCCGACGATGCGCAAGGGAACATTGCCCAGCAAGACCACTTTTCCGGTTGGGATTTCGTCCGGTTCAAACAGCGTCTTGGCGGTGTTTTGATCGATAACGACGTCCTGCGCCATGGTTTGAACGGCGCTGTCATCAAACAGGCTGCCTGCAGTCAGCTTGGCGCCGGTCGCGGTGAAAAATTGCGCGCCCACCCCGTTGATCTGCGCACTTGCCTCTTTGGCACCATAGCGCAGCGTTGCCGAACTTTGCACGCGCGGAGTTACCGCCGCAACATAGCCTTGCTGGGCCAAGGCATCCGCATCGCTGGCAACCAAAGTCGTGATCCGCCCCGATCGCATATCGCCAAAACTGGTGCCAGCAAAGATCTGCAAGGTGTTGGTGCCAAGCCCGGAAATATTGGACAGAACCTGCGCCCGCGAGCCCGCGCCCAGCGCCACCACCGACACCACCGAGGCAATGCCAATGATAATCCCCAGCATGGTCAGAAAGCTGCGCAGCTTATGCGCCCCCAAGGCCAATAGCGCCATGCGCAGCGTTTCGGTCAACCTGCGCGCCAAGGCGGGCTGACTGCGGGTTTGACGACCAGCTTGACGCGACAAGGGCGCCAAAGCCGGGACTTCAGTTGCCTGATTATGGCTGATCGCAATGTCAGGCAAAGCCGCTGCGACGCGGTCTGTCGGGCGATCCGCAATGATACTGCCGTCACGGATTTCGATAATGCGTTGTGCCCGTGCCGCGATGCCGGGATCATGGGTGACGATGATGACCGTGCGCCCCTCGGCATGCAGCTCATCCAGGATACGCAGCACCTCTTGGCCGCTTTGGCTGTCCAGCGCCCCCGTCGGCTCATCGGCCAAGATGATGCCGGGATCATTCATCAGCGCCCGCGCAATCGAGACCCGCTGCTGCTGGCCGCCCGAAAGCTGGTTGGGATGATGGGCACTGCGCTGTGCCAGCCCAAGGCGATCCAAAAGCGCCATTGCCCGACTGCGGCGCTGGGGCGCGCGATCACCGGCATAAATGGCCGGCACCTCGACATTGCCCAAAGCCGACAATTCGGAAAGCAAATGGTAGCGCTGGAAAATAAAGCCGAATTTTTCGCGCCTCAGCGCCGCCAGCTCGTCGGGGGCCAGTTCAGAGACTTCGCGCCCCGAAATGCGATAACTGCCCGCGCTGGGCTGATCCAAACATCCCAAGATATTCATCAAGGTCGATTTTCCGGACCCCGAGGCCCCGACAATCGCAATCATCTCGCCGGCGCGAATGGTCAGATCGATCCCCTTGAGGACCGCTGACACCCCCTCGCCTGATGGGTATTGCTTGCGGATACCGGAAAGCTCGATCACGGGTTCACCGATCATCTTAGAACCCCATCGGCGGGCCTGGACGCCCCATTCGTCTTGACCCCGCCGAGGCAGTAGCAGCCGAGGCATCGCCCGTGACGACCCTGTCGCCTTCGCTAAGGCCGGATTTAACCTCGACCATCAACTTGTCATTTAGGCCCACCGCAACATCGCGCGTGACGATCGCGCCATCGGCCTGCTGAACGCGCACCGCATAGCTGTCACCCTGACCTTTGGCGCCCAAGGCGCTGGCTGGGATTGTCAGCACGTCCTGGGCACGACCCAGCACGATATAGACCTGAGCGGTCATATAGGTGCGCAAAAAGCGCTGGGGATTGGGGACGGTAAAGACGCCGTTGTAATAGATGGCAGTATTGGCACTGCCCGAGCTGGTTGAGGCAGAGTTGATTGCGCTGTCGTTCCGGATTTCCTCGGGCGCGGGCTCGACACTTTCCAGGCGCGATTCATAGCGTTTGCGCGTATCGCCCAAGATATTGAACCAAACATTCTGGCCGGGCTTGATATGCACGATATCCGCCTCAGAGATTTCGGCGCGGACCGTCATATGGTCAAGCTGGCCCAAGATGACGATGGTCGGGGCCGATTGCATCGCATTCACCGTCTGCCCCTCTTGGCTGATGATTGCCAGCACCGTGCCATCAATCGGGGCGGTAATGCGGGTATAGCCGACATTGGCGCGCGCCGTTTCGATTGCCAGCTCACTTTGGACAATCTGCGCATCCAGCGCCTTGATCTGTGCCTGTAACACAGCGACAGATTCGGCGGCATTGTCATAATCCACCTGGGCCGCCGCGCGCTTGTCCAACATGCCCTTTTGCCGTGCCAGACCTCGCTGAGCATTAGCAAGATTGGCTTCGCGTTCACTGCGTTGTGCCTGCACGCCCGCAAGGGCGGCCTCGGCCGTGCGCAATTGGTTCAACTGGGTCACGGAATCGATCTGCGCGATCAGATCGCCGGCTTTGACATCCTGTCCCAGCGCAACCTCGACCGAAGTGATCCGGCCCGAGACCTGCGCCCCCACCGCAACCATGCGCGCCGGTTTCAAAGTCCCGGTCGCCAACACCGTTTGCTCAATCGTGCCGCGCGACACCGGCATTGTCATCACCTGGGCGCTGGGAGTGGATTGCTCTTTGCCAAATGCGACCCAGCCCCCCGCTATGATTGCCAGGATCAAAACCGGCCCAATCAGCCGCAACTTCTTATTCATCGATGTCATGTCCGCTTTATTTTGACCGCAACCGCCGCCCAGCACGCCGCAGATCGCCCTGATCAAGGCATTTGCATCACCATGCCCCACCGATGCGAAACCAAAAGTAAACGGCCCGTTTGGACTTTGCTGGTTCAGTGGATCACGCACAAAGCGCGCAGCACTGTGCGCGTGATCTTTGTGAAGCAATCTCTGTGCGGCAATCTGCCCCTTCTCAGACTGGGCTTGCCGGCTTAGGCTTTGCCGATGTTCGCCCTTGTGAAAACCCTGTCGCTTCGCCCCCTGCCCGCCAGCACCCCCGCAGCTAACGGAGGGTCTGCCATGTCGCGGCCTGTGCCAGCTGCCAATGCTATGGCCGTGGCTTTGCCTGTAGTCATGGCCATGGCAGCCCTTGTGACGGGGACGACGCCTGGTGCTGCGCAACAAGTTTCTGCCAGCCCGGATGCGCCAACAGCGATGGCAGAGGCAAAGGTGTCCAATCCATCGATCGCCTTTGGTCTGGGCGGCATTGCCGATTGGTCGACCCAAAGCCCGTTTATTGACGTATTCAAGACCTCGCGGCCGTGGATCGGGCATCTTCCGGGGCAATGGGGCGGGGCAGATCCTGTCGAGATGGCCAATGCCACCGATGCGCAGGGTTGGCTTTTGCGCATGCCAAAAGGCGTCAGCCATGTCAGCACGCTGATCCTGACCGAATTGCCAAGCGAGATGGTCTCTGCCGCAGGCCGCTATCGGCTGCGCTATCAGGGCGCGGGAAAGATCGAGATCAAAGGCGCAAGGGTAATCGCCGAACGTCCGGGGGAAATCGAATTCGAATACCGCCCCACGGGGCAAGCCATGGTCGAAATCTCGATCAGCCAGATCGATGAGAGCGACCCTTTGCGCAAGATTTCGGTGGTCCACGCACGCAACTGGGCGGCGCATGATGCAGGTGAAATCTTTAATCCGGCCTGGCTGGCGCGTATCGCCCCTACGCGATCACTGCGGTTCATGGATTGGATGCAGACCAACGATTCACCCAATCAGGACTGGCAGGCGCGGGCTTTGCCCACGGATGCTAGCTGGGCTGGGCCAAAGGGCGTTCCCCTAGAGGTGATGATCGCTCTGGCCAATCAGACCCATACCGACCCATGGTTCACCCTGCCCCATCTGGCACCACCTGACTATGTCGAAGCCTTCGCTACATTGGTGCGCGATCAACTGGACCCCGCGTTGAAACCTTGGTTTGAATATTCAAACGAGGTCTGGAACTGGCAGTTTCAGCAAGCGCAATGGGCCAATGAACAAGGCCGCGCGCTTTGGCCTGATCTGGGCACGGCCTGGGTCGAGTTCTACGCCGGGCGATCGGTCGAGATGGCCCAAAGCATCGATAAGGTCTATGGGCCACAATCCGATCAAAAGGTCTTTAAGGTTATCTCGACCCAGACCGGCTGGATCGGGCTGGAGGATTCAATCCTTGAGGCCCCGGCATGGCGCGCCATGGCGCCCGATCGTGCCGCACCTGCCAGCCATTTCAACGCCTATGCCATCACCGGCTATTTCGACGGTGGCCTTGGACGAGATGATAAGCCGAAGGTCGTCAAGGAATGGCTCGCGCGCTCTCGGGAGATGGCCAAGGCAGAAGCCACAAAGCAGGGCCTCAGCCGGGTGGCCTTTGACAGCTATGTCGCTGCGCACCGCTTTGATCATGCGCAATCCCTTGCCCTGCAAGAGCTGCGCGATGGCTCGGTCACGGGCGATGGCTCGGGGTCATTGGCCGATCTGTACAAAACATTCGCCCACCACAAGGCCGTCGCCGATCGCTATGGCCTGCAGCTGGTGATGTATGAAGGGGGCACCCATATCGTTGGCGTCGGACCATGGCTTGACGATGAAGAGCTTAGCGATTTCTTCATCTGGCTGAACCAATCCGCGGGTATGGGCCAGCTTTACAGCGAGTTGCTTGCGGGGTGGAAGGCTGCGGGCGGCACCATGTTCAATGCCTTTGTCGATATCGGGCGACACAGCAAATTCGGCTCTTGGGGCAATCTGCGCCATATCGATGATGATCTGGCGCGCTGGGATGCGCTTTTGGCCTTCAACCGCGACACCCCGGCATGGTGGAGCGATCCAAGAGAAGCGGGCGCGTTCACCAGCCCCTGACGCGCCTGGCCCGGCCCCTTTGGCCGCGACACAGCCCGAGCAAAATCTGATCAAACACAAAGGCTCTCAGGGAACAGTCCGCCGCCTGAGCCGTTGACTGGCCAATAGATACTTTGGCGCGCCGCATCATGCCCACGCGTCCAGGTCGCGGACAGTGAAGCAGGCAGGCGGGTTCGGAACGATGAAATCAAGCAATTCTCTGGTATCGGCACCGATCAACAAGACGCTTTTACTGTTCGCCCTTCCCACCCTTGGCTCGTCCATCTTGCAATCCGCCAATGGCTCGATCGATGCGGTCTGGGTGGGCCGGCTGTTGGGCGAAGGCGCGCTGGCCGCGACCACCAATGGCAATCTGGTGATGTTCTTGCTGACCGCCTTTGTGTTTGGCTTTGGCATGGCCTCGACGATCCTGATTGGTCAATCGATTGGCCGAGGCGATATCCATGCTGCGCGCGAAGTGGTTGGCACGGCCGTCGGCGCCTTTATCCCCGTCGCGCTTTTGATCGCGATCTTTGGCTGGTTTCTGGCACCGGGTTTGCTGAATGCTTTGGGAACGCCCACTGACATCGTGCCGCTGGCAGAAGATTTCCTGCGCATCACCTTTTTGGCGATGCCCGCCATCTTGATGCAGACCATGCTGATGATGGCCTTGCGCGGCAGTGGAGATTCGCTGACCCCGCTGATCTTCATGGCAATTGCTGTGGTTCTGGACATCATCCTGAACCCGATTTTCATTCGGGGTTACGGGCCCATTCCCGCTTTTGGCATCGGCGGCTCGGCGCTGGCGATGGCACTGGCCAATTACTTCAGCCTGCTGGCGATGCTTTGGTATATCTATGCCCGCGATCTTCCCCTGCGCCTGCGCGGAAAGGAATTGCAGCTGCTTGTGCCGTCGCGCCACGTGCTGGGGCTGATGTTTGCCAAGGGTCTGCCCATGGGCATTCAGATGATCGTCATTTCCAGCTCGATGCTGGCCATGATGAACATGGTCAATCGCGAGGGCGTCGCCACCGCTGCAGCCTTTGGTGCAACCCAGCAGCTTTGGACCTATGTGCAGATGCCCGCCATGGCCCTTGGCGCGGCTGTCAGTGCAATGGCCGCGCAAAATATCGGCGCAGGCCGGTGGGATCGCGTCAGCGCCATTACCCGTTCGGGCATCATCTTTAACTTGCTGCTGACCGGCGCCCTGGTGGTGATCTTGTTTTTTGCAGATGAAAGCGCGATGGCGATCTTTCTTGGCCCCAATAGCGAGGCCATTCCGATCGGACGTCATATCGGCCAGATCTCGACCTGGGGCTTTATCGCCTTTGGCGTGACCATGGTCCTTTTCGGCACGATTCGCGCCAATGGCCAAGTGATCTGGCCGCTGATCATCCTGTTCATCTCGATGTATCCGGTGCGGATCGGATTTGCGCTGGGAATGCGCGGGTTGCTGGGGGTCGATGCGCTTTGGTTGAGCTTTCCGGTGGCGATGCTGGCGACGCTGGTCATGGCCAGCCTGCTTTACCTGCATGGAGGCTGGCGCAAAGCCGCGCCCATGCAGGTGGACCCCGCCGTCGAGACCCTGCCTGCGAATGCGACCTCGCCCGTGACCATCCCCACCGCAGTCCCCGTACCCGATAGCCAAACCGTCACCTCAGGCCGGACTTAACCTGAAGAAGGGCCGCTGACAGATCGGCTTTGATCGGGATGGCTGAAAGCGCCCTTGGCTAAAAATCGCAACAATCGGTTTTTTCGCCAATGTTCTGAGAAATGAGTTGAAAATGCCCTTGTCTGTCCCGAGCACCCTGCATATACGGGTCAGCGGAGTGGTGGCCGAGTGGTCGAAGGCACACCCCTGCTAAGGGTGCAGGCGGGAAACCGTCTCGAGGGTTCGAATCCCTTCCACTCCGCCATAGACCCCTGATATTATTGGATTTTCTGGCGCTTACGGCGACATACCCGCCATAAAGCCCGCCATCCTGTTTGCGCTTGATTGCGACAGATTGCCTATTCGCTATGCGCTTGATCTAGCCGTTAGAGACGGCCTCAATCCCTCCGCCTTTTCTGAATTGCAGATGTGTGCAGAGAGTGAGGACTCCGGTCCCTAGCCGTATCGGCCCAGACTTTCCGATTCCCCCCTGCTGGCCCAGACGCCATATCTGGCGCATGACGCCGCCTGACAGTTGCTTACCAGACATACCGACAGAACCCGACAGAAGCCCGATCGGCTGGAATGCAGCCTTTCGTTCGAGCACCTGCTACACCGCTACACTCGCTACTTCCGCTACACTGGCGTTCCGATCGGACGGCCTGCGACATTGCGACACCCGCGACATTCGCGACATTCGCGACACGCCGAAGCTGATAGGGCGCCTGAAAAAAAGCGCTGTTCCTCTCTCGCTTGGCCATCAATTGCCAAGCCCCGCCAGCCCTAAATGAAAGCACGGGCCTGCGCCCATTGATCAGGAATCGCTTGCCAGACAGCAGGCCGCGCCGCGCGATTGATCGGAGACGGGTGCGCAGAGGGCACGAAGGGAAGCCCAAGCCCCTCGATGAACCGAGCTGCGCGCTGGGCCTTTCCACCGACACCGACAACAACACGCAGATTCGGCAGCAACGCAGTCAGCTTGCCCACGCGGTCCAGCCCGTCGCGGAGTTCCGCAGCCTCGATCCGTCTTGAGCCATTCCACCACGGTACGATGTTCCAGAGGATTGATTCCTGCCGCGGAATGCCTGCCTGCTGCATGAAATGGAAAATCGCCTCTGCCGTGGGGTCGTCATTGTCGCGCGAAATGAAACCCGATCCGACGCGGCCCGCCAAGGCGAGGTCGTCTGTCATTGGCCCTGGCTTTTCCATCAGGAACAGGATGCGCGCATTTACGCCCGCGTCAGCTGGATCAAAGTCCGGCACAGTGCCCCTGCCCTCGGCCCGCAACCCCTCGGTCAGCTCAACAAGCGGCCCCATGTGCGGCGACACCAGCAGCTTGCGCCGCCGCGCGACAGAATTCGGATCGCGAAAAGAGCGGGGGTGTTCGTCCGTCATGCCACTGTCCATATTGGATGCTCTGCGCCTGTCGCATCACGTTGGCGGCCCCTGTTGGAAAAGCAAAGCCCCGCGCTGGGCGGGGCTGCTCAAATTCGGCAAACATTGCCGATTTGCCGCCGTCAGTCGGGCAAACTCACGCTATCGAGCGCCCGGTTGATTTCATCGGCCATGCCATAGGCCACGTTGATCAGTGCGGCTTGGGCGTTCTCTGCCACGCCCTCATTGTTCAGCATCAACAGCGCCTCCAGCACGCCGACAAGCCGGGTCGCCTCACATTGCTGGCTGGCGATGTATTCGCGAAGTTGCGCGCTCATGCTGCTGCCTCCTCATAGATCCTGCGCCATGTGCCGCGCTTTGTCTCACGGGCCAGCTCTTCGACGCCCTCCGAGACGATAGCCATCAGGCACTCGGCAACTTCCAGCGTGTCAGCCACATAGGCCTCGCGATGCAGCAACTCATCACCGCTGGTCTCATTCTCCAGCGCCAGCCGCGACACGCGCAACAAGGCATGGACATGGCGCGCGATACCGTCGGCCGCTTCGCGGGCGTCTCCATTAAAACGCAGGATTTCAGATGCCCTCATTGTGCAATCTCCATGAGCTTGATCGTGTGGCGCAATGCCGTGCGCATATAGCTCCGGGCTTCCCGCTCCGAAGCGCTATAGCCATTGCCGCGCTCGCTGGCATCCAGAGCGAGGACAAGGCTGTCCTTGATTTCGTGAAGCCTAGCGGCGGAAAGATCAGGGGCATTCGTCGTCACATGCGTTATCATGACTTCCTCGTCTGGATCAGGTGGCGGGTATAGCGCTTGGTCGCGCGCAGGTAGCGCAGCGTTTCAAGCTCTGCTGGCGTGTCGGGGCGGCGCTTGCTTACATCAATCGCAAGCTCCAGGTTTTCATAGAGGTCACACAGATCCTCATGGCTCAGCGCCGAGAATGGCGGAGCGTTCAACGGCTCATTAGGCAAACCGGTATCGTTCGCGGTGTTCGCGTTCATTTAGTCCTCCCCAAATGCCTGTACCGGATCAAGCGGGCGCTTTTCAGCGGCAGCTATGGCCCCTTCTTTGCAGAAAAGAGGCGCGGTAATGGAGCCATTGTGCTATCAGCATAGTTATGACCCACGGCAGCGGGTGCTGTCAACACATAATTAGTGCTAATAGCACAGGATGACTTATGACCCCAGAGCAATTCAAAGGCGCAAAAGCAATGCTTGGCCTATCCAACCCAGAGCTAGCAGAGCTGACAGGGCTCCACCGGAACACTCTTAACAAGCTTGATAAAGGTGAAGGAAAGACCTCGACAGTACAGCTGGTCAGAATGACACTGGAAAGTCGGGGAGTTCAGTTCCTAGATGCTGGGCAAGCTGCTGCAGGCTTCGGTGTTGCCTTAATGGAAGCAGGAATAAAAAATGCTTAGGGCATTGACCATTCTCGCCATCATAGCTGGGGCCGTATGGTGGGCGCTGAGTATTTCTAAAAACACGCTCGCCGGATGGTTCTGGCCAGATGATGCCGCGCCTTGGGAAACCGTAGACGCATACTTTTACCCAAATCGGTCAGACTTGACCGTCCATCTTGAGCGTTCAGGACTGGCATCAGTAACGGAATGTCGTGCGTGGGTCCAAAGGGAGGCGGAAAAGCGTCAAGATGCTCAAATGCTTCGGGGGGACTACGAGTGCGCCGTTGGACGCCTCCAGAGCAGCTATGGAATGAACGTTTACCGTCTAACTATCAATTGAGCCGATTGGAAATACATGCTTAGCCCACCAACTCAGTCGTCGGACATCCGCTGATAAAATCTTGATCGGCACTACCCATACAATGAGGGATTAGCCAAATGACTGACGATCCAAGCCAGAAGCCCGCGCTAGACGACGCGGAGTTGATCACGCTGGCGAAACACCTGCGCGGCATGACTGGCGCGAAGATCCGGTTCGTTGGCGATGCACCCGAGATCGAGGCCGCAATCATCAATGCCATCATGGCGCTGGGTATCTCGGTTGAGAGCGAGCACATCGCAGACGTGGCCCCCTCGCCGCAACGGCGCTACAGCTTCCGCTATGAGGGTAGCACGGCGCTTGTGACGGTCGCGCTAGATGTGGCGGCCGACCACTACTAGCCCCGCGCGTCGTCGCTTTGCGCGCAAGCATCGTGCGGATCCGCTCGCGCGCTCTAGCCCTCATCCACCTGCCATCACGGCCATGTCACCGCGGCACGGTAGAGGTGCCATGTCGCGTGGCCAAGCAATGGCAAGATGAAGATCAGCCCAACAAATAGCGGGAGCGACCCCAGCGCCAGCAAAACCGCTACAATCAGTCCCCAAAGCGCAACGGTTACGGGATTGCGACGAACAACGGCGAGTGATGTTGTCAAAGCCAACGGAATGCCGACCCTCCTGTCCACGAGCATCTGGAAAGACACGACGCTCAGGCAAAGCACAACCGCAGCAAATATGGCGCCGACCCCAACGCCCATCGCAATCATCTCCCAACCTGCCTCGGTCGTGAAGCTGTCGTGAAGCAAGGCAGAGATGCTGTCATAAGGTACGGGGCCGAGTGTAGCGAGCCAGATGGAATGGGCAGCGTAGAGCCAGAATAGAAAGATGCCCACAAGCAGTGCCCCCAGCAAGAGGACTGGGCCAAAGACGCTTGCTCGCAATGCATCCAAAGCGACGCCCCAGCTAGGCTCAAGGCCTTGCTCGCGACGCTTGCACATCTCGTAAAGGCCTGTCGCAGCCACCGGCCCCACGAGGGGAAACCCCGCCGCCAGGGGAAGCAAGAGGTGTAGGTGCCCGGCTTTGAGCGCCCAGACCGAAAGGGCAAACCCAATCACCGGATACAGCAGCACCAAAACGATTACGTCTGAGCGGTACGCCGCCAAGTCCTTCACGCCCTTGCCCAGGGCCATACCGAGGTCTCGCGCTCCAATCGTGTTAACGACCGGCTGCGCAACCTCTTCACCGCCTATCCCGTCAACAGCGGCCTCTAGGCCGTGACCCACGCCAACAACGCGCCGTGCGGCCCAAGTGATTGGGTTGCCAATTATTTCGGTGGACATTGCTTTACCCTCCATCTCAAGGAGGCGCGGAGCTAAGTCAGATAGCGGCTTCCGGCCGAACCGTCGGGCCATTCCGCCCTCTCGGTCAGCATATCAGATTTTAAGCGAGTCTCACATTAGATTCGCCGCGGGCCTACCACCGGTCTGTTCGCCCAGTGCCCCACCATCGCGCCGCGTGCCGCCTCTTTTACGGCCTGACATTTTCAAGCCGAACGGTAACAGCCCATGCGGTTTGATTTCGGTTGATTATAATAGGCCCATGACTAGGTAAGCGCCGAGGCAGCGGAACAAGTCGCCATGTACCAGAAACGCGGCCAAGACAGCTGCCTCCCATTTTGTCGGGAAGCAAACCTTCGTTCTACACTCCCTTGCCGGGGAATCCGGGCGACAAACAGACAGAAGCGCGTCCAGTGCAAGCTACCCAAAGGTCGGAGGATGCCGGAGAGCGTGGGTTCCGTCGGCCCCGAAGTTGGAGTTGCTGGCGGGATCCTACGCATATAAGTAGCACTCGAATATTTTTGTTTACACTCCATTGGCTACGCTCACATAGTGAAGCTAGGAAGCAGAGAGCAGCATTGTATGGCCACGGTAGCAGTATCTCCTGATGTCCTGGAGTGGGCGCGAGAGCGTGCAGGCGTACCTTTTGATACGCTCACCAAACGCTTCAAGAAATACCCGGTTTGGCTGGACGGGCAAGGCGGCCCCACGTTTCAGCAGCTCGAAAGCCTTGCCAACGTCCTCCACCTTCCGATGGGCATGTTTTTCCTCCCGGAGGGCTCTGTTGCACAAATCACGTGAGGGATTCATCTCGTGAATCCAGCGTGGTAG
>NZ_DALZMB010000093.1:3071-14947 GCF_032007265.1 Paracoccus sp. (in: a-proteobacteria) | reverse complement strand
GAAATAACATCCGTCATATGCTGTTCGACCTGACGCCCGGTAAGGACGGTGTCATCGTTCAGAACATGGAGGATGACGTCATCCGCGGCTCGACCGTCACCTTTGACGGCGATGTGACCTGGCCGCCGCCGCCGCCCAAAGTGGCTGCAATTGCCGCCCAAAAACCCAAAGAGAAGGCCAAAGAGCTTTCCCCAGAGGAACGGCGCGCCAAAGAAACCGCCGAATTCAAGGCCCAGACCAAGTCTCAGGTCATGCTTTTGGGCATCGGTACGCTGATCATGCTTTTGGTCGGTGCCGTGGCTCCGGTCAGCTTCATGAGCCATTTCGTGGTCTTCATGCTGGCCTGTTTCGTGGGCTTCCAGGTGATCTGGAACGTCTCGCATTCGCTGCATACGCCGCTGATGGCGGTAACCAATGCCGTTTCGGGGATCATCATCCTTGGCGCGATCGCCCAGATCGGCTCGGGGTCGTGGATTGTTATCCTGCTTGGCGGGATTTCGGTTCTGATCGCCAGCATCAACATCGTCGGGGGCTTCCTTGTAACCCGCCGCATGTTGGCGATGTTCCAGAAGTCGTGACGGCGGGGGAAAGTTACAGATGAACGAATTGATCCAACTTGGAGCCAAAGGCGCAAGCCATGGCATCCCCGGCATCGTGATTGCGGCCTATATTGCCGCGGCGGTGCTGTTCATTCTTTGCCTTGGCGGACTTTCGGGTCAAGAAAGCGCCAAACGGGCGGTATGGTACGGCATTGCAGGCATGGCGCTTGCAGTCATTGCCGCGATCTTTACCCCAGGCGTCGGCGCTTATTGGGTAATTGCGCTGATGCTGATCATCGGTGCGGTAATCGGTGTCATGCTGGCGCAGCGCGTGCAGATGACCGAGATGCCGCAACTGGTTGCGGCACTGCACAGCTTCGTCGGCCTTGCTGCCGTTTTTATCGGCTTCAACACCCATATCGAGCTGGCCTATATTCTTGGTCTGGCCAACAATCCTGACACAATTGCGGGTGCCTTCATGGGCACTGATCCTGCAGCTGCTGCCGCGATTGAAAGCCGTTTCTCCTCGGGGTTCGTACAGACGCTTTTGTCCAAGACCTCGGCCGAGATCTCGATCTTGATGGTTGAAACCTTCCTTGGCGTCTTTATCGGCGCGGTGACCTTTACCGGTTCGGTCATTGCCTTTGGCAAGCTGGCAGGCAAGGTGGACGGCAAGGCCAAGAAGCTGCCGGGTGGTCACGTGCTGAACGCGGGCGCGGCAATTTTGTCGCTGATCCTGCTTGTGGTCTATCTGAAGACGGGCTCGTTCTGGGCACTGGGTCTGATGACCTTGCTGGCGTTCTTTATCGGCTATCACCTGATCATGGGCATCGGTGGTGCTGACATGCCGGTCGTGGTGTCGATGCTGAACAGCTATTCGGGTTGGGCGGCTGCGGCCATCGGCTTCTCGCTTGGCAATGACCTGCTGATCGTGACCGGTGCGCTGGTCGGCTCGTCGGGTGCGATCCTGAGCTATATCATGTGCAAGGCGATGAACCGCTCGTTCATCAGCGTGATCCTGGGCGGCTTTGGTGGCACCACCGGTCCCGCGATGGAGATCGAGGGCGAACAGGTTGCCATTGATGCTGAAGGTGTCGCTGCGGCACTGAACGATGCCGATGAGGTCATCATCGTTCCGGGCTATGGCATGGCTGTGGCTCAGGCCCAGCAGTCGGTTTCCGAACTGACCCGTAAGTTGCGCGCCAAGGGCAAAAAGGTCCGCTTTGCGATCCACCCGGTTGCAGGCCGTCTTCCTGGCCATATGAACGTGCTGTTGGCCGAGGCCAAGGTGCCCTATGACATCGTTCTGGAAATGGATGAAATCAACGAAGATTTCCCCAATACGGATGTGGTCATCGTCATCGGCTCGAACGACATCGTGAACCCTGCCGCACAAGAAGATCCGAATTCGCCCATCGCGGGCATGCCGGTTCTGGAAGTGTGGAAGGCGAAACAGGTGTTCGTCTCCAAGCGCGGGCAGGGCACGGGTTACTCGGGTATCGAAAACCCGCTGTTCTATAAAGACAATACCCGCATGTTCTATGGCGATGCCAAGAAGTCGATCGACGCGCTTTTGCCGATGATCGACTGATCCGGCACCAGCCCGACAATCAAAGGCCCCGCAGTTGCGGGGCCTTTTTCATTTTCTGGGAACATGATGGTAAGGAGCAGGAAAAGGGCGAAACGGCCCTGTCTTTAGATCGCCAGATAATAGCGTGTATGGCGGCGCTCACCGCTTCGGCGCAGGGCGCCCATTTCGACCAGATCATGCAGATCTCGGGTTGTCGTGGCACGCGATGTCCCTGTGATCGCGATATAGTTTTCAGCGCTTAGGCCGCCCGTAAAGCCTGCCGGGCCTTCGCGAAACACCCGCTCTAGCACTTTGGCTTGTCGCGGGTTCAAACGGTCGCGAAAACTGTCATAGAATTTCGCCTTAGAGATAAAGAAGCCGACACGTTCAAGCGTGACCTGCTGCGCCTTAAGGACGGTCTCTGCGAACCAGATCAGCCATTCCGTGACATCAAGCCTGCGTTGGTTCACCTCCAGCTGATCGTAATAGGTCTTACGATCACGCTCGATCGTATAGGCCAGGGCGATCAGACTGGGCTGACCCAGACTTTGAGCCAAAGACTTTTCGGCAAGGGCGCGCCCAAGCCTGCCGTTGCCATCTTCGAACGGGTGGATGCTTTCGAACCACAAATGGCCAAGTCCCGCGCGGGTAAGGCCTGGAACCGGCATGTCGCCTTGCGGGACACTGCGGTTGAACCATTCAAGAAAAACCTGCATTTCCCCTGCGACCTTAAACGAAGGGGGGGCTTCGAAATGGATGGTGGGCCGTTCGGCGCGACCCGACACAATCTGCATGGCATCATCATGGCGACGATAGGCACCCACCGTTTCCAATCTGCGATCATGCGACAGCAACATGCTGTGCCATCGGAAAAGCGTCTCGTCCAAGAGCGGCGCGCCAAATCCTGAATAGACATCAGCCATCAATTCTGCGACGCCTTGTTCGCGCGGCTTTGTCGCCGCCCCCTCTGTCATCAGCCCAAACTGACGACGCAGCGAGGATTGAACGCTGGATCGGTCCAGAATTTCCCCTTCGATCGCGCTTGAGCGCATCGCTTCTTCGCTAAGAAGGTCGATGCGCAATTGATCGCACGCATCACCGCTCACATGGCGCACAGCGCCCAGGATCTCTCCTGATGACAGCAGAAAACGCTGCTCAAGCGGTTCCAGTGCGGCGCGATCATAGCGAAAATTCGGCCAGTCGCTTTGGGTCCAATTCCAGGGCATGAGTGATAGACCTTGTTTCTATAACTCAAGATATGGCCGTTTCATGATTTATGAAAGCGGTTTCTATGCCTCATCAGCCTTGGTACGACATCAAGGATGGTCCACTGGCGCTCAGAAAGAAGCCCGGAAACCGCCTAGTCAGGGCTGGAGATCCCCTCATCGCCCGTGCCATCGGCAGCCGAGAAAATCTGGTCAAAATACAGACAGATCATTTCATGGGCCAGTTTCTCGACGTTTTGAATATCACCCTCATACCAGGCATCGCGCTGATTGAGGGTCAACATCGAACTGATGCCAAGGGTGATGCAATGCGAGTTCGCCATCAGGATTTCCAGATCACTATCCGGAGCAAGGCGGCCGATTTGCATGGCCTCGCGGAATTTTTTTGCGACAAGATCACGGATGGAGTGGCGGTATTGCTCGAGCTTCGAACCCGAGGCATTTGCGGGATTAAGAAATCCATTCGCCAAAAGCCCGAACAGCGCCAGATTGTTGGCACCCCAGCCGAAATAGCCGCATCCCAAGGCCTTGAGTTGGGCCACCGGGTCCTGTGCATCGGCCTGAACGACCGCGGCGCGAATCGCGTCAGCCAATAGAACCAAGGCCTGATCGATCAAAGCCGTCCTGACGGCGATGATATCGGCGAAGTAAACCAAGGCCTCGGCCTCGGTCATATTCGATGAAAAGGCCAGCTCTCGCACGGAATGCGGAAGCTGGCCCTTGGTTTCAAGCGATCGCAATGCGGCTGCGATCAGTTCCTGATATTCATTACCTTCGCCATTCATCTCTGCCACCATGTTTATCCCGGAAAGGTTAACAGCTTTCCGGGATCAGGGAAGAGAATTGACCTAAGGTAAGGTCGCCCCTTACGCGCTTTCGCGCGATTGACGCTTACGCTCGTTCGGATCCAGATAGCGTTTGCGCAGACGGATGTTCTTGGGCGTCACTTCGACCAGCTCATCATCGTCGATATAGGCAATGGCTTCTTCCAGCGACATGCGCACAGGCGGGGTCAGGCGAACGGCCTCATCCGTGCCCGAAGCGCGCACGTTGGTCAGCTGCTTGCCCTTCAGCGGGTTGACCTCAAGATCGTTGTCGCGCGAATGCTCGCCAATGATCATGCCCTGGTAAACCTGCTCTTGCGCGCCGATGAAGAACTTGCCGCGATCTTCGAGCTTCCACAAAGCGTAAGCGACCGAGACGCCGTTTTCCATCGAGATCAGCACACCTTGGCGACGACCTTGGATCGGACCCTTATGCGGGGCCCAGCTGTGGAAGATGCGGTTCAGCACGCCGTTGCCGCGCGTATCGGTCATGAACTCGCCCTGATAGCCGATCAGCCCGCGCGAGGGGACATGAGCGACGATACGGGTTTTGCCCACGCCAGCCGGTTTCATCTCGACCAGCTCACCACGGCGAACACCGGTCAGCTTTTCAACGACGGCACCCGTGTACTCGTCATCAACGTCGATGATGGCTTCTTCGATCGGCTCAAGACGAACGCCGTTTTCTTCGCGGAAGATCACGCGCGGGCGCGAGATCGACAGCTCGAAACCTTCGCGACGCATGTTCTCGATCAGTACGCCCATCTGAAGTTCGCCACGCCCCGAGACGACGAAAGCATCGCCGCTTGGCGTGTCTTCGACCTTGATGGCGATATTGGTCTCGGCCTCTTTCATCAGACGTTCGCGAATGACGCGCGACTGAACCTTGTTGCCATCACGGCCAGCCAGCGGGCTGTCGTTGATGCCAAAGGTAACCGAGATGGTCGGCGGATCGATCGGCTTGGCCTGAATGGCCTCTTCGACTTCCAGGGCCGACAAGGTGTCAGCCACGGTCGCTTTGGACATGCCAGCAATGGTCACGATGTCACCAGCCACAGCTTCCTCGATGGGCTGCTGGGTCAGGCCGCGGAAGGCCAGAACCTTCGAGATGCGGAACTGTTCGATCTTATCGCCATTGCGCGACATCGCCTTGATCGTATCGCCAGCTTTGGCGCGACCTGCTTCGACGCGGCCCGTCAGGATGCGGCCGATGAACGGGTCCGCACCAAGCGTGGTTGCCAGCATCTGGAAGGGCTCATCCGCGCGCTCGACCTGCTTGGGGGCGGGCACGTGCTTGACGATCATTTCGAACATGGCCGAAAGGTCTTTGCGCGGCCCGTCCAGATCATTATCTGCCCAGCCGCCGATGCCCGAGGCATAAAGATGCGGGAAGTCCAGCTGTTCGTCATTGGCGCCAAGGTTGGCGAAAAGGTCAAAGACCTCGTCCAAGGCGCGGTCGGGCTCGGCCGCGGGCTTGTCCACTTTGTTCAGAACAACGATCGGGCGCAGGCCAAGGGCCAACGCCTTCGAGGTCACGAATTTAGTTTGCGGCATCGGGCCTTCGGCAGCATCAACCAAAAGGCAAACGCCATCAACCATCGACAAGATGCGCTCGACCTCACCGCCGAAATCGGCGTGGCCGGGGGTGTCGACGATGTTGATACGAGTGCCGTTCCATTCGACACTGGTCGCTTTCGCAAGGATCGTGATCCCGCGCTCGCGCTCAATGTCGTTGCTGTCCATGACACGTTCGGCCACGGCTTGGTTCTCGCGGAAGGAACCGGACTGCTTCAGAAGCTGGTCGACCATGGTTGTCTTGCCATGGTCAACGTGAGCAATGATCGCGATATTGCGAATTTCCATCAAAACTGGCCTTTCAGGATATAGCGCCCCCCTAACGCAGAAGGGCCGAAAACGCCAGTAGAAATGATGTTACTCGCTCAACGCAGGCCCAAAAGACCCAAAATGAAGAGGACAACGACGACAAGACCGACCAGATAGATGATGGAATTCATCCTGATTTCTCCGTGTTGGGGCCATAGGGCGGTGACCGAATGGCTTGTTTAATATCATAGAAACCCTGATTTTCGGGAATGGTTCCGGCCGTGTTGGCGCTCATTCACCGGTGCCGTGGCGTGCGCTGTCGCAGCGAGGCTGGCTGCGGGCGGCCAAACTTGCCTCGGGGGCCAGCGCCATCATCGCATCCGCCTGGGTCAGGAAAACCCGGCCACTGAGATCGCTTAAAAAGCTGCTGCGCTGAAGGCGATCCATCACCGGGCCTTTGACCTCGGACAGGTGCAGCCGCACGCCAGAGCTGCCCAGACGCTGGTTGATCGCCTCAAGCGCCTCGAGCCCGCTTGCGTCGATGGCGTTGATCGCGGGGCACATCAGAACGACATGGCGGATGCGGGGCTGGGCAGAAACCTCGCGATAGACGGTTTCCTCAAGAAAACGCGCATTGGGGAAATAAAGGCTTTCATCCACACGCAATGTCAGCACCTCGGGGGCGGTCACGACGTGATGGCGCAAGATATTGCGGAAATGCTCGGTTCCCGGAACCTGACCCATGATCGCGATATGGGGGCGCGAGCTGCGATAAAGATGCAGCGCCAATGACAAGATCACCCCCGCGCCAATCCCGCGCTCAACCCCCCAGAGCAGGGTCACGATGATGGTCACAGCCATCGTCGCACCATCTGCACGCGAATAGGCCCAGATCCGTGGCAAGGCGCGCAGATCGACCAGTGACAACACCGCGATGATGATGGTCGCGGCCAGTGTGGCTTGCGGGAGGTGATACAACAGCCCCGTCAGCGTCAGCGTGGCCAAAGCCATGCCAATCGCGGTCAGCGCGCCTGCGGCAGGCGTCCTTGCGCCAGAATCAAAATTCACCACCGAGCGCGCGAAACCGCCCGTGACCGGAAATCCCCCCGCGATAGCTGAGGCGAAATTGGATGCACCTAGGGCTACAAGCTCTTGGTCGTGATCAATTCTTTCTCGCCGCCTAGCAGCCAGCGTCTGGGCGATCGAGACGGTCTCGACATAGCCGATGACCGAGATCACCAGTGCGGGCAGCAACAACTGACCCCACAGCGCAGGATCGATCGGCGGCAGCGACAGCGCTGGTAAGCCTGCCGGGATATGGCCCACAACCGAGATGCCCTGGCTGGCCAGATCCCACCACCAAGAGATCAATGTGGTGCCTCCAATTGCCGCGACCGGCGCCGCGCGGATGATGATTTGGGCCAGTCGTGGCGCCAATGGCGTCGCCTTCAGCAAACGCCCCAAATCGCGCCGCACCCAAAGCAAAAAGCCCAAGGTACCAAAGCCGATCAGCACTGCGGCCAGCCGGGTTTGCGCTAGGTTATGCGAGATGGCCAAGATCAGATCGGGCAGGGTTTGGCCGCCCGCTTTGATCCCCAAAAGATGCTGAAGCTGCGATCCGGCAATCAAAATGCCGCTGGCGGTGATAAAGCCAGAGATAACGGGATGAGACAGGAAAGAGGCCAGAAAACCCAGCCTTAAAATCCCCATTGCCAGCAGCATTCCCCCCGACAAAAGCGCAAGGATGGCTGCGGCCTGTACGGGAGTGATCCCAGTTCGCAAGGCCGTGCTGCCAATGGCAGTTGCGGTCATCAGGCTGATGACGGCCACCGGGCCAACCGCCAGTGTTTTGGCCGTCCCAAACACCGTATAGGCCAGAAGCGGCAGGATCGAGGCGTATAGCCCAGTCTCTGGCGGAAGCCCCGCGAGAAGGGCATAGGCAAGCGATTGCGGGATCAGCATGATCGTGACGATCACCGCCGCCAATAGATCGGCACCAAAAAGAGCGCGCGAATAGCTGCGCCCCCAATCAAGGATAGGCAGGATCTGGCGTGGCCGGGGCAACAAATGCCGCAACCCACGCCCGTCAGGCTGGCCCGTCACCGCAAGCGCGCAGGATTACGAGGCCAGTGAGGCGATCAGCCCACGCACCCCCGAAAGGTCGTAGCCCGCATTGGCCGCAGTCTCTAGGATCTCGGCCTCGGGCAGGCGGCCGGCCTGCGTCAGCGCCCAAAGCACGGTCGAGCGGTTGCCCGAGCGGCAATAGGCGACCTTGGGGCCGGGCTCGGACAGCGCATCTGCATAGGCCGAGATCATCTGGGCGGTGATTTCACCCGGCGAGAAGGGAATATAATGATAAGCCATCCCGGCCTCGGCGGCGGCGCGGCCCATGGCCTCGCTGTCCAAATCGGGGCCGACCTCGGCATCGGGTCGGTTGTTGATCACGACGCGAAAACCTGCTGCCGCCAGATCCGAAAGATCCTCGGGAAGAATTTGCGGGGTGACCGCGAGGTCCGGGGTAAGCTGGCGCAGATCCATGATTTGGCTCCGATTGGAAAGGTCATGCAAGAACAGCCTGACGGTTCGGCCCAAATCGGTCGCGTGTCAAGATCCGAGCTTGTTGAGCGGAACCTTGAGGTAGCTGTGACCGTCATCCTCGGGCGGGGGCATGTGTCCGGCGCGCATATTGATTTGCAGCGAAGGAATGATCAGCCGAGGCGCGCCAAGGGTGGCATCACGCGTCTCGCGCAAGCGCACGAAATCATCGCGCGAGCGGCCCGCGCCGATGTGAATATTCGCGGCCCTTTCAGCGGCAACGGTGGTTTCCCACTGATATTGCGTACGTCCCGAGGGCAGATAATCATGGCCCACAAAGATCCGGGTTTCATCCGGCAGAGCCAGAATTTTCTGGATCGAGGCAAATAATGTCTCGGCCGAGCCACCGGGGAAATCGCAACGCGCCGTTCCGTAATCGGGCATGAACAAAGTATCACCGACAAAGGCGCAGCCGCCCACAACATAGGTCAGGCAGGCAGGCGTGTGACCCGGCGTGTGCAAGACCCGTCCTTGCAGGCCGCCAATCGAGAATTCATCGCCTTCGGCAAACAGCTGGTCGAACTGGCTGCCGTCGCGCTGAAACTCTGTCCCCTCGTTGAAGATTTTACCAAAGGTGTCCTGCACCACGGTAATACGCTCGCCAATGCCGATACGGCCGCCCAGACGCTGTTGCAGGAAGGGCGCGGCAGACAGGTGATCGGCATGGACATGGGTCTCAAGGATCCATTCCGTCGTCCAGCCGCGCGAGGTGATGAAATCGACAATCGCCTGAGCGCTGCGGGTGTCGGTATGGCCCGAGGCGTAATCAAAATCGAGAACGGAATCGATTACCGCCACGCGATCGCTGCCCGGATCGCGCAAGACATAGCTGACCGTATTGGTGGCCTCGTCAAAGAAGGCTTGAATTTCTGGCTGTTGCATCGCGCCGCACGTCATTTGAGCATCCCCTTGACCTTGGATCTAGGGATAGGAGAGGGGCATCTCAAGATCAACCACGCTGTCACCCTGCGTCACCCGGTCCGTTCAAGAACGCCCCAATAGGCCCGCAGACAAGCGCTTGCAGCGCTGCGAATTCCGGCCTTCATCAATCCACTGCGACCTGCGCCGTTCCCGTCTGCGCGAGCAAGGAAGCAGGCCAGGGCTGATCCAACGAGGATAGCGTCCAATCGACTGGGCCGAAATCATCGCCATCGGTATAGGCCGAAGGGGTCAAGACAATGCGCAAGCCCGCAGCGCGCGCCGAGCCAACGCCCGGACGGCTGTCCTCGAAGGCGATACAGTCGCGCGCATCCAGCCCCAGCCGCGACAGGGCCAGCAGATAGACGTCGGGGGCGGGCTTTTTGGCACCCACCTCATCGCCGGCGGCAATCGCGTCAAACAGCTGATCCGCAGGCGCACCAAGCGTTGCTTCGATCAAGGCGTCGATATTGGGGCGGCTGGTCGTGGTGGAAATAGCCTGCGCAATACCCGCCGCACGGCCCCGCGCGATGGCTTGGGCAACGCCGGGCCGCAAAGTGACGCGACCACTTGTCACCATTTCCGTGTAACGCTTTGTTTTGTCGGCATGAAGTGCACGGATCTGTGCATCCGACAGATCCGTGCCAAGGCTTTGCGCATAGCTTAGAATCCGCTCTTTACCGCCCGTCGTCATCAGCAGACGCCGATAGGTGGGCATGTCCCAGCTCCAGCCAAGGCCGGCAGTGGCAAAGGCCTCGTTAAAGGCCAGACGATGGGCTTCTTCTGTTTCGGCAAGCGTGCCGTCAACATCCCAGATAAAGGCGCGGATTTTATCGCTCATCAGTCCCTCATTTTCTCGATCAAAGCCGCCAGCTCGTCGAAGTGATCAAAGCTGGCCGTATGGGGCAGTTCGGCAACCGGGGTTTGGCGATAGCCTTGCGTAAAGATCAGGAAAGGTGCCGGAACCCGCGCCGCGCAGCTCGCATCATATTCGCTGTCACCGACATAAATCCCCTGCGGCGCCGCTGGATCGGCACCCAAACCTGCAAAAGCTGCACGAAGGGGGGCGGGGTCGGGCTTTTTCTCGGGCAGGGAATCCCCGCCGATGATGAATTGGAAATACCCTGCGATTCCAAGGTGTTCCAAGATAGCCTTGGTCGGAACCAGCGGCTTATTGGTGCAAATGCCCAAAGGATGTCCGCGCTCGGCCAAGACAGCCAGTGCGTCCTTGACGCCGGGAAAAAGGCCGGTCAGCGAGGTGGCATTGTGATAAAGCTGCATGAAGGCCGCAACCAGACGCTCGTGATCGTCGGGCGAGAGATCCGTCGCTGCAATGATCTTTTGCCACAACACATCAACGCCGCCGCCGATAAAGCTGCGGACCTGCTCAAGCGTCAGTGACGGGATGTCATTATCGGCAAGAACGAAATTCGCCGCTGCCTGAATATCAGGCGCGCTATCGATCAAAGTTCCGTCGAGGTCGAAAACGATGGGGCAGGGCGCAAGGCAGGTGTTCACGATGTTTTCCATTTAATCGAACAACCCATCGAGGGGATCTGATCCCGAGGGCCGTTCTGGGTTTCAGCAATCAAGGTCATGGCTTCGACAAGATCTCGCTTTGCATCGGGCGGGGCGGGCGCGCGCCCAGAGGCATCCAGCCTTCCCCGATACTGCAGAGTTCCGCTTGCGTTATAGCCAAAGAAATCCGGGGTACAGCTAGCGCCAAAGGCGCGGGCAACCGTTTGATCTTCATCATAAAGGTAGGGGAAAGAAAAGCCGTGATGCAAGGCCAGCTCTTTCATGTGCTCTGGGCCATCCTGCGGATATTCGGCAATATCATTGGCCGAAATCGCGACCACCCCGACGCCCATGGCCTGCAAGGCTCGCGCATCCAGAACCAGGCGCGGGATCACGGCTTTCACATAGGGGCAATGGTTGCAGATAAACATAACCAGCATCCCATTGGGACCGGCCAGATCCTGATCCGAGAAAAAGCGGCCATCCGGGTCCGGCAGATTGAAAGCGGGCAAGGGGGCGCCAAAATCACAAACAGGCGGGCTGACAGGCATCCTTGCTCCTTTCCTGCAGTCTTTCGATGAGGCTCAGCCTAGATGCTTGGCTGGTTTTCGCATCCTTGAAACCACGAATTTTAGGCGAAAGTATGACAATTCGACCCTGGGTCAGCAACTTTCGTCGTGCATTTTCCCTTGACCGCACGCAGGACTAGGACAATGGCACGCAGCAACCCGGCCGATACCCACCAAGGAGAAAGCAATGAAGTTTTTGACAGAAAGCTGGCAGTTCTGGGCCGTTTTATCAGCGATTGCCGCAGCTTCGACCGCAATTTTCGCGAAAATCGGCATTGCCAATATCGGTTCTG
>NZ_DALZMB010000093.1:0-3061 GCF_032007265.1 Paracoccus sp. (in: a-proteobacteria) | reverse complement strand
ATCCGCACGGTTGTGGTTTTGCTGGCCTTGGTCCTGATCGTGATTGCTACGGGCCAATGGCAGCCGCTGGCCTCGGTTTCAGGGAAAACCTATCTGTTTCTGGTGCTATCGGGATTGGGAACTGGCGCCTCGTGGCTGTGCTATTTCCGCGCGCTGAAACTAGGAGATGCGGCCCGCGTTGCACCGATTGATAAGTTGAGCGTGGTTTTCGTCGCCATTTTGGCCGCCCTGTTTCTGGGAGAGCGCCTGGCCCCGATCAACTGGCTGGGAATTGCCCTGATCGCAGGGGGCGCGATTTTGGTCACGCTCAAGTAATCAGTGGCGAGACCAAAGATCGTGCATTCGGACTGCCGCTGCCAAAGGCATTGTGCGGCATCCCCAGCGCCAAGATTGCTCCGATTGGGACTTGATCCGGGCCTCGATCCAACTTCTGCAGGGCATTTCGCGCTCAGGTATTGTAGCAATATCTCAAATAGATATGCCATTTTCATCCTGCGCTGACCATAGGCGGTAGGTTAAACGATCAATAAGGGCAGGGCGATGCTATATCGCGCTGCCTCAACTTAGACAGCTTGGGCAAAACGCCCCTCCAAGACGGCTGGCTTGATGTGGAAAGTAACGCCACGTTTGAAAGATCAACGGTCTTAGCACATCTCAAGGCGTATAGCAGAATAACTTTTTGGCTAATGCTATGATTTCTGACATATTTTCGCGCGGAAATTCGCGGTTTTCCTGACCTCATTCCCGTAGAGAACTCACGATTTTAACGTTAGTCTTTACGAACAACGACAATATTTCGCTGCAGAATGGTCATCGCACCAAGAAATTTGCACAGAAATAATTGATTTCAAATGATTTTAACGCAAATGAGGGACCGTATATCAGCGGGGAACTGACCTGTAGATAACATCTCAATAATCCGTATTATGTAATAATATATCAATATCGCACGTCACTTCCATCTTTTATCGTATCGATCAACCGCCATGTGGCTGTGATCTTGCGAGTTGATGCGCCATCGCCTACATCTGCTTGAACAGCAAGAGGTACAGCCATGGCCATGGAAGCCCATGACATCGAAGCCCTGATCCGGGCGACGTTTCCCCAAGCCGAGATTACGATCACGGACCTTGCCGGTGACGGCAATCACTTTGCCGCCGAGGTCATTGACGCCAGTTTTCGGGGGCTCAATCGGGTTCAGCAACAACGCGCGGTTTATGCCGCGCTTCAGGGCAAAATGGATGGGCCGAACGGTGCGCTCCATGCTCTTGCACTGACGACAAAAGCGCCCGAGTAACGGACCATCACTCCATAAGGACTTCACCATGACCGATGTTCGCCAAACCATTCAGAACACAATCGACGCCAGCGATGTCGTACTGTTCATGAAAGGCACCAAGGCAATGCCGCAATGCGGCTTTTCCAGCCGCGTGGTCGGTGTGCTCAATTATATGGGCGTCGATTACCAGGACGTGAACGTGCTTTCTGATGAGCATATCCGTCAAGGTATCAAAGAGTTCTCGGATTGGCCGACGATCCCCCAGCTCTATGTCAAAGGTGAATTCGTGGGCGGCTGCGACATCATCACCGAAATGACCCTTTCGGGTGAGCTGGATCAGCTTTTTGATCAGGCCGGTGTTGCCTATGACAAGGATGCCGCGGCCAAGATCCGTGAAGCGAACGCTTGATAGGGCTTTAATTTCCTATTGCAACCATTTGATATTATGATAAAAGCCCGCCTCCTGGCGGGCTTTTATTTAGTTTTCAAAGCCATTCAGCTCATCGTCGCCCCAATCTTGATCATCATCCCAATCCTCGGGATCCTCATCATAGTATGATCCAAGATCGTCGTCCTGATGACGCCAAGATTGTAACCGCGACGCCAAGGTGATCCCGACTGCAAAAGCACCGACAACCGGGGCAAGTGCGGCAAGGTTTGACGACTTTGCACGCTCGATCTGCTCGCCGATCCGTTCACGGCGTTCTGGCGTCAGGCCTGCTTGCTCGGCCAGATCCTCGGCCGAGCGGACAAAGCCGTGGGCCTTGGCCTCTGCGGTGCCAGCGACTCGATCAGCCGTATAGCTCACGGTATCAACAAGCGATTGCACGCGCTGGCCTGCCTTGTCGGTCAGATTGCTGACCCGCAACTGGGCCGCTTCCAAGGCATCACTGGCGGTTTCTTTGGCTCGATCAAGCGCACGTTCGGCGCGCCCGGTAACCCGGTCCAAAACCGCATCAGTGGCAAGGCTTAGACGCTCTTCCAGTTCGGCGCGCAGCTCATCGGTGGTCGGGGGACGATGCCGCGCCCTGCCCGTGCCAACCAGCACCAACAGGCCCAAGATGAGAAAGACCGCGCCGATCACCAGCGAGGCCTTCATCGAGCCCCATTGCAGGTGATCCGCAAGCCAGGTCCAAAGCGCAGCAAGCAAGAACCCTGCCCCGATCAGGACAATGACACCCGCCCCTGCCTTCAGAGAAACGCGCCGCGTCGCATCCGAGACCGCAAGGCGCATCTTGTGCGCATAATCCAGCATGATGGCTTAACGCCGCGATGCGAGGATCAGGCCAATCAGAAAGCCAACGCCTGCGGCGATGCCCAGTGCCTGCGCAGGTTTGCGGCGCACCATATCCGATACATCGTCGTAGTAATCCTCGGCGTAATGGGCAACCTCACCCGCGCGGCGTCCGCCCTCGCGGTAAATGCGGTTGGCCTCACTGCGGGCGCGATCAGCATAGGCTGCACCCTTTTCACGCGCAGCATCCAGATATTCCGCGCCACGTTGACGCGCTGCATCGGCCAGATCGGCGCCTTTATCTTTGGCGCTGTCAAGGAACTCTTTGCCCCTGCTGCGGGCTTCGTCCAGGGCATCGGCCGCATCATCGGCAACCCGGCTGGCTTTGTCTGCCACATCCTGAGCCGCATTCTTGGCCTGATTTTTAAGATCGTTTGCCGCTTCTTCAGCTTTGTTCATGACGGATGCACCTTCTCATTATTTCAACTGATGACAGGGAAATAACGATAAGGGCCGCCCCTTTGTTCCGTCCACCGGGCCGAGAAATG
>NZ_DALZMB010000092.1:0-15043 GCF_032007265.1 Paracoccus sp. (in: a-proteobacteria) | reverse complement strand
CGGCCATTGCCGATGCGTTGCGCCAATTGGGCGCGAGGGTCAGTTTCGTGACCGGCCCGGCCAGCGTTCCCCCGCCAGAAGGGGTCGAGGTCATCCCCGTTGAAACGGCGGCGCAGATGCGCGAGGCGGTCGAGCGCGCCTTGCCCGCAGATGTTGCGGTTATGGCCGCCGCTGTGGCGGACTGGCATGTCCTGAACGCGCGTGACAGCAAGATCAAAAAGGATGGATCCGGACAGATCCCACCGCTCGAGTTCAGCGAGAACCCGGATATTTTGGCTTGGATCAGCCATTTGACGGATAAGCGGCCTGAATTGGTCATCGGCTTTGCCGCTGAGACCGATGATGTGGTGGGCTATGCCACGGCCAAGCGATTGCGCAAGGGCTGCGACTGGATCATCGCCAATGACGTGCATCCCTCGACCGGGATCATGGGCGGTCCTGAAAACGCGGTCACGCTGATCTCTGATCAGGGGGCAGAAAGCTGGCCGCGCATGCCCAAGGCCGAGGTCGCGCGCAAGCTGGCCGCGCGGATCGTGGCGGCTTTGCGCGAGGACGATGCAAAATGAGCCGCGCCTATCTGGATTGGAATGCCACGACGCCCCTGCGTGCACAGGCGCGCGATGCAATGCTGGCCGCGACCGAGATCGTCGGCAACCCGTCCTCGGTTCATGCCGAGGGCCGGGCCGCGAAATCCGCAATCGAGCGTGCGCGCGAGGACATCGCCGCAGCGCTGGGCGCAGAGGGCGCGGATGTGATCTTCACCTCTGGCTCGACCGAGGCAGCGGCTTTGGCATTGGCGGGGCGCGATCTGGCCTGCGCGGGTGTGGAACATGATGCGGTCAAGGCCTGGTGTCAGCAGATTCTGCTGACGGATGCAGATGGGCGCGTGAGCGTGCCCGCGCCCGAACGCGCCAGCCTGCAGATTGCCAATTCCGAAACCGGGGTGCTGCAGCACTTGCCCGAAGGGCTAGCGGTCAGCGATCTGACCCAGGCCTTTGGAAAAATACCACTTGCCTTCAACTGGTTAGGTGTCACTGCTGGTTTCGTATCGGCCCATAAGCTTGGCGGACCCAAGGGAATTGGCGCATTGGTCGTCAAACGTGGCACCGATATCGAGGCCCGCATCAAGGGCGGCGGACAAGAGCAGGGACGCCGTGCCGGGACCGAGAATTTGATCGGAATCATGGGTTTTGCGGCTGCTGCAAAAGCGGCTCAAAATGATCTAGATCAAGGTTTGTGGGACAAAGTGTCCGAAACCCGCGATTCGTTGATCGCCAGACTGGAATCCGGGGCGGAAGATGTTACATTCTTGGGGCGCGAATCCCGCCGCCTGCCGAACACACTCGCATTGCTAACCCCAGGGTGGCGCGGTGAGACGCAGGTGATGCAGATGGATCTTGCCGGATTTGCCATTTCGGCAGGGTCGGCGTGCTCCTCGGGCAAGGTCCGGGCCAGCGGTGTTTTGCAGGCCATGGGGATCGATCCCGAACACGCGGGCGACGCGATCCGCATCTCGTTCGGGCCTTCCACGGCTGAACGGGATGTTATGCGTTTTGCCGACGCCTGGCTTGCCTCGTGGCAGCGCTGGCGCGAACGGAATAGAGGGCGGGAAACCGCAGGAAAGGATAACCATGGCTGATCTGGCTACCTCCCCGGAGCTTGAGGTCCGCGAAGGCGTTGACCGTGAGACCGTCGAAACTGTCCAGAACATGGGCAGCTACAAATACGGCTGGGATACCGAGATCGAGATGGAATACGCCCCTAAGGGGCTGAACGAAGATATCGTTCGTCTCATCTCGCAAAAGAACGAAGAACCCGAATGGATGACCGAGTGGCGCCTTCAGGCTTTCCGCCGCTGGCTGACCATGACCGAGCCGAAATGGGCGATGCTGAACTATCCTGAGATCGATTATCAGGATCAGTATTACTACGCGCGCCCCAAAAGCATGGCTGAAAAGCCCAAGTCGCTGGATGATGTCGATCCCAAGCTTTTGGCGACCTATGAAAAGCTGGGCATTCCGCTGCGCGAGCAGATGATCCTGGCCGGTGTCGAGGGCGCCGAGGATGCCCCCGCCGAGGCCCGCAAGGTCGCGGTGGATGCGGTATTCGATTCCGTGTCCGTCGGCACCACCTTCAAGGATGAGCTGGCCAAGGCCGGTGTCATCTTCTGCTCGATCTCCGAGGCGATCCGCGAACACCCCGAACTGGTCAAAAAGTACCTAGGTTCGGTCGTGCCGCAGACGGACAACTATTTTGCGACCCTGAACTCGGCCGTTTTCTCGGATGGCTCGTTCGTCTACATCCCGCCGGGCGTCAAATGCCCGATGGAACTGTCGACCTATTTCCGCATCAATGCCGAGAATACCGGCCAGTTCGAGCGGACGCTGATCATCGCCGACAAGGGCAGCTATGTCAGCTATCTTGAAGGCTGTACCGCGCCCAAGCGTGACATTGCCCAATTGCACGCCGCGGTGGTCGAGCTGGTGATTTTGGACGATGCCGAAGTCAAATACTCGACGGTTCAGAACTGGTTCCCCGGCGATGAAGAGGGCAAGGGCGGCATCTATAACTTTGTGACCAAGCGTGCGGATTGCCGTGGCGCAAGGGCCAAGGTGATGTGGACCCAGGTCGAGACCGGCTCGGCGATCACCTGGAAATATCCGTCGTGCATCTTGCGCGGCGAGGAAAGCCAGGGCGAGTTCTATTCAATCGCCATCGCCAATAACATGCAGCAGGCGGATACCGGCACCAAGATGATCCATCTTGGCAAGAACACGCGCTCACGCATTGTTTCCAAAGGTATTTCCGCCGGAAAGGCGCAAAATACCTATCGCGGTCAGGTCTCGATGCATCCGCGCGCGCTGAACAGCCGCAACTATACGCAATGCGACAGCCTGTTGATCGGCGATCAATGCGGCGCCCATACCGTGCCCTATATCGAGGTCAGAAACACCTCGAGCCGGGTCGAGCATGAGGCCACGACCTCGAAAGTCGATGATGATCAGCTGTTCTATTGCCGCGCGCGCGGCATGGACGAGGAAGAGGCCGTGGCGCTGGTCGTCAATGGTTTTTGCCGCGAGGTTCTGCAGGCCCTGCCGATGGAATTCGCCATGGAAGCTCAGGCCTTGGTCGCGATCTCGCTTGAAGGTTCGGTCGGCTAAGCGCCGCAAGGAATATAACGGCGCCGGGCAAGGCCCGGCAGCAGCCGATACGAAATGGTAAGGGAAGAATATGCTGGAAATCAAAAACCTCTGCGCCGAACTTGAGGATGGCAGCAAGCAGATCCTGAAAGGGGTCGATCTGACGGTGCCGGCTGGTCAGGTCCATGCAATCATGGGTCCGAACGGTTCGGGCAAATCGACGCTGTCTTATGTTCTGTCGGGCCGCGATGGTTATGAGGTCACGGATGGTGGCGCCACGCTGGATGGCGCCGATCTGTTGGAAATGGAGCCCGAAGAGCGTGCGGCAGCAGGCCTGTTTCTGGCCTTCCAATATCCGGTCGAAATTCCGGGCGTCGGCAACCTGACCTTTTTGCGCACTGCGGTGAACGCACAGCGCAAGGCGCGTGGCGAAGAGGAACTCTCGGCCGGGGACTTCCTGAAAGTCGTGCGCGAAAAGGCCAAAAGCCTGAATATCGACGCCGAGATGCTGAAGCGTCCGGTGAACGTCGGTTTTTCGGGTGGCGAGAAAAAGCGCAACGAAATCTTGCAGATGGCAATGCTCGAGCCCCGGATGTGCATTCTGGACGAGACGGATTCGGGCCTTGACGTTGATGCTATGCGTCTGGTTTCCGAGGGCGTGAACGCGCTGCGCTCGCCCGAGCGTAGCTTCCTGGTCATCACCCACTACCAGCGTCTGTTGGACCACATCCGCCCCGATGTTGTTCACATCATGTATAATGGCCGCATCATCAAAACCGGCGGTCCTGAACTGGCGTTGGAAGTCGAAAAGAACGGCTATGCCGAGCTTTTGGCGGAGGTCGCGGAATGACCGAGCTTGCTGTCCGCGCATCTGCGCAGGCCGTGCATGCCTCGGCTTCGCAGTCGGGCGAGGCGCTGAGCCTGCGCCTTGCTGCGCTTGATCTGCCCAAGGGTGGTTTTTCGGCCGGGGCACGCCAGGATGCGAATGCGCGTCTTGCTGCGATGGGCCTGCCGGGACCGCGCGATGAATATTGGCGCTATACCGCCCCGGCGGTCTTTAACGCCCCTCAGGCCGCTGCGGTCGAAATCCCGGATGATGCCCAGGATTCCCCTCTTTTTGATGGGATCGAGCGGCTGAAGCTGGTTTTCGTCGACGGTCATTTTGATGCGGCCTCCTCGGATGATCTTAGCGAGGCCGGGATCGAAATCTCGACCCTTGCTGCTGCAGAGGCTGATGGCGCGCATTGGGCCAAGGCTTATTACGGCATGCAAGAGGCTGCCGGACAAAAGCCGGTTTTGCGTCCCTTTGCGGCGTTGAACACGCTGGCTGCGACCGATGGTGTGCTGATCCGCGTCACCGGCAAAGTTGCCCGCCCGGTCCATCTGATCTATCGGCGCCAGGCCGCAGCGGCGGATGTGCATCTGCATCACGTCGTCCGGATGGAACCCGATTCTGAGGTGACACTGCTGGAAACCGGGCTGATCGGCGCACGTTCGAACGTGGTCATCGAGGCCGACATCGCCGATGGCGCGCGTCTGCATCATCTGATGGCCAAGCGCGCCGCCGAGCCCAAGGTCGGGATCAGCTACCTGTTCGCACGGGTTGCGGCCAATGCGCTGCTGAAATCCTTTGAGCTTTCGGTCAGCGGTCGTGTCATGCGTCACGAAAGCATTGTCGATATCATCGGCGATGATGCCGTGGCCCATGTCGCGGCGGCCGCTTTGGGGGATGGGACGCAAGGCCCGTTCCACCATGACAACACCGTCTATATCACCCATGCGGCCGAGCGGTGCGAAAGCCGTCAGGTCTATAAAAAGGTGCTGAAAAACGGTGCGGTCGGGGTGTTCCAGGGCAAGATCCTGGTCAAGCAGGGCGCGCAAAAAACGGATGGCTATCAGATCAGCCAGGCTCTTTTGCTGGACGAAGACAGCCAGTTTCTTGCCAAGCCCGAGCTGGAAATCTACGCCGATGATGTGAAGTGCAGCCATGGCTCGACCACCGGGGCATTGGATGAAACCGCATTGTTCTATCTGCGTTCGCGCGGCGTTCCAAAAGAGCGGGCAATCGTCCTTTTGGTCCTGTCCTTCCTGGCTGATGCCTTGGAAGAGGTCGAGGATGAGGTTCTACGCGAGCGCGTGCTGGAACGGCTGGAAGACTGGCTGACCGAGCGGGCTCAGGCAACCTCCGCATGAGTCAATCGCGCACAGCTCGGCCGGGCATCTTGCCACGTGTGGTGAAAAGCTGGTGGCGGCCCGGTGCGGTTGTGCGCGAGTTGCGTGGAATGCCAGATCGCGTTCTGATCGTCCTTTTGATGGTCGCAATGTTGATCTTTCTGGTGGCTCAGGCCCCCAGCCACGCGCGTGCCGCTGAAATCGACCCCTCCATTCCGCTGAATGCGCGCATGGGGGGGGCCGTTCTGGCGGTGATGTTCATGATGCCGGTATTGGCCTATGCGCTGGCCGCCTTGGTCGCGGCGGTGTCGCGGCTGACGGCACGCCCGCTGACGCCCGAGGATTCTCGCCTTGCGCTGTTTTGGGCGCTTCTGGCGGTTTCGCCAGCAATGTTGCTGTCAGGGATGACGGCCGGGCTAGTAGGGCCGGGCCCCGCGCTGACGCTGACGCAGGCTGTGGCTGGCCTTGGATTTCTCTTTATCTGGGGTGCGGGATTGCGTGCCCTTGCAGGACAAAAATGAATTTCAAGCAAATCGGCGATCTGGCCATCTTGACCGTAAAAGAGCCCATGCTTGGGCTACGCGCGCTGCAGTCACTGGATCTTCCGGTGGCGGCGCGCTGGATGGCGCTGGTGTTGGCGGTGGCGCTGTCGACACTGCTTGCGGGCGTGGTGCGGTTGCTGTTTCCGGTTCCGGTGGAAAACTCGGTCTCGCGGTTGATTGCGCAGCCCGCGCTTTTGGCGTCGATCCAGTTTACGGCAATGGTGGGATCGGCGCTTTTGATGACCTGGGTCGGGCGTCTGTTCGGCGGCAAGGGACAGTTTGAAGACGCGCTTCTGATCACCGCCTGGATCGAGATGATGCTGGTTGGCGTGCAGGCGGTGCAGGTGGTGTTGATGGTGGTCTTTCCAGCATCGGCGCCCATCATGTCTATTCTTGCTTTCGGTCTGTTTTTGTACCTGACCGTGATGCTGACCAAGGCCTTGCACGGTTTCCAAAGTGCGTTTCTGGTTATCCTCGGGTTTATCGGCACCATGTTTGTCGTCGGTTTCGCCCTGTCTTTCATTGCCGTATCCTTCGGCATCATGCCCGAGATTGTCGTCCAATGACCTATGAAATAGCTAAAATCCGCAGCGATTTCCCGATCCTCTCGCGAGAGGTCAATGGCCGTCCGCTGGTCTATCTGGACAATGGTGCCTCGGCCCAAAAGCCGCAGGTGGTGATCGATGCGATCACGCAGGCCTATGAGATGGAATATGCCAATGTCCATCGCGGTTTGCACTATCTCTCCAATCTGGCGACTGATCACTACGAGGCAGTGCGCGGCAAGATTGCCCGTTTTCTGAATGCGCCACACGAGGATGAGGTCATCTTCACCTCGGGCGCGACAGAGGGGCTGAATCTGATCAGCTACGGCTGGGCCGCGCCGCGTTTGCAGCCCGGCGATGAGATTGTGCTGTCTGTTCTCGAGCATCATGCCAATATCGTGCCTTGGCATTTTCTGCGCGAACGTCAGGGCGTCGTTTTGAAATGGGTCGAGCCCGAGCCGGATGGCAGCCTGCCCCCTGAAAAGGTTTTAGAGGCGGTCACCCCGCGCACCAAGCTGATTGCCGTCACCCATATGTCGAATGTGACCGGTACGCTGGTTGATGTCGGCGCGATCGCGCGGGGCACGGATGTGCCGGTGCTGGTCGATGGCAGCCAGGCGTCGGTCCATGTGCCCGTCGATCTCAAGACGCTTGGCGTCGATTTCTATGCCATTACCGGCCACAAGCTGTACGGACCTTCCGGCTCGGGTGCGATTTGGGTTTCGCGCGCGCGGCAGGCCGAAATGCGGCCATTCCTGGGTGGCGGCGACATGATCCGTACCGTCAGCCGCAACAGCGTTGAATATGCCGAGCCGCCGTTGAAGTTCGAGGCAGGCACCCCCGGCATCGTCAATCAGATCGGTCTGGGCGTCGCGTTGGATTACATGATGGCGCTCGGGATGGAGAATATCGCCGCGCATGAGCACCACTTGCGTGATTACGCACGTGAGCAGCTGCGCGCATTGAATTGGCTTGAGGTCCAAGGCGATGCCCCCGGCAAAGGCGCGATTTTTTCGCTGACGATGGAGGGGGCCCATGCCCATGACATCTCGACGATTCTCGACAAGCGCGGCATTGCTGTACGGGCAGGGACGCATTGTGCGATGCCTTTGCTGGATTTCTACGGCAAGACCGCGACCGCACGCGCCAGCTTCGCCCTTTATAACACCACCGAAGAGGTCGATGCGCTGATTGACGGCCTGAAGTTTTGCCGAGAGCTTTTCGCCTGAAACCCCATTGCGGCCCGGTGCATTACGCGGTAATCACAGACCAGTCCGCACCCATAGCTCAGCTGGATAGAGCGCTGCCCTCCGAAGGCAGAGGCCAGAGGTTCGAATCCTCTTGGGTGCGCCATTGGCTCATTCTCTTATTGAAAACTAAAGACTTTTCGCGATTTTTGTATCGCGGTCGGCGGGTGATACAACGTTCCGTTCTGTTCCCGGTCCACTTATCAGCCGTTTCATTTGGGCGGCGCGGGTGTATTGCTCGACCTCTTGGAGCGTTTTGTGGCCACCCCAAGCCATAATTGCGTGCGCGGTTCCGCCCGCCTCGGCGATATCGGTCAGGCGCGCCTTTCTGAGCCCGTGCGCCGTGCAGTCTTGCAGGCACGCGTCCCTCGCGGCATCGGCAATCACGTTCGACAGGCCCTTGTGGCTGCGCACTTTTCCGTTCGAGGTCGCCAAGAAGGTAAAGCCGCCTTTGAGGTGCTCGACTGCTTTGTGGACCGTTTCGCGCTCATCCAGCCACGAGGCTGCGAAATCCGGCAGCGTCGCAGTCCACGGCACATAGGCGGGGCCCTTGGTTTTGCTCTGGATGAAGGTCAGGATACCGTCCTTGCCGACGTGCGAGGGCGATAGGTTGACCGCGTCGATCGTGCGGGCTGCCGTCCAGTAAACCAGCTCGAAGCAGGCGCGTTGAACTGTGCCGACGGCCCACCTGCCGCGATAGGCGGCAATGTCCTCGGCTGTCCATTTCTTGTGACCGACAATGGTTTCCTTTCTCTTTGAAACCAGCGCGGCGGCGTCCTTTTCCCCATGCCCCGTGACTTTCGCGAATTTGCTCAGTTTCCGCCAAGTTTTCAGGCGAGCATTCGCAGGGTTTGGCGGCAGCTTGGCCAGATCTGCTTCGATGTGACGCGGTTCGATCAGGCGGAACTGCACGTCGGCATACGCCGCTTTGATCTGCTCCGCATTGCGCTTGAGAATCGCCCGATAGACGGAGCTACCGGACAGGAAATCTTGGGACGCCAAGAAGCTGTTGACGACGGACGCGACCGATCCTGCGCTTGCACCGCGCAGGGCTTTGGCTTGGATGGAGCCAGCCTGAGCTTGGGCGGTGGCCCACGCAGCGATGAAATCGGGGTGAAGCTCGGGAAGGTCGGGCAGGCGAACGCCGGTCGCGCGGTGATATTTCACCACCCGCTCACCGCGCTTCTGCCGCCTGATTCCCTTCAATCTCATAGTCCGAATGCCTTATCAGTGAGCGCGGAGGCTGCTGTGTCATCTTGCCCCTCGTAGGGTAGGGCGCTCGCATAATCATCCAGGTCAAACCGGTCATAGAGGCGCTTAGCCCTCATCTCCTTGCGGGGCAGGCCAAGTGAGCGCAGCGTGGTCGCGGACATTCCCAGATAACGAGCGGCCTCTGGCTCAGCGAGCAGGCGCGGCGCGAATGAGATATCAGCTTTCGGCATCGCTTTCTCCATAAAAGCCCCCGGCAGCACCCCGCCGCCGGGGAAGTTGGCCGCGCCCGAGCAGGTGGGCGAGGCTGGCAGTCTCAGCGGGGGACCACGATTAATCCCGCAGCCAGCAGGCGCATCTGCGTCTCGCACATGGCCCGCAGAATATCGTCCCAGCCCATATCGCTCTCATGGGCATGGCACATGTGGCAGCCGTAATAGCCAAAGAGATCCGGCACTTTCATGCCCATCCCGCCCAGGCCAAATCGGCGCACCGGGGCGTGGCAGAACACGACGGTGCTGGGATCGTGATTGCACCAGTCTGAGCGCATGGTGCAGGTCTGGCCGCGTGCGCTGTCCCGGATTGCTGTGCTGACGATCTTGCCGACCTTCTGGCCGAGCGGGCCGCGAAACTGATGCGCGAAGTTCATGCCGCACTCCCATATCCACGCTCTGCGGATCGCTGATTGGCGTTAAGCGACCGCCAGTATTCGATCCGCATTTTCGCGGCCTCGCGCTTCGCCCGAAGTTCTTCATAAGCCTGCGTCGCAGCGGTCAGATCATTGATCGCTTGAAGGTACTGCGACGAGGCGTATGCCTCTGTCTCTTGCGCCGACACAGCCTTGGCATTGCTCATGCGCATCGCCATTGCTTTGACCACGCGCAGCATGTTCTCGGCGCGGGTTAGGTCAGCACGGGCAGCGGCGATTTCAGCGGCGCTCTCGATCAGGTATTCGGTGGCTCGTGAGGCGCGGGCGCGGTCGTCGTCGGCCATGTCAGCAAGCCCCCGCTATAGCGAAGCGCTTGTCATAGACGCGTTTGGCGTCCTTCGGATCGATGCCGAATTGCTCGCTTGCCTCGGCTGCCATCCATGCGCCATCGTCTGCATGCTCGGGAAACATCGCGATAAGGGTATGCAGCACTTCAACGATGCGGTCGGTTTTGTGGGTCATGGCGTCACCTCAGAACGGGATCGGGTCTGAATCGAAATCGTTTACTTCACGACTTGCTGATGAGTGCTGTGACTGATTTGCCGATTGACCGTCTCGATGGGGTTCGCCTTGCTCTGCAACGTAGCGCATCGTGCCGCGCTCAATCAGGTAAGAGCCTTCCGGGCTGTCCGCGATCTGCGCCTTGATCCGCTTCGGCAGCTTGTCGAAGGTAGCTTGATCGAAGTTGTCCAGATCGAAGAAAATCAACTCGCCCTCAGCCTTCGGCCAGCTGTCTGCTTTTCCGGGGAAGCGCATGATAGTGCGCAGATTGGCATAGGTCCTGCCATTGCCGCCGGTCTCGTGCATGACTTGCGCATAGCACGGGACGCCGATAAGTCGGCTGATACGGAAGCCGTTGCCGTTCGACCCGGCGAAATCTTCCGGCTTGAACGGGACGCCGCGCCAATCCTCAAGGAACTTTCGCAGATTAGCTTTCTCGTGGAATGACCAGTTGAAGCGTTCGCTATGGAGATGGGGCAAGTCTTTCCCATCAATCTCCGTTCGGACGCCGGGAACCTCCCAAGTGATCAGAATCTTCCGCTGGTGCTTGATCTCACCCTTGTATTCGCCCTGATGAGTGCCAAGGTCGATCACCCGGCAACAGATCATTTCGTGCTGGCCTTCGGGCGTGGGCCTGAAGTCGCCGCCTTTGCTTTCCTCGATGTAGTCGACCATTTTTATGTCTCTCTATGATGCTTCATGAAGTTCGTTTGGTTCTAGATATTGGGGCCCGAAGGCGGCGACTTCTGCTTCGTGTTCACGGATCGCGCGGGCCATGCCGTCGCGGAACGCCTTAGAAAAGAGGCTGTAGGGTGCGACCTGTCCGGTTTCCCGCTCCCAAGCCTTTGCGGCCTTCCACATCTCGTCACCGACACAGCCGCGGATATGCAGAGGGGTAGGATGAATATGGCTCATTGCTCGTCCCCCATCGTGTCGAAGCAGAAGGCGCAGAGCATGGGATCGCTCTTGCTCTGGATCGCGTGAGGGTCGTGGTTGTCGCTGTCTGTGTCGGCGAAGTCGCAGCCGCATTTGCAGCAGGCTTCGAAATCTTCAGGCTGCCAGACCGCGCCATAGTAGGCGTCGGCGGAGATCATGTTTCCGTCCAATGCGTGCCGGTTCATGCTGCATCCTCCAGCGTGATCAGTTCCTTGAAGCCTGTCCCGTCACATGCGGGGCAGTCGCAGCCGTCTGAGAGCTTCGAACGGCCCCGGCACAGTGGGCAGAACTTGCTGCCGGGCAGGGCGATTGGTGGCGGGCGATAGTTGCCGCGTAGGCGGACCTTCTCGGCCTCTCGGTAGGCTTCCAGCTCATCAGCTTCCCTGCCTAGCTGTTCCCATGCCTCATCAGTGAAGTGCGCAGAGTGGTTGTAACTGGACATCACCAGCCCTCCACAGCCGCCGCACATTCATCTGGCGTGTAGCCAGCGCATGCGGCAGGGCGGGTGGCTGCGGCATCGACAACCGCGCCAATAGCGGGGGCGACGAGCCAGACCGCAAAGCCGATCAGGATAGGCAGTGCGATGAGCATGAGGCCGATGTAGAGGGCGCGGGTCATCACACGTCCCCCTTGAGCTTCGCGTGGGCGGCACGGTCAATCGCGCGACCAGATGCGGGAATGAGCAGGTCATACGCCTCGCGGGCCCAGTCGTAAGCTGTCGAAGGTTTTGCGTCGTCGGGCAGGCACAGCAGGTCATGCAGCTTTCCGCATGCTTCTGGAATAGCCGTGGCATCATCAGCAATGCCCTCAACGATCTTGGCAAGCTCGGCCTCTGCCTTCTCGGCGCGGGCGCGGATCATCGGTTGGACTTGCTCGACAGCGATCCGCTGCTTGTATTCCGCGACCTCGGCCCGGTTGGTCAGCCGCTCGTTCTCGGCTTGCAGCGCGGTCAGGGCGGTGGCGGCTTCCGCCATGGTCTCGTCTGCATCGTCAACGTCTTCGATGGTGCACGATGAGTAGTGGCGCACGATACGGGTCGTTCCCTGTCGCAACCGCTCCACCAGCCCCTCGACCTCGGCAGGCGCAGAGGGGGCGGCGAGATCGGCGCGGCGGTTCCATGCGGCGATGGCTTCGGCAATGCAACGATCGCGGTCTGCTTGATTGTTCATCCAGCCGGGATCGTCGCTGACCATTTCAGCCTGACATCCAGAGCAGATTACCTTGCCCCGCCCGCCGCCGTCAGAGTTATCGTTGTAATGCCAATCAGCCTCTACGTGCCCCCCGCAGAACGGGCACGGCAGCAGCTCCGGCGCTGCCTGATCGGTCGGGACGTTCGGTGCGCGGGTCATGCCAGCACCGCCCGGCCAACCACGGCCCAGAAGGCGACAACGCCGATAGCCATAGCGAGCCACGTGATTGCGCAGGTCCAGTCAATGCGTTGTTGCATGGCGAGCCTCCGAGGGCATGGCGTCCCAGAATTGATCGATGTCGTTGATGCGGGCGATAAGGGCGTCTGCGGCAGGCTTGTCACCGCAGGCGCGGGCGAGTTTGACCTGCGCGGCATAGGCGTCGCGTGCTTCGGCCATGATGGGGCGGGGGTCGATCATCACGCGACCTCCCCGTTGCGGGCCGCGAGCATGGAGCGCAATTCGTCTCGCTCCGCCATTATCTCGCGCAGGTTTCGGAGGATGTGTCCCTTCACCTTCCTTGCGTGGATCTTCGCGTTACTGCTTGCAACCCTCAGCCGCGGAGCTTCGATCAGGGCCTGATATGCCCAGTAGGGATAGACCTCCCCCTTGTAAGCCGAACGCATAGCCGCCAACGCCTCAGGGTCCCACGCACCGACACTGAAAACGTAACACTTGAGCAGGCCAGCATTGGTGGCCCATGCAGCGTCGATCGCGCCAGCTGGATGGGAGTGCCACCACTGGCCGGACGCTCGAATTGATCCACCATCCCTGAGGGGGATATCGAAGACTGCGCCAGCGAATGCTTTGAAGCGCCCATGAGGGGTGTCGTGCTGATAGAGACTAACGAACGGCCCGTCGCGCCCGACAAGGCAGTTGCCCTCTTGGATATATTTCACCGAAGGAGCACGATTGAGGACATATGCTTCGCCCCCATTCATGCGAACTACGGCCTCGATTTCAAAATGCTCGCCATCGTTGATGCGCTCCGCCATCACGCGCGCCCTCCCATACCGCCGCGCGGTGTCGATCGGTCGGCGCTGAGCTGAATCCCAGCCATGACAGCGGGGTCGAGGACTGGAACCACGTCAAGCGTGACGCGGATCTTGGGGTTGATGATGCTGCCCAACCGACGGAGCTGAGCCGGGGTCAGGTTCTCAAAGCCGATGATCGGCAGGCGGGTCGCGCTGGTGGGGCAAATGTCCATCTCGTTAGTCCATCTCAAAGGGTTTTCCGAGCATCACCCAGTTGCCGTCTGGCGGTCGGGGTCGTCGTCGGTATGTCTTTAAGATGTATCCGCTATCGAGGATAGTCAAGATAATACATCCCCTAAAGAGGATATAATTTTGAGACCTATCCGCACCTATGCTATCCTGCCCCTGCCAGCGCTGTGCTGGCGCACATCAAAAAAGCCCGCCGAGTCGGGCGGGCGAGGGGCTATGAGGCTTTTAGTGGTTGTGGTTGTCTACTTGGTGTCCATCATAGGTCTTTCACTGCTTGTTGGCTTTCTGGATCATCTATTGCGGCTACAATGAAATGACAGACCGCATAGATCACGGTGAATGTTAGGTGAGCAGCCGTTGCGATGGTCGCAATTGCTGAGGCCTTGATGAACCACCCAAATGGAGCGATGAAGATCAGCGACATGGATGCGATCATCCCGAGCCCCGTAACGGGGAATAGCACACCAATGGCCGGGTCCATAGCTATCAGAACCTTTTTCATGTTGTGAGGCGCAGTAATCGAGGCGCCAATGAACGCGCCTCCAACCATGGCGTAGGCGGCAATGATCGATGCGCAGACGAACTCAATCAAGCCCATCGTTTAGGCCTCCCGATTCTCTCCCCATATCTTGCCCGTCCGGCTCGCTCTTGCCGAGTCCCAACCACACCTCCACCGCACGTTGCGGTTGCACGTTCACGATTTGTACTGCTAGGCTGGTCCTGTAACGGGTGAGGACGTGATGGACGTGCATGAGTTTATGTTGGTGCTGGCGGGAATGACCGCAGCTGAAAAGCGAAAGCTCTTGGCTGCGGTCAGGGCGCAGACTTGCGCCGCAGAAGTGCAAGCACCGCATCTCGTGTTTCCGGATCGTCCCGCATTGCCGCAATGATTTCGGCATCTTCGGGCTGAACATCTACGCCATAAAGGATGTAGGAAGGGCTTGTCCCAATCTGCTTGCACAGCTCCATCAGGTTTTCGATGGTGGGTGATTTACCCTCGGAAAGCAGAGAGTGAACGTAGCCCGGTCCCTTGCCTGCTGCCATTGAAAGGCTTCTCAGGCTGCGACCAGATTGCTTTACCGCGGCTGCAAGCCGCTCTCTCCAGGCATCGTTTTCCATGCCGAGAGTATCCGCGAAAGCGGAGATAATCGCACGTCCTCTATAGAAAACACTTGCTGCATCCTCTAAAGCGGATACAATGCAGCTCATGACAAAACATTCCCGCACTTTGTTGCAAGAGATTGACGCCTTCCTGAAGGAGTCAAACCTGAAAGCAAGCTACCTCGGTAAGGCTGCGGCTGGGAATTCCGAGTTAGTTTCACGGCTTCGCGCCGGTGGGCGCGTGTGGCCCGAGACTGAGGCAAAAGTTCGCTCCTACATTGCGGCCCGCAAAGAGGCCATCCGCTCTAGCGGACATGTGCACAACGCTCAGCAAGATCAAGGCGTTCCCTCGAAAAAGCGGCGGGGCGCGGCATGACATGCGCTGCGACCACACAGGATGCCCCGGTATCGGCAACTTCGGCTGGACGGCTCCACCTGACCATCCCCGCCAGAAGCGCCCGCTCCGTGCCTGCCGCGACCACCGCGAATGGGCGGAAACGCGGTGGCAAGAAAAATACCATGCCGGATCTC